>CAYZFR010000048.1:0-23262 GCA_964477875.1 uncultured Myxococcales bacterium
GTCCACGGTCGCGTCCTTAGCAAAGGACGCGACCGGGACTCAACGCGGAGCCCAGACGCTGCCTACTGAAGGCTGTAGGCGTCGTCGGTGGACTCGTCGATCTGCCAGATCACCTGGTTCGCGGCGTCGTAGGCCAGGCCCTCGTCATCCCCGTCGCCCCCGAGAGCACCCGAGAACCAGGGGAGGGCGCCCGTCGGGTCACAGACGTAGTGCTGGTTGCCCGAGTCACCCTGGGCGTACAGGAAGTCGGCGAGGCCATCGGCGTCGGTGTCGTCGGCGTAGATCTGTCCGCCGGTCGAGCCCGTGATGAAGCCGAGATCGAACTCCTGGATTTCAAAGCTGAATGTGGTCCTGTCGATCCGAACGATGCCTTCTGTCACGCCACCCGAGTCATCATCGCACAGGGTGTAGATGTAGTCGTCGTCGGCGGCTAGGCCCTGACAGTCGCCCAGGTCCTGGAAGCTGCCGAGCAGGGTCGGCACCGTGGTCGAGCTGGCGCTGGCCGGCATCGAATAGAGCTCGGCCTCCGTGAAGTCGTCGGTGATGACGAAGATGGTACCGTCGTACTCGACGATGCCGTTGAAGTCGTCGTTGGGCGACAGGGTCGTGAAGTCACCCAGGGCATCGAGGGTGAAGGTCTGGCCGCCGTCGCTCGAGATCCGCCACACGCAGTCGGTCGTGCAGCTGGAGTCGGCGCTGGTCAGGTAGATGTCGTCGCCCTTCGCGTCGACATGGATCTGGCCGATGTCGGGCAGGTTCAGGCCCGGCACGAGGGCCGCCACGTCCTCCGATACCCCCGTCACTTTGTCGAAGCGCTCCAGGTCCCCGTTGGTCGAGAAACCGGAGCCGTCGTTCACCCAGTACACGTAGCCCGAGGTGCTCGTGTCGGTGGCGAGGCCGGTCACGTTGGACGGAAAGGTCGAGTCGACGACGAGCATGGTGGAGGTCGTCCCGACCAAGCCCCCCATCCCGCGGCTGCAGGGGGGCGCGGTGAAGGTGACCGAGAGGGCCTGGCTCGCGGTCTGACCGAAGAAGTCGGTGACCTCGACCGTGAAGTTGAAGGTGCCGTTCATCGTCGGGGTCCCGCTGAGCGTGGTGCTCGGCGTGCCGGAGGCGTCCAGAGTCAGCCCGGGCGGAAGGGAGCCCGAGGTGACGGCCCAGCTGTAGCTGCCACCGGTGCCGCCGGCGGCGGTGATGTCGGCCTCGTAGGGGAGGGTCGAGAAGTCGTCGGGGAGGGCGGCGGTGATGATCGAGAAGGGGACCGAGGTTCCGGGGGCGTCGCAGACGAAGCTGGTGTCGTCGATCTCGCCCGCGTCCAGCACTCCGTCGCCGTCGTCGTCCACGCCGCTCTCGATGCGTACGCCGCCGTCGGCGCAGTTCACACCCGCCGGCTCTTCGTTCACCTCGACCAGCGACGCCGTCGCCGCGCCATCGCAGGAATAGCTGGTGCTCACGATCTCATCGGGATCCAAGACGCCGTCGTCATCGCCGTCGGGCCCGACGTCGATGCGGGTGCCGCCGTCGGCGCAGTTGGAGCCCGCCGGCTCGGCCGAGACGAGGACCAAGCTGCCGCCGCTTCCGTCGGCGCCGTCGGCGCCGCTGCAGATGAAGCGGGTGGTGCTGACCTCGGCTGGCTGAAGGACTCCGTCGCCGTTCTGATCCGAGCCGAACCGCACCTGCTGGCCACCGTCCGGGCAGTTGGTGCCGGGAGCCTCGGGCTGGGTCGTCACCAGGATCTGCGCACCGTCGGCGCCGGCGCAGGTGGTGCTGCTCTGTTGGACCTCGCCGGGCTGCAGGATCCCGTCGCCGTTGGCGTCGAGGCCCGACTCGATCCGGGTGCCGGTGTTCGGGCACTGGCCCGAGGTGTCGGGGCCGGTCCTGACCAGGGCGTTGACCGGATCACAGACGTACTCGGTCCGGTCGAGCTCGTCCTCGCTCAGGACGCCGTCTTCGTTCTCGTCGATGCCGACGTCCAGACGAATGCCGCCCACCGGGCAGTTGGGGCCGGCTGGCTCGACCTCGGTGGAGACGATCTGGCTGAGGCCGACTTCGCCGTCGCACAAGGACTCGGAGCTCTGGACCTCCATGTCGTCGAGCATGCCGTTCTCGTTCAGGTCGAGACCGAACTCGATGGTGAAGCCGTCGCCCACGCAGCCAGCCGGCGGCGTCTCGTCGATCCGGGAGAGGGTCCGGCGACCGGCCGCGCCGGGGGCGCCGTCGCAGGCAAAGGTCGTCTGGTCTACCTCGCCCTCGGCCAGGCTGCCGTCGCCGTCGTCGTCGGCTCCGACCTCGATCCGGAGCCCTCCGTTGTCGCAGTTGGCGCCTGCGGGCTCGTCGACGGTCCGCAGAAGGGCGTTGGTGCCGGGGAGACCCTGCTCACCCTGCTCGCCGGCGCCGCCGGCGCAAACCGGGGTGCTGCTCCCGATCTCGTTGCCTTCCAGGACGCCATTCTCGTCGAGGTCGATCCCGGTCAGGACCAGCTGACCGCCGTCGGGGCAGTCGCTCATGGGCGCCATGGCGAACTGGATGATGGGCTGGGGGAGCGGGTCCACGTCGTCGCCGCAGGCCCAAAGACCTCCGGCGGCCATCAGGGCCGCGGCCATCGCGTTTCGTCGATGCATCGATTTCATTCCTCTTCCACCCCGATGTCGTCGACGTCGCCGCCCGCAGGCAGGGTCGGGTTGACCTGGGTCTCGGTGCCGATGGTGCCGCCAGCCACCGAGCGGATCAGGGCGTTGTCCTCGAAGGCGGTGAAGGGGTCGGCGCGGTAGAGCACCGAGTCCCCGCCATCGATGAGCGCGTAGTCCTCGTTGGTGTCCGAGCTGGCGTCCATGAAGCTGTTGGCGTTGGTGAGGGCCCCCACCGTTTGGGTGCCGGCGTCGACTGTCGCCACGAACAGCTCGACCTGCGTCGAGCTGTTCAACTCCAGCGTAGCGAAGACCAAGTCCCCGTCGTCGGAGACCTTGTAGGCCTGGCCGCCGTCGTCGGAGAGCCCGGCCATCCCGGCGAGGCGAACGGGGTTCGCTGCATCGCCGAGAAAGACCAAGAAGGGCTCGTTGACCGAGGTGTCCTCGTCGAAGTTGAAGACCACGTAGTCCCCGTTCGGAGACCACGCGAACTCATCGCTGAAGGTGTCGACGTCCTGAAGGCCAGTCTGCGGCTCCGGATTTAGCTGGATGGTCGACCCTGGTATCTCGGTGTCGGCCACATACAGCTCGGTGTCCAGGTCGACGTCGAGGTCGCCCCGAAGGGCGACCCGCCGGCTGTTCGGGGACCAGGCGAACTCGAACACGTCGAGGGCGGAATCGTTGAGCACTGGCGACAGGCGACTTCTCGCAAAGCCGCCGTCGAAGTCGACCGCGAACAAAGCGTCCTCCTCGTTGTTGGCGTCACCGATGAAGGCCAGCCACCGACCGTTGGGCGAGAAGCCAAAGTCGCTGAAGTCGGCGTCGGCATCGGGGTCGGTCAGGCCCGAGACCTCCGTCGGCGCCCCCGGCGTCGCGCCACTGATGTCGACCGAGAACAATCGGAACTCGTTGTCCACCAGCTCGTCGGCTCTATAGACGACCCAATCGCCGTCGGGGCTGATGGCGAAGGTGGAGCTCACGTTCCCGCCGGCGACCAAAGGACCGTTGAGCGTCGTCTCGGTGCCCAGGTTGGCGGCGTCGGCGATTCGGATCTCTTCGTCTCCGGTCGTCTGGTCTTCGTACACATAGACCAGCTGGCTCGTGCCCGGGACCCAAGCGAAGGAGAACACGTCCCCATTCACCGCGTTGACCTGGGTGGTGGTCACGTTCGGGAAGCTCATGGTGTCGACGACGAAGAGGTTCTCGTCGAAGTTGCTCACATCGTCGGCGTTGTACGCCAGGTAGCGCCCGTCCGAAGACCACGCGAACTCATCGACGTCGTTGCTGGTCGTCATCAGCGGCAAATTGACCTTGGTCGCCGCCACGGTGGCGGTCGTCGACGCTACGAAGAGCTCCTCGATGCCCGAGGTCTCTTCGCCGGTGAAGGCGATGAAGTCGCCGCCGGACGGCGAGAACTCGACCTGGTCGGCGCAGTCGGCGTCGGCGTTGGCGCCCGTCACCGTCACCCCGGCGCCGGTGGTTCCGCCCGTGAGGGGATAGATGACCATGTCGTCCTGACCGTCGGTGATGGTGTCGCCGCAGGTGTAGACGTAGTCTTGCTCACCCTTGATCCGCAGCGCCACCAGGATGGCGTCGCCGCTGCCGCCGTCGGTCGCTTCCACGATGAAGCGGCTGCCTGCGCCGTCGGTCGGCGTGCCGGAGAAGGTGCCGTTCGAACCGAGGCTGATCCCGTTGGGCAGGCTACCATCCACCACCGCCCAGCTCACGACGCCGGTGTTGCCGGCCGAGCTGAGCGAGGCGCTGTAGGCGGTGCCTTGCTCCAGCCGGGGGAGGGTGAAGCTGGTGACCCGGAAGATCTCCGTCACCACCAGCGTGAAGGCTTGGGTGCCCGTGTTGCCGAAGAAGTCCTCCACCTGGACCGTGAAGTTGAAGGTGCCGGTGGCGCCTGGGGTACCTGAGATCTGAGTGCTCGGCGTTCCGGTCGGGTCCAGGGTCAGACCGGAAGGGAGCGCGCCGGAGGTGATGCTCCAGCTGTAGCTCCCGCCGTTACCCCCGGTTGCGGTGATGGTCGCGCCGTAGGCGTTGCCTTCCAGCCCGCCCGGCAAGCTCTGGGTCGTTATCCCGACCGAAACCGAAGCCAGGGTGTTGCAGAGGAAGGTCGTGTTGCTGACCTCGGCCGGATCCAAGGTCCCGTTGCTGTTCGTGTCGGGACCCGAGGTCACGATCCGGCCGCCATCGGCGCAGTTGGTGCCCGGAGGCTCGGGGGAGATGTCGACCAGAGTCTGGGCCGCCTGGCCGTCGCAGGCGAAGGAGGTCTGACTCACCTCGCTGTCGGCCAGGACGCCGTCGGCGTTGGCGTCGGTGCCGGTCTCGATCCGGGTGCCGCCGTTGATGCAGTTCGGGCCCGGAGGCTCCGAGCTGGTGCGGACCGCGGTACCGGTCGTGCCGTCCTCGCCCGGAGCGCCGTCGCACACGAAGCTGACCGACTCCTCTTCGTCGGGGTCGAGGGTCCCGTCCAGATCGAGGTCCCGACCCACCGCCAGCCGGGTGCCGCCGTCGGGGCAGTTGGTGCCGGCGGGCTCGTTCGTCTCGCCGGCGAGGACCGGGAGCCCGTCGAGGCCGTTGCAGACGAGGCGGGTCGACTGGATCTCGGCCGCTTCCAGCGTGCCGTCTCCGTTGGTGTCGATGCCCTGGTCGATCTGCTGGCCGCCGTTCGGACAGGCGGTCGAGGTCCCGACCGCGACGTCGGTGACTTCGACCAGGTTGACGGTCGGGTCGCAGACGAAGGCCTCGTCGAAGATCTCGCTGTCGGCGAGCTGGCCGTCCCCGTTCTCGTCGGTTCCGGTGACGATCCGGCTGCCGCCGACCGGGCACTCGGCGCCGGCCGGCTCGTTCTCGACCACCACGATGGTCGCGGCGCCCGAGGCCCCGTTGCAGGATGCACGGGTCTCGGTGATCTCGGCTTCGTCGAGCACGCCGTTGCGGTTCGTATCGACGCCGGCCGTGAAGACGGTGCCGCCTTCCTCGCACAGGCCTCCGGCGTTGGTGCTGGTGGCGGTCAGTAGGGCTGGGGCGTCATCGCCGTCTTCGCCGCGGCAGACGTAGGTCGTGGCGTCGATCTCCTCGTCGTCGAGGGTACCGTCGGCGTCGTCGTCGACGCCGACCCGAATCCGCTCACCGCCGTTGGGGCAGTTGTTTCCGGCCGGCTCTTCGCTGCGGTCCACCAGGGTCCGAAGCCCGTCGTCTCCGGGATCGCCGATCTCGCCATCGGGGCCGTTGCAGAGGTTCTCGACCGAGTCGACCTCCTCGTCCTGCAGGACTCGGTCGTCGTTGTCGTCGAGCCCGGTCCGGATGGTCTGACCGCCGTTCGGGCAGTCGGCCGTCGCCGCCGGGGTGGAGTCGAAGAGGACCAAAGCGGGCGGTTCGACGGGTTCGCTGCCGCAGGCGGCGACGGCCGTCGCCGCCAGGATGCTCAGTGTAAAGCGCTTCATGGTTCGAATCTCGTCGTTCATCAGTCCACCCGCACCAGCTCGTCCGGCGACTCGTCGTAGTACCAGACGGTCTGAACCGCCGCGTCGACCGCAATGCCGTTGTCGTTGGCCAGGCCATCGCTCAGATAGTCGACGCTGAAGTCGGGCGTCGTTGACTGCTGGTCTCCGCCGGGCCGGCAGAAGACCCGCCGGTCCCCCGAGTCGCCAGCGACGAAGAGGAGCTCGCTGATGCCGTCTCCGTCGGAGTCCTGGACCTCCAGATCGTTGTAGCCGGTGTCGTCCAGATTGAAGGTGAAGAAGTCGGCGAAGAGCTCCAGGGTGTTGGCCGAGTTCAGCCGGTCGATCCGAACGACGGCGTCTTCGATGCTGTCGCTGGGGGTGCTCCCGGAGGTGGTATAGAGGAAGCGGCTGTCGATGGCGAGCCCGCTGCAGTTACCGTAGCCGGTAAAAGTACCGAACAGCGTCGCGGTCGCGGGCAGCGTGCCTCCGATGTTTGCCTCCCAGATCTGGCAGTCCGGCGTGTCGTGGGACACGACGAACATGGTGTCGCTCACGACGTCGACCGCCACCCCCCGGATGTCGGTCGGGGTCGAGGTGAAGGTCAGCATGTTTTGAAAGGCAAAGGTCGCGCCGCCGTCGTCGCTGAGGCGTGTGACCCGATCCGTGTTGGTGGTGGTCTCGTCCGACACCAGGTAGATGTCGTCGCCGACCACCGAAATGGCGTAGCCCAGAAGGTCGGAGTTGACGTTCAGGTCGGCCTCCAGATCCTCGTCGGCGCTGCCGTCCTTACGGATCCGCTGCAGCGAGCTGGTTCCGGCCAGATAGAGCCAGCCGGCGGTCGAGGTGTCGGCCGCGATGTCATAGGCAGTGCTCGGGATCGAGGCCGTTATCGCCACGTCGGTCTCCTCGAAGCTCGTGCCAAAGAGGTTCGGGTCACCACAGAAGGGCTCGACCTCGATGCTGAAGCTCCGGGAGTCGACGGCGCCGAAGCTGTCGGAGACGATGACGGTGAAGTTGAAGGTGCCGACCTGGGTCGCGACGCCCGAGATCTCGGTGTCCGGGGTGCCGCTGGCGTCGATGCTCAAACCGGGTGGAAGCGAGGAGCCCGCCGCGAGGCTCCACTGGTAGCCGCCCGCCTGACCGCCGACGGCCTCCAGACTCACCGAATAATCGATGCCGACCGTCGCGTCGGCGAGGGCGCCGCTCATGGTCGAGAAGGCCAGGGGCGCGACCGCGGTTCTCGTGCACACGAGCACCGAGCTCGTGACTTCGAACGAATCCAGGGTGCCGTTGCCGTTCACGTCCACGCCGCTCTCCACGGTGCGGCCGCCGTTGATGCAGTCGGCGTCGGGGGGCGTCTCGACGACGTTGACCAGGGTCGTCACGTCTTCTCGATCGCAGAAGAACTGGGTGCTCACGACTTCGTCGTCGTCGAGCTGGCCGTTGCCGTTGGTGTCGGGCCCGGTCTCGACTCGGTTGCCCCCGAGGGCGCAGTTGGCGCCAGCCGGCTCGGCGGTGACGCGAACCGCGCTGTTGCCTCGGCCGGCCTCGCCGTCCGCGGCATCGCAGGCGAAGGTGACCGATTCGACCTCGTTCATCTCCAAGCTGCCGCTGCCGTCCAAGTCTCGGCCGCTGTCGATGCGGACGCCGCCGTCTCGGCAGTTCACGCCCGCCGGCTCGTCGGTGACGTCCACGATGACGCTCGTCCCGTCGGAGCCCGCGCACGCGAAGGCGGTGTCCACGATCTCGGTGGGCTCCAGGGCTTGGTTCCCGTTGACGTCCAGTCCGCGGTCGACCCGCGTGCCGCCGTTGGCGCAGTCAGCGCCCGGCGCGAGCGTGCTGGTCCGGACCAAAGTCGCGAGGGCGTCACAGACGAAGCTCACGTCCTCGATTTCGCTGGCCTGAAGGAGCCCGTCTCGGTTGCGGTCGGGCCCGCGACGTAGCCGCTGGCCGCCGGCGGGGCAGTTCGGGCCCGGCGGCTCGACCTCGACCTCCACCCGGTACGTGGCGCCGGTCAGGCCTTCGCAGACGGCCTGGCTGAAGTCGACCTCGGGGTCGTCGAGGGTGCCGCTGCGGTCGTCGTCGAGACCCGACTCGATCAGGACGCCGGTCTCGGTGTCGCACTCGGCGCCGGGGGCGATGCTGCTGGTTCGAACCAGAAAGTCGAGGCCGTCTTCACCCACCGGCTGGTCGCACACGAAGGTGGTGCTGGTGACTTCGCTCGGATCGAGGGTGCCGTCCTGGTCGGCGTCGACACCGCTCTCGACTCTCACGCCACCTTCGGCGCAGTTGGCGCCGGCGGGCTCGGGCGAGGTTCGAACGAGAGCGTCGGCTCCCCCTTCGCCCTGCTCACCCGGCTCGCCGTCCAGGGGCGCGCAGACCAGCTCGTCCTCCTCCACTTCGTTCTCGCCGAGGACGCCGTCCCCGTCGGCGTCGGGGCCGGTGCGGATCCGTACGCCGCCCGTATCGCCACACTCGTCCTGGGTGGCCTGGATCTGTTCGGTGAGGATCGGGGTGAGAGGCTCGGGGCCGTCGCCGCAGGCCACGGCGGCCAACAAGAGTGGGCCGCCGGCGAGGCGCAGAGTGGTTCGAATCAAGCTCAGGTTCATGGTCGTCCAGTCCTCGAGGCTCCTTCGAGCCCCGACGTGACGGTCGCGCCGGCCAACAAGCATGTAACGCCCTGGTCGTGTCGCGCGCGACCGCGCGCTGACCGGAGCCTGTATCGGTGTCCATCGACTGGATCAATCGCGAAGGTCGAGGGCGCTGCACACTTGACCAAAGGCTCGGCCTTTCACCCAACTCGAGCATGGACGCGAAAGCCCTCATCGAGTTGTTGGGTTTGGAGCCCCTTGGCTTCGAGGGTGGGTGGTTCAAGGAAACGATTCGGTGCGACCCGTCCGGGCCAACGTGGACCGACCTCGATCGTAGCCTCCACACCGCGATCCTCTACCTGCTGACTCCCGATACGCGGGGGCTGATGCATCGGTTGCGCTTTGGCGAAGTCTATCACTTCTATCATGGAGACCCGGTGGACCTCGTCCTTCTTCATGAGGGCGGTCACGTCGAGCATGTCGTGCTCGGTCCGGATGTCTTCGGCGGGCAAAAAGTGCAGCACCACGTACCGGCGGGCGTTTGGCAGGGCGCCCGCGTCCAGCCCGGCGGGCGCTACGGGCTGATGGGCACCACGATGGTGCCGGGCTTCGATCTTCGAGACTTCGAGCTCGGCGATCGGGAGCAGTTGCGCTCCGCCTGGCCCGAAGCGCAGGCGTGGATCGACGAATTGACGCCGCACATTCGGCGCACGACGCGCTTCGAGCTCGTGGCCGCGACGCGGGACCTCCTTCACGCCGAGCTGCGCTCGGTCGAGGCCCTGGCCGCGGGCACCCGAAGTCGGGCGGCGGCCGACTGGAGAGGACTCGGTCGAGACCAAGCGGTGCTCCGGGCTGAGAACGAACGTCTCGAAGCGGGGCCGGAGCAACGTCGCTGGTGGACTTGGTACGTCGTCCGGCGCAGCGATCGGCGCCTGCTGGGAACGGCCGGCTTCGAAGGCCCCCCGCGGGCGGGCCGAGTGCGGCTGCGCCTAGGGCTGACGGCGGAGGCTACGAAGTCGGACGCCGGCGAAGTCGAGGCTTCGATGCGGGCCCTCGCGCTCGAGGACCATCGGGTACGGCAGGTGGAGCTCGCGCCGGATGGCTCCAGCTGATGAAGGCTGGGAGCTCAGCGGCGGCAAGCGCTACAAACGCCTTCGTAGACGATGTGGGCGTCGTGAAGCTCGAAGCCCTTGCGATCCCGCCGGGGGAGGTCGGGCACCTCGTAATCGGGCAGCACATCCTGGACGTGGCCGCAGGCGGTGCAGACGAGGTGGTGGTGCGGGTCGTGCCCGTTCGGATCGTAGCGCCGGGTGACGCCGCCGTCGAAGCTGGTTGCCCGCAGTTCCCCCATGTCGGTGAGCTCGTTGAGAGTGTTGTAGACCGTGGCCCGGCTCAGCTCGGGGAGGACGTGGCCGGCCCGCTCGAACACCTCATCCGCCGTGAGGTGAAGATTGTCCCCCGTCAGCACCTGGGCCACGGCGCGGCGCTGGGCCGTCATGCGCCACCCCCGGTGGCGGAGGCGGTCGAGTAGGCCCGGATGAACCGTGGAAAGCGTCACTTCTCGTCGACCCTAAGAGGCCACCGGGGGCGCATCAAGAATTGGTACGGTTTTGAAGTTGGATCGAGTCCAACGCGGTCCCGTCCTAGGCAAGTAGCCCTGAGATCAGGGTAATGACCGAACCTAACCCCGTCAGACAGCGAGGGGATGCTCGCGGTTTCGGAGGTTCTCGAGCATCGAGCCCAGGGCGCTGTCGGAGCCGGCGGCCTTGCGGGCTTGCTCGAAGAGCGCGGCCACGGTGGCGCGGCTGATCTTGGGGACGTGCGCCGTACGCACGGTGTCGACGGACTTTTGCACCTCCTCCATCGTGGCCAGCGCGAGGGCCAAGGGCACGGCGCAGAAGAAGCGAACGTCTCGTCCGGTGGCGGTGGTCGGCCAGAGCATCGTGTATTCGATGGCCTGGTCCAGGTGGCCATAGGCTCGGCGCACGACCTGGTTCACCACGTCCAGCGCAGCCGAGCGATGAGCGGGCTCCACCAGCTGCTCCGGTTGCAGCCCGTGGCGGGCCGCGAGGTCGGCGGGAAGAAAGGACACGCCCCGCTCGCTGTCGGTGGCCACGTCCTTGATGATGTTGACGAGCTGAAGGCCCTGGCCGAAGGCGACGGCCCGAGCCTCTGCCTCTCGACGAAGGTCGTCGTCGGAGTCGGGCAGCGCACCGAGGAAGAGCGCGGTCAGGAGCTTCCCGACCGTGCCGGCCACGAAGTAGCAGTACCGATCGAGGTCCGCTTCGTCCTGGATCTGCAGTCGACCCTCTCGCTGGAGGCGGCCCGCATACTCCCGCATTCCGGTCTTCATCTCGAGCACGTGGGGGCGCACCGCCTCTTTGACCCAGTCCGGGGCGACGGCGAAGTCTCGAAACACCGCTTGCGAGCGCCGGCAGAGCTCGTACTCTGGGTTGCTGGCGTCGGTCGTCCACTCGGGGGCGGAGGCGAAGCTCGTCGCCTTCTCCGGATCGAGCAGCGCCCGCTCGAAGAGCTCGAACAGCGCGTCCCGTCGGGCCCAGGGCAGATTCGCTTCGTCCTCCACCGTGTCGAGGATGCGGCACAGAAGATAGGCAGTCCGCACCGCGTCGCGAAGGTCGGCCGGCAGCGCCTCGATGGAGAGCGCGAAGGTCCGGGACACGTCGGGCAAGATGCGCTGCATGAAGGCCTGGTCGTCTTCGGGCGAGCTGTTGATCGTACTCGAATCCGACCCGCCTCCGGGGCCGCCGTCGATGCCTCGGATCGGGGCGATGAAGAGCTCGGCCAAATACTCGGCGAGCTCGATCAGGTTTCGATCACCGGTCGTCGACGCGGCTCGGAGAGCGGCCTCCTTTCGGCGGTTGATCTCGTCGAGGGCGAAGCGCTTGGCCCCGCAGACGTCGAACAGCTCGGTGGCTCGGGCGATGTCGGCCTCGGTGGTCTCGTTGCGAGGTCGGTCGATGATCGCCTTCAGCTCGAGACGCTCCCGGGATTCGAGGTGAGCCAGAGCGTGGACCACCATGACGCTTCGCTTGCCCTCCGCGACGTCCTCCCCGACCCGACCGCGGCCCTTTTGGCCGTACAGATCCAGGACGTCGTCCTGGATCTGAAAGAGCACCCCCAGCTCGCGCCCCAAATTCCGAAGCGCGTCGATCACCAGCTCCGAGGCCCCGTAGACCCGACCCGCGCCGCCGAGCACCAGGCCGAACAGACCCGAGGTCTTGCCTTCGACCATCTGGAAGTAGGACTCCATGGTCGGCGCGTCGACTTCCTTGAGGGCGAACTCACGCTCCTGCCCGTCGATGACGGCGATGGTGTCCTCCAGCATGCTCCGGCTGAGCTGCTCTCGCGTCTCGGCCGGAAGACCGAGGCGGTGAAGGAGCAGCAGGGCGTACTGGAACATCGCGTCGCCCAGGTTGATGGCCCGGGCATCCCCGAAGGCCTTCCATACCGTAGGCCGGCCCCGGCGCTGCTCGTCGCCGTCCTGGAGATCGTCGTGCACGAGGGTGGCGTTGTGGAGCATCTCGCAGGCGGCGCCGAAGGGGAGCGCCTCTTCCGGCGAGCGCCCCAGAAGCTCGCCGACCAACAGGGGCAGGAGGGCGCGGAGCCGCTTGCCGCCGGTCTCGAAGTGGTAGGCGTTCATGCCGACCAGGCTCGAGCCCTCCGGCGAGTGACGCAGTGCCGCGTCGGCCATCAGCTCCGTGATCCGTGGAAGCTGGGCTTCTCGAAGTCGGTCGAGACGCTCGCCCATTCGGCTCATCGCGCCACCTTTCCGGCTCGAAGCCGGGTCAACGCGGCCCGGGCCGCATCGAGATTCACCTCGCGGGATTCGGCGATCTGCTCGCTGACCAGGCGGACCTCCTCGCCCTCGGCTCCGGCGGCGACCGAGACGTTCCGGGCGTGAAGGCGCATGTGGCCGCTTTGGATCCCCTCCGCCGCCAGGGCGCGAAGGGCGCCGAGGTTTTGGGCCAAGCCCACGCTCGCCGCCAGCTCGCCGAGGTCTCTTGCCGACTCCACCGCCGCCACTTCGAGCGCCGACTGGACCGCGGGGTGGGTCTTGACGACGCCCCCTACGGTGCCGACGGCCATCGGGACCGTCATCTCACCGTGCAGGCCGTCGGGCCGCACGCGCCAGCGGGCCAAGGCAGAATAGCGTCCGTCGCGGGCCGCGAAGGCGTGGGCGCCTGCCTCGACCGCCCGCCAGTCCTGGCCGAGGGCGACGAGGACGGCGTCGATGCCGTTCATGATCCCCTTGTTGTGGGTCGCGGCGCGGTAGGGGTCGCGTTCGGCGAAGACCGAAGCCTCCTCGATGCCGCGAGCCAGGTCTTGGCCCCGCTCGGCGTTCTTGCTCAGCAGGCGCTCAAAGGGGACCCGGCCTCGCACGGTGACGGTCCGGCCGTCGCTGAGGTTGGACAGGATCCGAAGCCGAGCTCGCCCGCCGGACAAAGCCTCCAGCTTCGGCGCCAGGGTCTCGCACATCGAGTTGATGGCGTTCGCGCCCATGGCGTCCCGGACGTCGACCATCAGATGAACGATCATCATCGGCCCGCTCGGGTCGTCTTCGCCGACGGGCCCGAGGTGACGGACCTCGAGGGAGCGGGCGCCGCCCCCGACTGCGGTCAGGCGACTGTGCCGGGAGTTGGCGAGAGCCAACAGATCCAGGCCCGAGGTTTGGATCCGACGCTCGGCATCTTCGGGGTTGGGGACGTCGAGCAGCTGCACCTGCCCGATCATCATGGGCTCGGTCGACTCGGCTTCGATCCCGCCAGCCCATCGCAACAGTTTCGCGGCGTAGCTGGCGGCAGCGATCACCGAAGGCTCCTCCACCACCATGGGAGCGACTCGGGGCCGACCGTTCAGGATCAGGTTCGTGCACAAACCCATGGGCAGGCCGAAAACGCCAATGGCGTTTTCGACCATTTGGTCGGCCGTCTGTTCGGACAGCGCGGCGGTGAGCCGAGCCATCTGCTCGTCCGTCAATGCCAACATCTTCTGAAGTCGAGCCCGCCGTTCTTGCATTGAAGAACGGTGGAACCCGGAAAGTCCGTCGATCAGGCCCTCACTCGACACGCGCTCCGCCCTCAGGGCGCGGGTTAGCACGATGGAAGGCCTGCCGGTACAAGATCGTTCTCGTGACCTCGATCTCGGTCCAGACCGCAATCTGCTCCCGCCACGGGCAACCCCGGATGGGCGCCGAAGGCTGGACACATACGCGCGCAGAGTTCAGGAACAACCCATGACGGGCTTCATCGGACCCCTCGTCGAAGAACGGGGACGCGAGAAGTTTCGCTTGCACGAGACCCATCTCAACGCCCAGCTGGTGAAAGTCCTTCGTACCATCGGGTACGACCGCCACTATGCTCGGGCCGAGGGGGCCTATCTGTTCGACGACGCCGGAGACCGCTACCTGGACCTGCTGAGCGGCTTCGGCACCTTCGCCTTGGGGCGAAACCACCCCACCGTCCGAGACGCGCTGCAGGAGGTCCTGACGGCAGATATGCCGAACCTCGTCCAGCTCGACGTCTCCCCCCTCAGCGGGCTGCTGGCCGAGGCGCTGGTCGAGACCATGCCCTCCTCCAAGTTGACCAAGGTCTTCTTCGCAAACTCCGGCACCGAGACGGTGGAGGGTGCGATCAAGTTCGCCCGCTACGCCA
Organism: uncultured Myxococcales bacterium; assembly: GCA_964477875.1. Lineage (GTDB taxonomy): Bacteria > Myxococcota > Kuafuiibacteriia > Kuafuiibacteriales > Kuafuiibacteriaceae > Kuafuiihalomonas. The sequence continues at coordinate 14,343 of CAYZFR010000048.1, forward strand.
CCCGAAGGACGGGCGTGGCCTACCTCGATCACGCCTACCACGGGCTCACCTACGGAGCCCTGTCCCTGAATGGGGAGGAGATCTTCAAGAGCGGCTTTGGTCCCATGCTGGAGGACGTCCGGCAGGTCCCGATGAACGACCTCGAGGCGCTGGAGAAGACGCTCCGCAAGAAGGACGTCGCCTGCCTCATGGTCGAGCCCATCCAGGGCAAGGGCGTCAACATTCCCGATGACGACTTCCTGCCCGAGGCGGCTCGGCTGTGCCGCAAGTACGGCACCCTCTTCGTGGCCGACGAGGTGCAGACTGGTCTCGGACGTACCGGGAAGATGTGGGCCATCGAGCACTGGGGGGTCGAGCCCGACATGCTGCTCAGCGCCAAGGCGCTCTCGGGCGGTCACGTTCCGGTGGGGGCGATCATGTGCACCTCGGCCGTCTTCGACCGAATGTTCGACCGCATGGATCGGGCGGTCGTCCACGGCTCGACCTTCGGCAAGAACAACCTCGCCATGGCGGCGGGGCTGGCCACCCTTCGCGTCCTGAAGGAGGAGCGCCTGGTCGAAAACGCGGCCGCTCGAGGCGAGCAGTTGATGGCCGGCCTGCGGCCCTTCGTCGACGCGTACGACTTCGTGAAGGACGTCCGAGGGAAAGGGCTGATGGTGGGAATCCAGTTCGGCTCCCCCCGCAGCTTCAAGCTCAAGGCGGCCTGGTCTCTGCTCTCCCGGGCCAACCCCGGCTTGTTCTGTCAGATGGTCCTCATCCCGCTGTTCAAGGACCACCACGTCTTGGCCCAGGTGGCGGGCAACGAGACGCCGGTCATCAAGCTCTTGCCGCCGCTGGTGGTGAACGAGGCCGACGTCGAGTGGACCCTTGGCGCCCTCCACGAGACCATCGGCGCCTGCCACCAGGTGCCGGGCGCAATTTGGGAGCTGGGCACCACCCTCGCCGGTCACGCGATGAGCGCCCGCCGGGCCTCCTGAGCCAAGAATGGGATCACCGGCGTCGTCCCCCGCCGAGCGGGCGAAGCTGTTCTTGACCAACTGGCTGTTCAGCCCTCTGGACGGGGTGCTGCTCCAGGACTGGTTGCCGCTTCTCTTGCGACAGGCTTGGAGCATTCCGCCCTTCTACTGGCCCAAGGTGGCCTTCACGACCGGGATGGCAGCCCTCAACACGGCCATGCAGCCCTTGGAGCGCTTTCGCTTCGAAGGGCGGCTCTCGGAGCGAGCTGTGCGGCAGCCCGTCTTCGTCCTCGGCCACCACCGCAGCGGAACCACCCACCTGTGGAACCTGCTCACCCAGGATCCACGCTTCGCTTATCCCTCCATCCTGCAGGCCGTCTTCCCTCACACCTTCCTTTCGATGGAGCGGCTGGTTCGGGTGGTGGCGAAGCCTTTCACCATCAGCAAGCGCCCTCAGGACGACGTCGAGATCGATCCCGACAGTCCGGTGGAAGAAGAGCGGGCCATCTGCGCGGCCACCTTCGCCTCGATCCAGATGGCCCGACACTTCCCCCGGAGCCGGGCCCGCTACGAGCGCTTCTTGACCATGCGGGACGCCAGCGCGGCTGAATGCTCGGCCTGGAAGCAGGCCTTCGACCGCTTCGCGAAAAAGCTGGTCGTCCGGCACGGCGAGGACAAGCGCCTCATTTTCAAGTCTCCGGACCACACCGGCAAGATCCGTCTGCTGCTGGAGCTGTTCCCCGACGCTCGCTTCGTTCACATCCACCGGCACCCCTACCGGGTCTTCAACTCCACCCTGAAGATGGAGCGGACCACCCAGCCGATCTACGCATACCAGCCGGCCCGAAGAGAGGAGCTGGAAGACTTCGTGCTGTGGCGTTACCGCGCCATGTACGACGCCTACTTCGAGGACGCCCCCTTGGTTCCGAAAGGGCAGCTGGCCGAGGTGGCCTTCGAAGATCTGGACGCTCGACCGGTGGAGACGGTGGCGCAGGTCTATGCCCAGCTCGGACTGCCCGACTTTTGCGAGGCTCGGCCCCACCTGGAGGCCTATGTGGCGTCCCTGGCCGGCTACCGAAAGAACAGCTTCCCCGAGCTCCCGTCCAAGACGAAGACCAAGCTGCAGCGAGCCTGGGAGCCGAGCTTCGCGCGCTGGGGTTACCGGACGTGAAGCCGGCCGGGCGACTGGTCGTGGTGGAGGGAATCGACGGCTCCGGGAAGTCGACCCTCGTCCGGGGGCTGGTGGAGGCGCTCGAGGCCCGAGGGATCGACCCCGTGGCGACCAAGGAGCCGACCGATGGGCCCCATGGGCGCCGGATCCGGGCCCTCGCCGCGGCCGGTGAGCGCCTGCCGGCCGAGGAGGAGCTGGCGCTGTTCGAGAAGGACCGGGCCGCCCACACGGTCGAGCTCGTCCGACCGGCGCTCGAGGCCGGGCGCTGGGTGGTCCAAGACCGGGGCTTTCATTCGACGGCGGCCTATCAAGGAGCCCGGGGCCTGGACCGGGCCTGGATCCTGCGGCGCAGCCGGGCCCTGGCCCCGGAGCCCGACGTGCTCTTGTGGCTGGACCTCCCGGTCGAAGCGGCGCTGGCTCGGGTCGATGGGCGCGGAGGTCGGGACGCTTTCGAGTCCCGGCTGGAGGCGGTCTCGGCCTACTTCGCCTCGATGCCGGGGGCGATTCGGCTGGACGCATCCCTATCCGCTGGCGCTCTGGTCCGGGCCGCGCTGTCGGTCCTCGATCCCGGCTGATCGCCGCCACGCCGCCCGCCCCTCGAGCCCCTGCCAAGCGAGCAGGCCGGGCACCCCCAGCAGGAGCTCCCGAGCCCGGCGGCACAGCGAGGCCGAGATCGCGGCCGGGGCCGGGACCCCGAACAGCGCGCTCAGGAGAACGAAGGAACCCTCTTGGGCGCCCAGCGCGCCGGGGATCATGAAGGCGCCGGCCCGCAGGACCTGGCCCAGGCTCTCGACCACCAGCGCTTCGGCGAGACTGACCGGCGCGCCCGACCACGTCAGGGCGAGCCAGATCTCGAGGGCGAGGAAGAAGCGAAAAACGGAGTGCCCGACCAGGGCGAAAAGGATCCGCAGCGGGCGACCGTAGATGGCATCGAGGGCCCGCTGGGTCGCGGCCACCGCCTCCGCTCGATCCTCGTCGGGAGGCAAAAAACGTCCGACCCACCGGGCGGTCACATCCAGCTTGCGCTGGGCGGCAAAGAGCCCGGCCACCGCGACCGAGATGCCGAGGGCACCGACCACCGAGCTCGCCACCATGGCCGTCCCGGGCTGCAGCCACGCCAGGGTCGCGATGCCGGCCCCGGCAAAGAGGGGAATGCTGGCCACTTGGGTGGTCTTGTCGGCGAGGACGCTGCCGATGCTGGCCGAAGCCTCGGCTCCGTGACGGAGCAGAAGTCGGCCCCGGGCGATATCCCCGCCGACCCGCGCGACCGGGAGGAGCTGGTTGACCGCGAAGCCGACCCAGCGCGCGAATAGGAAGCGGGGAAAGCGCGGCTGGCGCCCGACGCCGAGAGACATCCAGGCGACGGTCGTGACAAAGAGCGCGGGGGCGTGGAGGAGCGGCAGCCACAGGACCCGCGGACCAACTTGACCGAGCCGCTCGGCGATGATGTGCACCCCCTGCCAAACGGCGAGGGCGACGAAGGCTCCGAGCCCCACGAAGAGGGCGACGGCGGTGCGCCGGGAGGCCATGGTCTCCGGTAGGCCGAAGTCGGGCCCGGGTCGAGGACATGCACGCGGGCTTTCAACATCCCCTCATGGGCGCGAGCCTGCCGCTGCTGCTCCGGGTGTGGGCCCGGGACGGCTTCGTGGCGCCCCGGTACGCCGGGCTCGCCCTCGGCATGCTGGCCTCGGCGACGGCTCGGGCCCCTTTCGGCTTGGCGGAGGCGTTGACCTGGCGGGCGGGGACGGGCCCGGAGCTCGCGCCGCCGGTCTTCATCATCGGCCACTGGCGCTCCGGGACCACCCATCTTCACAACCTGATGGGCAAGGCCCCTTGCTTTGGCCACATCTCGCCCCTCGCGAGCGGCCTTCCCAACGAGATGTTGACCCTCGCGACCTGGCTGCGTCCTTGGCTGGAGATGGCCCTCCCCGAGGATCGGCACGTCGACCGGGTGGCAGTGACGCCCGACTCGCCTCAGGAAGACGAGATCCCCCTCGCCAACCTTCAGCCCCACTCCGTGTTTCACGGCCTCTACTTCCCCCGCCACTTCGAGACGCGGATGCGGGAGGGGATCTTCTTCGACGGCGTGCCGCCGTCCTCGGTCGAGGACTGGAAGCGGCGCATGCAGCACTTCTTGCGGAAGGTGGCTCGGCACCAGGGCAAGCCGCTGCTGCTGGTGAAGAATCCGGTGTACACGGCGAGGATTCGGCTCATCCGCGAGGTTTGGCCCGAGGCCCGCTTCGTTCACATTCATCGCGACCCGGCGACGGTCTTCGTCTCCACCGTGCACTATTACCGAAAGCTCCTCGGGATGTACGCGCTGCAGGACTGGAGAAGGGTCGACGTGGAGCGCTTCGTCCTCGAGACCTACGTCCGGCTCATGGAGGCCTACGACGGGCAGATCGCCGAAGTGCCGGAGCGCCAGCGCTGCGAGCTGGCCTTCGAGCGGCTGGAGGCCGACCCGATGGGCGAAGTGGAGAGGGTGTGGTCGGCCCTTTCCCTCCCCGACTGGGCTTCGGCCGAACCGCCCATCCGCGCCTACGCCGCGTCCGTCAGGGATTATTCTAAGAATCGCTTCGATGTTTCCAAAGACACCAGAGCGCGGGTGGAGAGGCACTGGGGCAAATGGGTTCGACGCTACACCACCTGATTTCGACTAGGCCCCGAGCTAGAAATCGACTAGTGCCAACAGTCAGCCATGCACACGGCCAAGATCGCTCCCGAGCTCGTCAACCTTCGTGAACGAAAGGCCCCCCGCCGCAAGGCGAACACCCCGGGCCACATCGCGTCCTCCATGATCAAGCTGCAGCTGAAGAACCGGCTGCGGGGAAAGAAGCGCTTTCCCTTCGTCATGATGCTGGAGCCGCTCTACACCTGCAATTTGGCTTGCCTGGGCTGCTCCACCGAGCGCCACACCGGCAAACTCAAAGACCGTATCCCGGTCGACCAGTGCTTGAAGGCCCTCGACGACTGCCAGGCCCCCATCGTCAGCATCTGCGGCGGTGAGCCCACCCTGTACCCGGAGCTGCCGGAGCTCATCGACGGGATCATCGCTCGCAAGTCCCACATCTACCTGTGCACCAACGCCATCAAGCTCGACAAAAACTTCTTCGGGCGGGTGGAGCCGAACAAGCGGCTGACGGTCAACGTCCACTTGGACGGCATGAAGAAGACCCACGATTACGTGACCGACCGCGCGGGCGTGTTCGACAACGCGATCGAGATGATCAAGGAGTCGAAGCGGCGCGGCTTCCACACCATGATCAACACCACCGTGTTCAAGGAGACGAGCGTGGACGAGGTCGAGGAGCTGTGCGCCTACGTGACCGACCTCGGCATCGACGGCATCTTGGTTTCGCCCGGCTACGAGTACGAGTCGGTGGATCGGGACATCTTCCTGACCAAGGAAGAGACCCAGAAGAAGTTCGACCGCATCCTCGGCTTCGCGGATCGTTACCCGATCACCACCACGCCCTTGTTCTTGGAGTTCGCGGCCGGCAAGCGCGAGTACAACTGCAGCCCCTGGAGTACGGTCAGCTATACGCCGAGCGGCTGGAAGGGTCCGTGCTACTTGATCGGACAGCGGCACTACGACGACTTCGAGACCTTCTGGAAGGACACCGACTGGGCCTATTGGGAGTCCCGCAAGGACGCCCTCTGCCAGAACTGCGCGATGCACTCGGGCTTCGAGGCCTCGGCGGTCATGGACATGGCCACCAATCCCCGCGACCTCCTGAAGATGGCCCGGTGGAACCTGGGCTGAGCCCTTCCGAACCTAGTACGCCCCTCGTCGTCGCTGCCCTCCCCATTGAAGCGTCGGGCGTCCGCCGCCGCGGCCGGGTGCCGGTCTTCACGACCGGTGATGGGACCGTCCTCGCCTACCGCCTACGCGCCGAGCTGGAGCGGCGGCGACCCTCTCAGGTCTACGTGATCGGGGTGGCGGGCGGGCTCGACCCGAGCCTGCGAGCCGGAGAGCTGCTCAGCTTTGACCGCGTGATGGACGCGTCGGGGCGAGAGTCCGGTGCGCCGCGTCCGCCCCGACGCCGCTGCCGCCGGGGCGTCGGCGTGTCGGCCCGTGCCATCGTGGCCGACGCCGAAGCCAAGCGACGCTTGTGGCACGATCTCGGCTCGCCGCCGGCGGCGGTGGTAGACCTGGAGTCCAGGATCTACGCCGACATTTGCGCCGAGCTCGACGTCCCGCTGACCTTCTTCAAGGTCGTGAGCGACACCGCCGGCGAATCCGTCCCCTCTGCGGTGCTGGACGCCGTCGGCCGCGACGGCTCGGTCTCCCAACTCGGCGTGGCCTTGCGGGCTCTCGTCTCGCCCACCCAGATCCCGGCCCTCGCCCGTTTCGGCCGCCGAGTGGCCGAGGCCGCCGAGCGTCTGGCCGACGCGGTGGAGTCGGAGCTGTAGGCTGGTCACCCCCCTAGTGTCCTGAGTCAGCAAAACCTTGAAGAAGTCCGGCCGCCCTTCGCCCGATCTGGCCCGACGGCCCTTCGGGCCGCCCTTTGGGCTCATCGGTTGCGTAGCTACGGCTACGCGCCCTCTTCGTCGAACCACCTCGGACGAAGCTCGACTCGGCCTTCGTTTTTCAAGTTTCTACTGACTCAGGACACTAGGGGCGGGACCCTGACGCCAGGCTCGGGTCGAGCTCGACGCCGATGGCTTGGGAGAGCTCGGCGACGGCCATGTTGTATTCCATGACCGCGCGGGCGTGGCCGGTGGCGGCTTTGGCGTAGTCACCCAGGGACTCGAGGATCTCTTTGGGGTCGCCGAGGCCGATCTCGGCGTTGGCGAGGGCGAGGAAAGAGAGAGCGCGGCCGTTGCGACGGGCTCTTCGGGCCAGGTTCAGGACCTCGCGCTTTTCTTCGAAGGCCAGCATCGCGCGCTCGATGGCGAGGGGGACGCCGGTGCGGGCCCGTTCCAGCTTGGCCTGGACCTCGGCCGCCCGGGCCCGGGCGATCTTCAGCTCGGCGTCGTGCTTGCCGAAGTCTACGTCCCAGTTCAGCCCCAGGACCGGACCAGCGCGGACGATGTTGAAAGGGTCGAAGAGGAACTGATTGGTGATGTCGTCGCGGCCCGGGGCCCAGGCAGCCTGGACGAACAGGCTCACGAAGAAGTCAGGGAGAAAATTCGCTTTCGCGCGGTCGACGTCGTGAGCCCGGGCCTCGGCGCCGTGCCGAGCGGCTCGGATGGCGGGGAGAGACTCCAGCGGCGCCCGCACCTGCTCGGGGTCGAGCTGCACCTCGATCGGTCGCAGCTTGCCGGCCGGTGTGATGGAGGAGGTCAGAGCGTGGCCGGTCGCGCGCCTAAACGCGAACAGGGCTTCCTGCTGGTTCTTCTCCAGCTCCACCCGGCGCTGCTTCGTTCGGGTGAGAGCGAGCTCCAGCTCGAGCACCTTGCCCTGGGTGAGATCCCCCTTCTGCAGGGCCTCCCGGGCCTTGCCGACCGCGGTGGAGAAGGCCTCCTCGACGTCTTCGAGGACGCGCTCGACCTCGAGGGTGAGCTGATAGCCGTAGTAGATCCGCTTCACCTCCAGCTCGACGTCTTTGGTCTGCCGCTCGAGCTCGGCCGTCTCCGCCTCGATGCCGGAGCCGGCGGCTTTGATCCCGTGGCGGATCTTGCCGAAGCTGTAGATGGGCTGGTTGATCCGCAGCTCCGTCCGAAGGAAGAAGTTGAGATCGTTGAAGACGTCGTTGACGTCGTCTTCGGAGAACAGCGGCGCCAGCTCCTCGGGCAGACCGCCGGGAACCTCACCGACCTGGGCGCCGTTCACGAGCCCAAACACCGTGGTCAGCTCGCCCTTGGGGAGCTTGCCGTTCCTGGCCCGCAGGCGCCGAGCCTCGGCGAGCTCGATCCGAGCCTGCTGAGGGCCGAGGTCAGGGTGGCGCGCCCGGGCCCGCTCCAGCGCCTCGGCCAGGGGAAGCGGGGCCTCTGCCGCCCGGGCGTTGAATGCCGTGCCCAGCACGAGCGTCCAAAGGATGACTGTGTTCAGGATCCCCACCATGCCTATGGTTTTCGCCGTCTGTTTCGCCATGATCACCTCGCTCGCCTCTTCGGGGGCCCGGGCCGCCGAAGCCGAGGAGGTCGTCCGAAGCCTCGTCCGTCTGGTCAAGTCCTTCGAGGGCGCCCCCGAGGCCGAGCAGGCGAAGGCGGCTCGAGAAATCCACGGCCTCCTCGACATCGACGGCCTGGCCGAGCGCTCGCTGCTCGACACCTGGAAGACGCTCGACGCCGGCGGACGGAAGGACTTTGTCGCCCTGTTGAAGAGGCTCCTGGCCGAGGTTGCCTATCCCCAGTCGGCCAAATTCTTCAAGGGCCTCCAGATCGAGTACGAGGACGCCGGGACCTTCGGCGGCCGTCACACGATCTTGCTCAACGTCACCCACCCTGACGAGGGGCTGATCGAGATCGAGTTCTTCCTCGAGCCCGAGTCGAACGAGGTGCAAGACATCGCCATCGACGGCGTCAGCCTCGCCTTGGACATCCGCTCCCAGATGCAGAAGATCATCAAAGAGGACGGCTTCGACGCGCTCAAAGCCAAGATGAAGAAGAAGATCGAAGGCGCTTAGGGCGGTCCTTTGCGGTCTTGGGGTCCCGGGCCGGGCGGAGCCGGGCCCACCCCTCTCCGCGCCGCTCGTCGGGCAAACGCATTCGCGTTTCCCTCCTCTCGTCGCTGCGCGGCCCTTCGACCCCTACGGGGTCTGCGGTCCTTTGCGGTCTTGGGGTCCCGGGCCGGGCGGAGCCGGGCCCACCCCTCTCCGCGCCGCTCGTCGGGCAAACGCATTCGCGT
>CAYZFR010000049.1:0-23038 GCA_964477875.1 uncultured Myxococcales bacterium
CGGCTTTCCGCTCGCCCTCGACGAGCTGGTGGCCTCGATGCTCAGCAAGACGCCCGAGCTCCGACCTCAGACCGCGAAAGAGGCCTTGCAGGCCCTCGAGCCCTTCGCCTCCCTGAGCGGGGTCGCGCCGGCCGGGCTCCGGGACCCCTCCTTCGAGTCGAACTACGCGCCCGAGGTCCTGACGCCCACCGACCTGCAGGCGGCCTCGCTCCCTCGCCGCCGCCAGGCTGGCGTGGCGTTGCTGGCCGGGGCCGGCGTGCTCTTTCTGGCCCTGGCCGGGCTGGGGGCCCTCGGTCGAGCGATGGTCCATCGCTCCGTCGAGATCGATGCCGCCGCTCCGGTCGAGGCCGAGCTGGTGGTGCCGGCCATCCCGAGCCCGATGCTGCTGCCGCCCGGCCCGCCGGCGCCCCTGCGCCCCTCGGCGCTGGAGGACGAGGTTGAAGCGCCTCTAGAGCGCAGCTCCCAGCCCCCGGCGTCGTCCCCCCGCCGGCGCCGCGCGCCCCCGGGCTTCGTGGACGTCCGCCTCTAGCGCCAGGCCAGCGATGGTGCTCGGTGCGGTCCAGCGTTGGAAAACGCGTCGCCGTCGGGCGAACCTCGCTTTTTGGTATCACCCCGAACAGAGCCAGCTCGGCATCGGCGGCCCCAACGATCGCTTCGGCGGCGTAGAGCCACGCCGCGGAGACGCCGTGGCCTCGTCCCTGGTCCGGGAGGGCTTGTTGGAGGCGACGTCTTTTCGTCGGGCCCCGCAAGCCAGCTTGACTGACCTCTCTCTGTTTCATTCTTGGGCCTACCTCGACGCCTGCACCCGACCCGAGACTCTGGCTCGGATCTTCGGGGTTCAGCCCGATGAAGTCGACGCGGAGGCGGTCCTGCGCGCCGCCCGCATCGGCGTGGGCGCCACCGTCGAGGCCTCCCAGGAGGTGGTGGCCGGTCGCTCCTCGGTCGCCTTTCATTTAGGGGGCGGCTTTCACCACGCCGAGCCGGAGCAGGGCTCGGGCTTCTGCGTCTTCAACGACATCGGAGTAGCGACGAGAAAGCTTCGCGCCGACGGCCAGGCGGGAGCGATCGCGATCGTCGACCTGGACGTGCACCAGGGAAACGGCAACAGCGTCGCCTTCGAGCCCGGGGAGGGCGTCCACGTCTATTCGGTCCACGGCTCGACCTGGTCCCACAAGGAGGCGGCCCACCACCGCGAGATCCATCTTCAGGGTCGGGTCGATGATGGCCGCTATCTCGCTTGTCTGCGGACCACCCTCGTCCCCTGGCTGAAGGCGCTGGAGCCCTGGTTGATCTTCTACGTCGCCGGGGCCGACATCCTGAGGGGCGACGTGCTCGGCGACTTCGACGTCAGCCTGCAAGGCGCCTTCGAGCGGGACCGGCTCGTGCTCCAGCTGGCCGAGGAGCTCGGCGCCGGCCTGGTCGTCACCATGGGCGGGGGCTACGGCAAGGAGGCCTGGATCCAGTACGCGAACCTGACCCGATTCGCGCTGACCGGCTCGACCAAGATCGTGAAGAGCCTCGACGACGGGTTGCGGCAGAGCTTCGACCGAGTGTCCGGCCAGCTCGACCCTTTCGAGCTTCAGGCCGACCCCGAGGAGCTCGACTTCGGGATGACGCCCGAGGAGCTCTTCGGTCAGCTCCAGGAGCAGCCCCGACCCCACCGGCTCCTCGACTTCTACTCCAAGGCGGGGGTCCAGGTGGCGCTGGAGCGCTACGGCATCGCGGAGGCGATCCGGGCGCGAGGCTTCTCGGAGCTTCTGGTCGAGCTGGAGGTGTCGGACCGCAGCCGCCAGGTCCTCAGGGTCTCCGGCGCGCGCCACGGGACCCGGCACCTCTTGGTGGAGCTGGTCATGCGTCGCGCCCAGATCGAGCTCGAGGGGGAGGAGCGACCGATGCTCTTCGTGGAGTGGCTGCTGCTTCAGGACCCGACCCGCGGCTTCAGCCTGGCGAGACCGCCGCTCCCCGGTCAGGAGCATCCGGGCCTCGGTATCTCCCGTCACTTCGTCTTCTTGCTCCTCAAGGTGTGCGAACGACTGGGCCTGGACGGCATCGCCAGTCGGCCGTCTCGCTTCCACAACGCGGCCGGCGCCCCGAGCTCGTTCTTCTTCGTCGACCCCCGGCTACAGGGGCGCTTCGAGGCCATGCGCCAAGCCCTCCAAGGCCAGTCGGTCAGCGAGGCCTCCCGCATCATCGAGGAGGGGCGCCTGCGGACCGAGGACGGCGAGGTGGTGGCTTGGGAGCCGGGCTTGTTCGTCGTCCCGTCGCTGGAACTGGATGACTCTCTGCGCTCCAGCGCCTACAGCGAGCGCCGGCGGGAGGCGCGCCTGGACCTTCAGGCTCGGGGACTCCGGATCACGTCCAGCACGTCTTCCACCCGGTCCAAGACATAGTTGGGCCCGGTGGCGAGCAGCGCCTCGCGTGGAAAGGGTCCCCAGGTGGCGGCGGCTACCGCCGTCCCCGCTTCCTGGCCGGCGTTCATGTCGTGGACCGAGTCCCCGACGAAGAGGGTCTCCTCCGCCCTGCACCCCAAGTCTTGAAGCGCCTGCAGAACCGGGTCAGCAGAGGGCTTGCCGCGCTCGGTTCGCTCCGGCGTCACCACCGTCTCGAAGCACTCGAGCAGACCGAGGAAGCGCAGCCCCATCAGGGCGTAGGTTCGGCGCTTGCCGGTCACGATGCCGAGCCGAAGCCCGTCCCGAGCGAGGGTCTCCACCAGCTCCACCGCGCCGGGAAAGGGGCGAACCATCGCGTCGTGGTGGTCGCCGTTGTGGGTCGAATAGATCGCCATCATCTCTTCGGTCCGTTCGGTCGGGCCGAGCCTTTGCAAATTGGCGACGAGAGGCGTCCCGAAGCCCGCGATCACGTCCTCGTCCGATGGCGGTGGTTGGCCCACCGCCTGCAGCGTGTGGCGGTAGCTGGCGATGATCAGGGCGGTGCTGTCGAGGAGGGTGCCGTCGAGGTCGAAGAGAACGCAGCCGTATCTCACTGCCGCTCATGATGGGGGCGGGTCATCCGCGCGTCCATCTCGTGCAGGGTGTCTTCCAGGCAGCGCTGGAGCCGGTCGAGGGCCTGGGTCCGCTCGACATCGTCTCTCGGGGCCTCGACCCCCCGGGCCTCGGCCGCCAGGCGGTCGGCCCCGAAGTTGGCGGCGAAGCCGGCCAGGCGGTGGCAGGCCTCGGAGAGATGGTCGGCGTCTCGACCGAAGAGGGCCTCTTCGACCTGGCCGACCTCGTCTCGGGCGCGACGCCGGAACTGCTCCGAGAGCTGGTCCAGCCGCTGTTGTCCGAGGTGGCTGGCGAGGTGGTCGAGGCGAGTCTGCGAGACGAGGGTGATTTTGGGCATGGGGGCCTCCGGTGCGGGCGGCGGAAAGGCCGAGGGTGAGAGCAGGCTCTGGGCCAACCAAGCGAAGTCGTTCCGATCGAAAGGCTTGGTGAGGAGGGCCTCGATACCCAGGGACTGGAGGTCGCTCCGGTTTTCGAGGACTGCGTCGGCGGTCGAGCCGATCAGGCGAGCCCGGCCGAAGGGGGACGGGAGCTCACGGATGGCGGCGGCGGCCTCGGCCCCGGACAGGACGGGGAGGTGCATGTCGAGGAGAACGAGGTCGAAGGCCTTCGTTTTCGCCGCTTCCACCGCCGCAGCGCCGTCGGCCACCGAGGTGACCCGAAAGCCCTCCGCCTCCGTGAGCACGGTCAGCATCGTGCGATTGACGTCCTCGTCTTCGGCGAGGAGAAGCGATAGCCCCCTCGCCCAACCCAGGGGCACGATGGGCGCCCGGGGGCCGTCGATGGAGCGGTCGTTCCCGACCGGAAAGATGAGGTCGACGCCAAAAATCGAGCCCCGACCCCGCTCGCTCCGGACGCTGATGTCGCCCCCCATCATCTGGGACAGGCGCCGGGAGATGGCGAGCCCGAGCCCGTTGCCCCCGAAGCGGGCCCGGGTCTCTTTGTCGCCTTGGTCCCATCGCTCGAACAGCTGCGGGATGCGCTCGGGCGCGATGCCGACGCCGGTGTCTTGGATCTCGATGTGGATCTGGGCATGGCCGTCTTCCACCTTGGCCTGCATCCGCACCTGGACACGGCCCTCTTCGGTGAACTTGATCGCGTTGCCGACCAGGTTGAAGAGGATCTGCTGAAGTCGGACCGGATCACCGCGGAGGGCGGCCGGGACCGAGGGGTCGACGTCGGCGATCAGTTCTATCTGCTTTCGCCGGCTCTCGGGCTCGAGGAGCTGGATCACGGTATCGACGGCTCGCCGGGGGGCGAAGTCCACTGGCTCCAGCCGCATCGCGTCCGCTTCCAGCCGGCTGAAGTCGAGGCAGTCGTCGACCAGCGTCAACAGGAGGTCGGCCGACGAGCGGAGGCCGGTGAGCAGGCGGTGTTGCTGGTCGTCGAGCTTGGTCTGAAGGAGTAGGTCGGCCATGCCCAGCACCCCGGTCATGGGTGTCCGAAGCTCGTGGGCCATGTTGGCCAGCATCTGGGATTTGTTGAGGGCTTCGGCTTTGGCGTCTTGCTGGGCGGCTGCCTCGGCCTGTACCTGCGCCGTCACGTCGAGGAGGTTGGTCTGCAGCGCCGGGCGCCCCTCCCAGTCCAGGCGCCGGGTGAGCATGTCGACCCAGATCGGGCCGCTGCGGCCGTTCACTTCCACCCGCCGGTAGCGGGCCGTCACGCCCGTCTCGAGCCCGTCTCGAAAGCGTCCTTCGAAGAGGCGGCGGCTGTTTTCGGCGAACAGCCGTGACCACGCCTCCTTGCCTTTGCCGATCGAGGCCTCGAAGGCGCTGTTCGCGTAGAGCACCTGAAAGCCTCGGTGGATGACGATGCTCTCCGGGGTGCCGTCGAGCAGCGCTCGAAACTTGCACTCGCTTTCCTCTTCCCGCTCTTCGTTCGCGAGCGAGGAAGCGATCTCTTCGTCTTGCCTCAGCGACGCTCTCGCGAGCCCGAACGTGCCCAGCATCGACGCGAACAAGAGCCCCGTCAAGACTGGCGCGCCCATGCTCCACGCCACGAACAGGGCGACTGTGGATGAGGCCCCGGCGAAGCCGGCGAGCGCGGCGGAACGCTTCCAACGCTTTTGTCGTAGTGCTGGCAAGTGTGTTCCCTGGGCGCACCGTGCCCTCGGCCCCTCGAGCAAGCAAGCCATGCTGGCGTTGCATCAGGGGGATTGCGGCACCCGAGTCAGGGCTTTCAAGGCCCTCGCAAAGCAAGCGGGTTCGCCTGCAGAGTCGTTCAAATCGTCTACTCCACTCAAACGATGGTGCCCCCGCCCGCTTCCGGGTGTGAGCCGATACTCGTACATGGCCCAAGGACCGAGCGCCTCGGGAAGACTCGCCTTTGTCTTCCTGGGCGCACCCGGGCTACGACCATCGAATGGAGCGCGTCCTGCGGGGTCCCGGGCCCCATACCCAGATCTGGTCCGTCCTCCCCGAGGCCGACCCCGAGTCGGGGCTGCGCCTGGACTTCCTTCGCCTGCCTCCGGGTGGGGCCTGGGGAGAGCGGGACGTCGACCACGAGTCGGCGCTCTTGCTCATGAAGGGCAGGGTCCGGGTGCGGGTCGGCGAAGCCGTCTACGAGGCGACCCGAGACGACTTCTTCGAGGCGATGGGGACGGCCTGGTCCTTCCCCGCCGGGCTGCCGGTCCGGGTCGAGGCCGAGACCGGGGCCGAGCTCGGCCTGGTTCGGATCGCCAATCCCAGCGCCTTCGAGCCCCTCTTCGTGGGACCGAAGGCGGCCTACGTCGACCGCCGGGGCGAGGGTCAGCTCGAGAACGCGGCCTTTCGCTTCGTCCGGACCTACGTCGACGACCGCAACGGCCGGCCCGAGGGGCGGCTCGTGTTGGGCGAGGTGGTTGCCCCCCAGGGTCGCTGGTCGAGCTATCCGCCCCATCACCACGCCCAGCCCGAAATCTACCATTACCGCTTCACTCCCCAGGGTGGCTTCGGCCACGCCGAGCACGGCGAACAGGTCTTCAAGGTACGGCACGAAGACACTCTGCGGATCGCGCCGGGCCACGTTCACGCCCAGTGTGCGGCGCCGGGCTACCGGATGTACTACCTGTGGGCCATCCGTCATCTGGACCAGGCCCGCTACCACGCGCCGAGCTTCGACCCTCGCCACGACTGGATCCGCGGTCTGCCTTCGGGGCGGCCCTCGGATTGAGCGGGTTCTCTTTGGAGCTGCTGGTCTTCGGTCGGGCCGCCGTCGACCTGTACGGCGAAGAGCAAGGGGCCGGCCTCGCCGACACCGAGCGTTTCCGCAAGAGCGTGGGCGGCGCGGCCGCCAACGCTGCCATCGCGGCGAGCCGGCTCGGGGTGCAGGTCGGCTTGCTGAGTCGGGTGGGGCGGGACGGATTTGGCGACTTCGTCCGCCGGACCTTGGAGCAGGAGGGTGTGGACGTCCGCTTCGTCGAGGCGGACGAGGAGCGGCTGACCGGTCTCGTGATCCTCGCCATGGAGGGGCCGAGCGCCTTTCCCCATCTGTTCCATCGAAACGACTGCGCAGACGAGGCGGTGGAGGTGTCCGAGGGGTCCCGGACCTCGGTGGCCAGGGCCCGGGCGCTGCTCCTGACCGGCACCCACCTGCGGACGCCCCGACTGGAGGCGCTCAGCCACCGGCTCGCGAACTGGGCCCGAGCAGGAGGCGCTCACGTGGTCCTCGACGTGGACTATCGGCCCAGCCTGTGGGGCGACGTCCCGCCTGGCGAGGGAGCGGCCCGGGGTCTGGGGGCGCCGGCCGACGCCCGGGGCGGGCCGGCTCTGCGCCGGACGCTACCTTTGGTCGATACCGTGGTCGGAACGGAGGAGGAGATCGCGGTCGTGGCCGGCGTGGATGGACCGGAGGCGGTGCGGGTCCTTCGGCAGGCAGGCCCAGAGCGAGTGGTCGTGAAGCGTGGCTCGGCCGGGGCCTGGTCCATCGGTCCGGAGGGAAGGGCGGAGGTTGACGGGCACGGCGTGCCAGTGCTCAACGTCCTCGGCGCCGGGGACGCATTCTTGGGGGCTTGGCTCGCGGCGTGGTTCGGGGGCGAGACGGCCGAGACGCGGCTTCGCTGGGGCAACGCGGCGGGCGCGCTGGTCGTGAGTCGTCACGCCTGCGCGCCGGCGATGCCGGTCCGAGACGAGTTGATGGCCTTCATCGAGACCGAGCCCAGCCGTGCCCTCGCCGCGGCCGACGAGGCCCACCGCGCGGTCCGTCCCCAGCGGATCCGCCGGGCGCCGCTCTTTTTGCTCGCCCTCGATCATCGGGCCTACTTCGAACGATTGGCCGCCGAGGCTGGTTCGGACTTCGCTCGCATTCGGTCCCTGAAGGCGGCGATCTTTCAGGGCGGGGCGGATGGCTTCGCCGCCGCCGGCGTCGAGGACGCCCACGCTGGGTTCATCGTCGACGACGAGTTCGGCGGTCATCTCTTCGGTGGCGTGGGCGGACGCTTCCTGGCCCGGCCCATCGAAGACGGCCGGTCGTCCGAGCTGGCCTTCCTCGACGGACGATCGCCCGCCGTCACCCTGCGCACGTGGCCGGTCGCCCACGGCGTGAAGTGCAAGGTGAGCTGGCGCGAAGATCCAGGGCTGCTGGACCGGGTCGTCGCGCTCGCCGAGGCCTGTCGGGATCAGGAGCGGCCGTTGGTTCTCGAGATCCTCCCCGGACCCACCGACGTGCACGAGGTCGAGCGGCTGCCCGAGATCATGACCCGCCTCTACGAGCGAGGCGTGCGCCCAGAGCTCTGGAAGCTGCCCCCGCCCCCGCAGGTCGAGCTGTGGGCCCGGATCGAGGCGGTCCTCGAGGCCTACGACCCGGCCTGTGACGGCGTGCTTCTGCTGGGGAACGGCTGCCGGGCCGAGACCGTCGCCCGTCGCATCGAGGTCGCCCGGGAGCGCTCGGCCTTTGCGGGCTTCGCCTTCGGCCGCACCATCTTTGCCGAGGCGGCCGCGGACTTCATGGCGGGTCGGATCGGCGCCGGCGCGGTCCGAGATCGGGTCGCGGAGCGCTGGACGGACGTGCTCGCCCTGGGGAGATCGGCGTAGAGTCCGGGCGTGGCCCCCTCGCTTCGACTCAGCTGCGCGGAAGCCCTGGTCCGTTTTCTGGGCGCCCAGCGGACGGCCGAGGACGAGGCCCTGGTCGGCGGCGTGTTCGCGATCTTCGGTCACGGGAACGTGGCCGGCCTGGGGCGGGCGCTGGAGGGCGGCGCGCTCCCGGTGTTTCGGGCCCACAACGAGACCTCGATGGGCCTGGCCGCGACCGCCTTCGCCAAGGCGCACCGGCGGCGTCGCCTGATGGCCTGCACCACGTCCATCGGTCCCGGTGCCACCAACCTCGTCACCGCCGCCGCCACCGCGCGGGTGAATCGGCTCCCGCTCCTCCTCCTCCCCGGCGACGCTTTTGCCGACCGGGGGCCGGACCCGGTGCTCCAGCAGCTGGAGGACGAGCGCGACCCCGAGGCGAGCGTCAACGACTGCCTCCGGCCGGTCAGCCGATTCTTCGCCCGGATCCATCGGCCCGAGCAGCTCCTTTCCGCCCTCGACCGGGCGATGACGGTGCTGATGGATCCGGTCCTCTGCGGCCCCGTCGCCCTCGCGCTCCCCCAGGATGTGCAGGCTGAGCTGCACGAATTCCCAGCCTCCGCCTTCGAGTCCCGGGTTCGCGTGCCGTCCCGCTGGGCCCCCGACACCGGCCAGGTCGCGGCGGCCTGCGCGCGACTCCGTCAGGCCGAGCGTCCCATGGTCGTGGTGGGCGGTGGCGTTCGCTATGCCGGAGCCGAAGCCAACCTGGTGGCCTTTCTGAACCGGACCGGTTTGCCGGCCGCCGACACCCAGGCGGGGCGGGGGGCTCTGCTCGCCGAGCACCCGTC
This sequence comes from uncultured Myxococcales bacterium, assembly GCA_964477875.1. Lineage (GTDB taxonomy): Bacteria > Myxococcota > Kuafuiibacteriia > Kuafuiibacteriales > Kuafuiibacteriaceae > Kuafuiihalomonas. The sequence goes on from CAYZFR010000049.1 coordinate 8,833, forward strand.
TTGGGTGGGCGGTCTCGGGGTGACGGGCTCGGCCCTCGCCAACGACTGCGCCCGGCAGGCCGACCTGATCCTCGGGGTCGGGACTCGCTTTTCGGACTTCACCACCGGCTCGAGGGCGCTGTTCGCCCACGCCGAGAGGATCAGCCTCTCGGTCGACCCGCTGGACGCGGCCAAGCACGGCGCGCTGCCGGTCCAGGGCGACGCGGCCCTCGGGCTGGACGCGCTGACGGCGGGGCTCGGTGACCATCGTTTCTTCGCGTGGCCCGAAGGCCGGGGGGCGCGTCGCGAGGCCTTGCTGGAGGGAGGGGCGGCCCCGGCGGGCACCGACGCCGCGGTGGTGGCGTCGGTGCGGCGCTTCGCGGGGTCCGAGGTCACGGTGGTAGCGGCCTCGGGGAGTCTTCCGGGCGAGCTTCAGAAGGGCTGGGCGCCCCGAGACCCGGAGGACTACCACGTCGAGTATGGCTACTCGTGCATGGGCTACGAGGTGGCCGGTGGCCTGGGCGTGAAGCTCGCCCGGCCCGAGCGGACGGTGGTGGTGCTGGTGGGCGACGGGGCCTACTTGATGCTCAACAGCGAGCTCGCGACGGCGGTAGAGATGGGGCTCGATCTGATCGTGGTGCTGGCCGACAACGGGGGCTTTGGCTGCATCCACCGCTTGCAGAAGTCGGTCGGCGGTCGGGCCTACGCGAACCTTCGGGCGGAAGGGATCGACTTCGTTGGCCACGCCCGGGCCCTCGGTGCGCAGGCCCGGCGGGTGGAGGGTGACGACCTCGAAGACGCCCTCGCTGGCGCCCAGCGCGAGGGCGGGGTCCAGGTGCTGGTGGTCGAGACGGACCCCGAGCACGCGACCGAGGAAGGAGGCGCGCCGTGGCGGGTACCGAGCCTCTGAAGATCGGCGTGAGCCCGATCCTGTGGTCGAACGATGACCTCCCGGAGCTGGGGGCCGAGGTCTCGCTCGAGCAGTGTCTCACCGAGGCGCGACGATCGGGCTTCGAGGGGATCGAGATGGGCCACAAGTTCCCGAGGGATCCCCAAAGCCTGCGCCGGATCTTGGCCACCCATCATCTGAAGCTGGCTTCGGGCTGGTTCGGGAGCCATCTGATGAATCATTCGGTCAACGAAGAGATGAGCCGCATCGAGCCCCTCCTTCAGCGGCTGGAGGCGGCCGAGTGTCCACTCATCCAGGTCGCCGAGATGACGGGGGCCGTACATCGAGACCGCAGCGTGCCCGTCCACCGGCGGCCCTCGCTTCATCCCGAGGGGATGAAGCTGTTCGGCGAGTCGTTGACCTTGCTCGCCGAGGCGCTCCAGGCCCGCGGCTTTCGCCTTTGCTACCACCACCACATGGGGACGGTGATCGAGACCATCGAGGACGTCGACGCCCTGATCGAGCACTCGGGTGAGGCGTTGGGGCTCACCATCGACACCGGTCACGCGCTCTACGCCGGCTTCGATCCGAGGCAGATGCTCCGCCCTCACGCGCATCGCGTAGCCCACGTCCACCTCAAGGACATCCGCCCCGCCATGCTCGAGAGCGCCCAAAAGAGCAGCTTCCTCGACGCCGTCATCGAAGGCATCTTCACCGTCCCCGGCGATGGTCTCTACGACTTCCCAGGCTTCCTCCGGGAGCTGACCTCCAGCCACACCGGCTGGCTGATCATCGAGGCCGACCAGGATCCCACCCGGGCCGACTCCTTCGTCTACGCCAACATGGGCCGCAACTGCCTCCGCCGCTGGTTGAGCTGAGACCTTCTTCACCCCCCCTAGGGGGGGGGGAGCGTCGGACCTCAGCGAGGTGAGCTGGTGGCGGTGGTACGAGAGGTCGTCGACGAAACGCTCGTATCCCTGGCCGGTTCGACTTCCACCGCGCAGTCGTAAAAGGTGGCGCCTCGGCCGATGTCGGTGAGGCGTTGGCTGGTGACGGCGTTGGCGTTGCGGGCGGTCATCGTGTGACCGCTCCACCAGATGGACGGGGCGACGACGACGCCGGGGCGGACATCCTCGGTGACGCAGAGCTTGGCTTGGAAGCGGCCACGGTGGTTTCGGATCTGGACTTGGGTTCCGTCCTCGAGGCCGCGCGGGCTCGCGTCGTCGGGGTGCATGGCGAGCTCGGGCTCGGACTCTCGGCCGACGGCGAAGTCGAGGTTGGCGAAGCTGGAGTTCAAGAAGTGATGGGCGGGGGGCGAGATCAGCGCCAGCGGGAAGGCGGCGCCGGCGCCGATCTCGGCCGGTGGCGTGTAGCCGTCCTCACCTTCGGGAATCCGGAGATCGATGGGCCGCTCCGGAATGGCGAAGGGCGTGTCCGGCACGTTCAGTCTCTGGGGCCCTTCTCTTCGCAGAGTGTCGAGGTCGATGCCCGCCATCTCGGCGGCGTCCCAGCGGAAAGCCTGTCGGGCGAGGGTCTCGTCGTCGTCTGAAAAGCAGGGCTCGTCGAAGCCCATCCGGGCCGCGAGCCGGCGGAAGAGCTCGGTGTTCGGCACCGCCTCGCCCAAAGGCGCGATGCTCGGCTCGTTGAACGAGACGTCGACGTGGCCGTAGCTTTTGTGGATGTCCAGCTGCTCCAGCTGACTGGTGGCCGGAAGCAACACATCGGCGTAGCGGGCGGTGTCGGTCATGAAAAGCTCGTGCACTACGGTAAAGAGGTCTTCTCGGGCGAGCCCCCGCAGGACCGCCTCCTGGTCCGGTGCCACGGCGGCGGGGTTGGAGGCGTAGACAAACAAGCACTCCACGCCGCCCTCGGGCCCCAGAGCCCAACCGAGCTCGTTCATGTTCACCACCCGGGGCGGCGGGTCGGGCATCAGGTCGGGCCGGCCGAGGGTGGCGCCGTCGGTTGGATAGAATCCAGAGGTCGACAGCAGCGCGCCGCCGCCGCGCTGCCGCCACGCGCCCACCAGGGTCGCGAAATGCAGGATGGCCCGCACCGCCGCGCCCCCGCCGGCGTGGCGTTGAAGGCCGTAGTTCAAGCGCACCACCGAGGGCTGACGCTCGGCGAAGCGAAGGGCCAGGTCTCGGATCTCGGCCTCTGGCACCGCCGAGATCTCGGCCGCCCGGGCGATCGGCCACAGCGACATCACCCGCTCTCGCAGGGCCTCGTATCCCTGGGTGTGGGCTTCGAGGTAGGCCCGGTCTTCGAGGCCCGCCTCCAGCACCGCCCGCATCATCCCGTAGGCGAGGGCGGCGTCGGTGCCCGGTCGGGGCGCGATCCAGGCGTCGGCCCGGCCGGCGGTCTCGGTCCGTCGAGGATCGATGGCCACCAGCTGGGCGCCCTGAGCTCGGGCCCGCTGGAGAACCGGCCACAGATGGACGTTGGAGGTCAGGGTGTTGGTGCCCCACAGGATGATGGTCCGAGCGTCGTCCAGGGTGTCCATGGGCGGACCGCGCCGGCTGCCGAGGACCTGGTCGAGGGTCTCGGAGCCGCAGGTGGAGCAGATGGTGCGGTCGAGCTGGCTGGCGCCGAGGCGGTGGAAGAAGCGGTGGTCCATCGAGCCGTTCTGGACCAGGCCCAAGGTTCCGCTGTAGCTATAGGGCAGGACGGCTTGCGGCCTCGAGGCCGAATGCAAGCCCTCTTTCACCCGCTCCAGGGCCTCGTCCCAGCTCACTCGGCAGAAGGCGCCGGTACCCTTGGGACCGGTGCGAACCATCGGATACAGGAGGCGTTCGGGGTGGTAGGTGCGGTCGAGGTAGCGGTTGACCTTGGCGCACAGAAAACCGGCGGTGGTCCCGTGTTCGGGGTCGCCGCGGACCTTGGTCGCCCGGTCGCCGTCCACCGCGACGAGCATCGAGCAGGTGTCGGGACAGTCGTGGGGGCAGGCTCCTCGGACGACGCGCAGACTCATGGCAGACCGCTCCGAGGTAGAGCAGCTTCGCGCTTCGAGGTCAGCCACAGGAAGTCGGCTCGGCCGTCCTCCAGGGTCTCGCGCAAGGGCCGCGCCTCCTGCAGATCGAGAGGGAGGACGGACCGAAAGGGCTCGGCCCCTCGGCGGGCGGCGCGCTCCGGGATCCCGAAGCCGTACTCCACGTGGGCACGGCCGGCGACGACGACCATGTGCTGGGGGCCGTCTGGCGCCGCCATCGCTTCCGCCACTGCCCGCGCCATCGCCTCGTCCCAAAGGACCTGGGCTTGGTAGAACTTGTCGATGTTCATGCCTTCGTGGACGCCCCCGCCCATGGCGGCCTCGAAGTAGGCCCGATGGGCAGCAACCCCGAGGTCCATCTCGGGGAGGCGCGCCCGCATCTCGGGTGAAAGCCCGTCCAAACCCTGCACGGCGACAGCGTGGCTGAGCGCCCGCTCGACGTTGAGACCCACGACTCGGATCCCGCGATCGCGGGCGTAGAGCAACAGCGGGCGATAAAGGGCGAAGTCGAAGCCCCAGGTCTCGTCCCAGGCCACCGCCTTCAAGAACGCGGCCTCGTCGAGCTCGCCCGCCACCCAGCGGTCCAGGATCGGCTGGTGGGCGGTCAGGAACATCTCCATGCCCAAGGCGACCGGACCTTCGCTGCGCTGGGCGACTCCGTCCAAGACCTGCAGCTGGACCGCATGGTGGCTCGCCTGGTCGTGGAGCTCGGCCACGTAGATCACCCGCCCGGTGGCAAGAGCGTCGTACAGCTGCGCGTCGGCGAGGGCGTGGCCGGTTCCATCCAGGACCTGATGGGGTGGCATCCAGGCTTCGGCCAAGGGGCCCGGTGGAGGAAGCGTGGCGCTCCCGCTCGCGCAGGCGCTCGAGAGAAGCAGCGCGAGCAGCCCGAAAGCGCTTGGCCGGAGACGAAGAATTGGCCTGATGAAAGTGTGAAGAAAGCCGAGAAGGCGGCCAGGATCCTCGAGATCCTGGAGGCGCTGTACCCGGACCCGCCGATCCCTTTGGACCACGGGAGCGACTTTCAGCTCTTGGTCGCGGTGGTGCTTTCGGCCCAGACCACCGACAAGAAGGTCAACCAAGTCACCCCGGCCCTGTTCGACATGGCCCCCGACGCCGCCGCCATGGCGAAGCTCGACGTCGACGCCGTACGCGAGCTCATCAAAGAGGTCGGCCTCGCCCCCCAAAAGGCCAAGGCTCTGGTGGGGCTCAGTCAGGCCCTGCTCGAGCGCCACGGCGGCGAGGTCCCGTCCGACTTCGAGGCCCTGCTCGCGCTGCCCGGGGTCGGGCGGAAGACCGCGCAAGTCGTGCAGGCCCAGGCCTTTGGGTTGCCGGCCTTCCCGGTCGACACCCACATCCATCGCCTCGCCGGGCGCTGGGGCCTCAGCCAGGGCAAGACGCCCGACGCGACCGAGCTCGACCTGAAGCGGACGTTCCCCGAGGAGACCTGGAGCAAGCTGCACCTTCAGATCATCATGTTTGGGCGGGAGCATTGTCCGGCGATGCGTCACGACTTGGCCCAATGCCGGATCTGCGGATGGGCGGCGACCAAGAAGCGGCGGCAGGAGGAGGCCGCTCGCTGGGCCCCGGCTGCATCGAAGAAGGGCACCTCTGGCGCGCGGGCCTCCAATAGAGCGCCGGCCGGGAAAACCAAGACCCGCCGGGCGGCCTCCAGGTAAGTCCCCTCGGCTGGTCAGGGGCCCCTGTCCATTCGGCTCAAAAGCCGGGTCATCGAATTGATCGCCACGGTGGATCGGCTACATAATTCGAGTGAGGCGCGGGAGCGCCTTGCTTCATCGTTGGAATCCCGCGGCTGTGCCCGTACGAGCTCGACGAGGGGTCGGGTTCGTACGGGCACCGGCGCAACGCGGTTGCCCGTCCATTCTCACGAGTCGGAGCTTGGACTCGTTGGGTCCTCGTCTGGATGGGTCCGGTCTTCGAGGAACCCGCAAAGATCATGCGCTATCACCACGCTCTTCGCGCCCGTCTGACTCGGGAGCGCCTGGCCAGTCTGTTGGGGACGACCTACTCGCGGATCCGGGGCCAGGCTCCCAACGATGGCTTCCGGCGGGTGGAGGCGGCCTTGGCCCATCCGTCCCTGTTGGCTCGGCACCAGGATGGTCTCGTGGAAGCGCTTCGTCGCGCCCGGCCGGAAGACGACGACGAGTCCCTGGTCGCTCGGATCGACGACCGGGCCCGGCCTGGAAAGCGCGCCGTGGCTGCCACCATGGCCCGGTCCGACGAAGGCGCGTGGGTCGCGTGGGCGCTTCACATCGACGAAGGCGCGGGCTGGGCGAGCGGCGAGTCGTCGACGCTGCTTCAAACGGTAGAGGGGCGGGCCCTCCTCGCCGATGGCTTGGCACTGGCTTGCGCCCACGGGGCCAAGGAGCTGCTCCGGCGCTCGACCGGCGGTCCGAAGCTGAAGACCTGAAGATCCTCGCTCACCGCCGGATCGCGTACACGAAGGTCGCCTTCGGCGCCCGGAGCCAGCGCTCCTTGATGACCTGCATCGTCGCCTGCCGGGGCTGGGCGTCGACGTACTCGGCGACGAGGCGCTCGGCGCCGCGCCTGCGGCCTTGGCCCTTGATGATCAGGACCCGTCGCTCGAGTTTTTCGGCCGCCTGCTTCATGGCCGCCAGGTCGACCTCGAAGCAGCCGGTGTCGAGCCCGTTGGCGGCGAGCTCTTCGGCGCGCCAGCGAACCGCCTCCTCGTCCATGAAAAAGCCGAGCTGGATCGCGGCCAGCTGACTGTAGGAGCGGGGCTGCCCGCTGGCAGCGTACATGCCCCGAGAGATGTGGCCGAAGGCCCAGGCCAGGCCTCGGACGTGGGCCTTGCGGGCGATCGACTCCTCGATGATGCCCTTGTCGGCCAGCCAAGACGCCAGGTACAGAGCCGAGGTCTGGGCTTTGAGCTCTTCGAGGGTGCTGGCCAGCGGGCCCCCGAAGGTCTCGTCGTCGGTCTTCCCCCGCACCTCGTACTCGTGGGCGGGGCCCAGGTTGTGCGCCGCCTCGTGGAGCACCGTGCTCATGACCTGAGGTGCAGGGTCGGCGGTGAAGACCTCCATGGTCGGCGCGCAGAACAGAGACTCGGCCTGGGTGGTGAGGGTCTTCTGGCTGTCGGGGTCGGTATAGAGATTGGTCATCGCCACCGTTCGGCCGCGGCCCTCGTTGGCCACCGGGCCCCAGTTGGGGAGGCTCTGGCCGATGGTCGCGCCGTGGGGCTTTCGGGAGTCGCCGGCGTTGAGCACGATGTCGATGAAGTCGGGGAGGTGAAAAGACAGCTTGCGCGCCCGATAGGCCCGACCGGCCAGGGCGCTGAGGGCGTTCTCCATCTCTTGCTTCACAGGGTCGAGCTTGGCCTGCCAGGCCAAGGAGTCCTGGTTGATGCGGGCGAAGCTCACATGGAAGGCGGCCTTGCGGTTGCAGGGCTCGAAGTAGACCTCGTCGGGGCCGATGCGCAGATACCACCGGCTGTTTTCCGCGTTCATGGCCGCCCACGCCTCGTCGGCCTCCAGCCACGAGCCGTCCTCGAAGGCTTTGGCAGCCGCCTCCAGGTAGCGAACCAACGCCGTCTCCTCCGGAGGCTGGACCGCCGCCGCGGCCCGAAGGTGCTCGGCCACCTCCTTCATCGGAGCGGCGTAGGCCTCGTGATACGGGACCGCGGTCAATTTCCCTTCCTTCACCCGCACCACCGTGAAGGGGTCCAGCAGCGCGTCCGCGTTGCGCCGCTTGCTCGAGATGGAGCAAAAGTCTTCCCGGCTCTGAAGCTTGGTCGGGTAGAGGCCGAAGACCCGCTTCGCCTCCGGCAGGGCCCGGCAGTTTGGGTCCGACTCGGTCGAAGGGGCGACGCAGAAAGGACCTTGGTTTCGATGCATCATGCGCCTCGAGGCGGGGTCGGCGGGTTCTGCGAGGCGGGCGACGCCCTTTTGGCGGGCGTAGAGATCCTCGATGAGCCGGGCTGCGGCCAAGATGTGGTCGACGAGGGCCTGGTTGGACTCGGCGCTGCCCCGAAAGTCCCAGGCGATGAGGGTGGGCTTTCCTTGGTCCAGCTCCCGCTCGACGGCAGCACGGCGGGCTCGCTCTTCGGCGTCCACGCCTTCCTCGGCGCTCCGCTCGCCGCGCTGGGCGGCGACGAGCTCGAGGTACTCGGTTCGGAAGGCGGGGGTGAAGCGGCCGCCGTCGACCCAGTAGGCCCGATCCCGAGCCTGGACGCCGAACAGCAGGTGCAGACCATCCGGCTGCAGCACCTCGTCATCACCCGCCGCCCAATGGAACGGAAGGTCCAGCTTGGCCGACCAGCGGTTGAAGTCGGTCCGGGCGATCTGGTCATAGACGAAGGCCGGAGGCGCGACCTCGGCCTGGGGCGCAGGCGCCGGCGCGGGCGTCGAGGAGCAGGCGAGGGCGAGGCCGAGGCAAAGTGAACATCCAGCGACGCGCATGACCGCGTGGTATAGCCTCGTGCCGCGATGATGAAGTGTTGTTTGTTCGGGGCGGGGCGTATCGGGCAGGTCCACGCCCTCAACCTCGCTGCCCACCCCGGCGCGGAGGTGGCTTGGGTCGTCGATCCGAACGAAGAGGCGGCCACAGCGCTGGCGCGCCGCGTCGGAGCCCGGGTCTCGACGAACTCCGGCGACGCGCTGGCCGACGTCGACGCCCAGGCCGCCTTCATCGCGAGCCCGACGCCGACCCACGTCGAGCTCATCAAGTCTTCTGCCCGGGCGGGGAAGGCGATCTTCTGCGAAAAGCCCATCGACCTGGACCGGGCCCGAGTGGACGAAGCGATCGAGGCCGTCGAAGCGGCGGGGGTGCCGTTCTTCATCGGCTTCAACCGTCGCTTCGATCCGAGCTTCGCCCGGGTGAAGTCGGAGCTCGCTCGCGGGGCCATCGGTCGACTGGAGATGGTGAGCATCACCAGCCGTGACCCGGGGCCGCCGCCTCTCGAGTACCTGCGCCAGTCGGGCGGTCTGTTTCGGGACATGATGATCCACGATCTCGACATGGCGCGATGGCTGCTCGGTGACGAGCCCGTCAGCGTGTACGCGGCGGGGAGCGCCTTGGTCGATCCGGGCATCGGCGACATGGGCGACGTCGACAGCGCAGTCGTCACCTTGGAGACCCGAGACGGCGTCTTGTGCCAGATCGCCAACAGCCGTCGGGCCGCCTACGGCTATGATCAACGTCTCGAGGTGCTGGGGGCTCGGGGCATGCTGCGGGCCGAGAACGTCGCGCCCCACACGGTCACCACATGGTCCGCCGACGGGATCTGGCACGACAAGCCGCCCCACTTCTTCGTCGAGCGCTACGCGGAGGCCTACCGGGCAGAGGTCGATCACTTTGTTCGCGCGGTGAGGTCGCCGGAGCAGCCCCTCCTGACCGGACCTCACGACGGCCGCCAGGCCCTGGTGCTCGCCGACGCCTGCCTGGAATCGATGGAGACCGGCCGGCCGGTCCGGCTCTGATCGGGCATCAGCACCCCCTAAGCTGCGGACTTGCTGGAGCGGGAGGCGACGATGGCGGCGCCGCAGGCGACGGCGGTCTGGGGGTTGCTGGCGCTGAAGCCGGGCTTGGTCATGAGCTTGTCGACGCTGCGGCGGACCATGGGAATGAAGGTCGAACCACCGACGAAGACGGTGGTGTCGATGTCGGCCGGGCGAAGGCCGGCTTCGTGCAGCATGCGGGCGGTGGCCTTGAGCGAGCGACCGGTCAGCTCGTCCCACGCCGGCTCGACGTCTTCTCGGTGGAGGTTCAGGTTCAGGTCGTGGGCCTTGCGCTGGGCGCTGAAGGCATCGGTCAAGCGGAAGGGGGCGCTCTCTCGGGCCGACAACGCCCGCTTGGTCTGCTCCGAGGCCCGAACGATCCGGTCCCAGCGCACGACGTCCTTGGTCACGTCGACCCTGGCCGAGCGGTAGACGAAGGACGCGATCTGGTGCGCCAAGGCCTGGTCGAAGTCGTCGCCGCCCAGACAGCTGTCCCCGCCCACGGCCAGGCTTCGGAAGCCGGCGTTGCTCTGCTCGAGGACCGTCGAGTCGAAGGTGCCGCCTCCGAAGTCGTAGACCAGGAGCTTTCGCTGCCCGCTGAAGGCGTCCAAGTTGTAGGCGATGGCGGCCGCCGAGGGCTCGGAGACCGTCCGCAGGACTTCGATGCCGGCCATCCGAGCCGCCTGCAGCGTAGCGGCTCGCGTGCCGTCGTTGGCGGTGGCGGGCAAGGTCATGACGGCCTTCTTGACCGGGGTCTGAAAGCGCTCCTCCGCCCGCTCCTTGAGGAGGCGGATGATGTGGGAGGCGACCTCGGTCGCGGTGTGCTCGCCGTTGCGGGTGCGAATGACCGGGGCCATGCCTTGGGGCGCTTCGACCGAGACAGCGGAGTGGCTCTGGAACAAGGAGATCTCGGGGTCGCCGCCCTTCTTGCCCAAGATCCGCTTGATCCCGCTGACGCAGGCATCGGGCTCGGCATTCCGATAGCGCTCGGCGTCGGCGCCCACGATCGGGAGTCCGCGCTGGGGGAAGTAGACGATGGACGGGATGCAAGGCTCGCCGCGGCGATCCGGCACGAGATAGAGTTTGCCCTGTACCCAGGCGGCGGCGGAAGAAAAGGAGGTCCCGAGGTCGATGCCCAGCACCAGATCAGCCACGCACCCGAGATCGGCCGAGACGACCCGGGCTTGAGCGGTCAACCCTCGACGGGGCGCCGAAGAAGCAGATCCTTCAGGGGTTCCGCCAGGCCCGGGGCGCAAGCGAGGACGGGGGCCGGGCCATCCAGCCCGCCTTGGCCGTAGAAGTCGGAGACCCATCCCCCCGATTCCTCGACGAGTAGGAGGCCCGCCGCCACGTCCCAGCTGTGGATCCGGCTTTGAAAGAAAGCGTCGAAGCGGCCGGCGGCGGTGTGCATGAGCCCGAAGGTCGCCGCCCCCAGCCGGCGAACGTCGACTCGGGTCGAGGTGAGGCGGGTCAGAGCCCGGATGAAGGCCGCTTCGCCTCCAGGCTGGTTCCAAAAGCCCATACACACGGCAGAGGCGTCGAGCCGGTCACGCTTCGAAGCGCGCAGGGGCGTTTCCTCCTCGAAGGCCCCGCCGCCGCGCTGGGCCCAGTAGGTCCGCTCGTGGGCCACGTCGCGGATCGCCGCCACCTCCCGCTCGCTGCCGCCGTCGGCGTAGCCGATCGAGACCGTGAACAAGGGCAGGCCTCGCATGAAGTTGGAGGTTCCGTCGATCGGGTCGACGATCCAATGGCCGCGCCCTTCGGTGCCGTTCCGGCGTCCGGTCTCCTCGCCGATGAAGCCGTCTTCGGGATAGCTCTCTCGGATCCGCTGGGAGATCAGGGCTTCGACCTCACGGTCGGTGGCGGTGACGTAGTCTTGCACCCCTTTCATCTCGACTTCGACGCCGCCCAAGTCATGGTGGCGGCGAAGCGCGAGCGCGCCGGCCTCTCGGGCGAGCTCGCGGACGAAGCGGGCGCGATCGGATGGCATCGGCGGAGGTTCAATCCCATGGGGTCGCGGTCGGCAAGGGGGGTGTCTCGCGCGCCGCCTGGGAGCTGGTCCACGAGGCCTTGGTCTTCGACCTTCACATCGAGAGCTTTCTGCCGTTCCGGCTGTTCGGCTACGACCTGGAGCGGCGGCATCGCTTCAACCCTGGCTACCTGTTCGGGCACCTCGACCTGCCCAGGGCCCGAGAGCACGGACTGAACGGGGGGATGTGGTCCTTGACCACCAACCCCTTTCGGAGCGCTGTCGGCCGCTGGCGCGCGTTCCTGGACACCGTGGCTCGGGTGCGGCGGCTGGTCGCGCGAAGCCCTTCCATGGAGCTGGTCAAGTCGGCCGCTGATTGGCGGAGCTCGGCCGAAGCCGGGCGTCACCCGGTGCTGCTGTCGGTGCAGGGCGCCAACGCGGTCGAAGGCGCGCCGAGCCTCGAGGCCATTCCGGACGACCTCGTGGTTCGGATGACCCTCGTCCACCTCACGCCGTCGAGAATCGGCGCGCCGAGTAGCGCCGCCCACCTGCTGCGGCGGCGCAAAGGTCTCGGGCCCGGGGGGCAGGCTCTGATCGAGGCCATGAACGAGCGGCGGATCATGGTCGACCTGGCCCACATCCATCGGACCGGCTTTCGCGAGGCGGTCGAGGTCCACGCCAAAGACATCCCCTTCGCCGTGACCCACGGGGGCGTCGAGGCCGTGCACCGCCACTGGCGCAATCTGAACGACGAGGAGGTCCGGGCGGTGGCCGATGCCGGAGGCGTGGTCGGCGTGATCACGGCCGGGCTGTACCTGGGCCGCCGCTCCGGCGCCTCGGGGGCTGATCGGGTCGTCGACCACTTGGACCACCTGATCGCCATCGGCGGTGAAGACGTGGCCGGCATCGGCACCGACTTCGACGGCTTCATCATCCCTTCAGCCGGCATCCGGGGCGCCCACGCCTACCCCCGCCTCGTCGACGCCATGCTCCGCCGCCGCTACTCCGAAGACCGCATCCGCAAGATCTTGGGCCTCAACGCCCTCCGAACCCTCGCCGCCCTGCGCCCCTGAAGCAGCGCGCGCGTTCTCGAAGCCTGGCGAAAACGGTGGGTTGTAACCGGGTGCGGTGGTTAGGGTAGAGCCATGATTCCCGAGGGTTTATCGCGGGAGACCACGATCCGACGGACCGAAGAGGGCGTTTGGTTTCACGACGGGGAGCCTGTCGAACATCCCGGCGTCAAGAAGGCCTTCGACACCTGGGTCGACCGGGCGGAGGACGGCCGTTACATCCTGAAGAACGAGGTCAACTGGGCCTACGTCGAGATCGAGGGCGCGCCGGTGTTCGTGGTCGGGGCCCGGGCCCACGGAGAGCAGATCGATCTTCAGCTCAGCGACCGCCGGGCCGAAGTCTTGGACTTCGACAGTCTCCGCCAGGACCGCGAGGGCTTCCTGTTCTGCACCGTCCGGGACGGTAAGCTGACCGCCAAGTTCACGCGCGACGCGCTCTTCGATCTCGAGGCCTTGTGGGTCGAGGACGAAGAAGGGCGCGTCGGCGTCCGGCGCGGCGGCGAGGTCCAGTCCATCCCCATCGATTCGGAGCCGGTGCGTTGAGCGACTTCGTGCTCGCCTCCCGGTCGCCGCGGAGAAAGACGCTGCTGGAGCGGGTGGGGCTGAATCCCCGCATCATCCCTTCGGACGTGGACGAGTCCATCCGGGAGGGTGAGGCCCCGATCCTGTACGCCCAGCGGGTCGCCTGGTCCAAGGCCGAGGCCTGTCCGGACGAGGCCCCGGTCCTGGCGTCGGACACCGTCGTCGCCCTCGACGGGCGAAGCCTGGGCAAGGCTCACGACGTCGACGAAGCCCGGGCCATGCTTCGCACCCTTTCTGGCCGCACCCACTACGTCCACACCGCGGTCGTCGTCCTTGGCATCGAGTCCGTCTCCACCGTGGTCACCGCCGAGGTCACCTTTCGAGCCCTCGGTGACCATGAGGTCGAGCGCTACGTCGAGACCGACGAGCCCTGGGACAAGGCCGGGGCCTATGGCATCCAAGGATGGGGGGGCGCATTCGTGGAGCACATCGAGGGTAGCTACAGCGGTGTCGTCGGTCTTCCGCTCACCGAGACCCTGCGCCTGCTAGCGCTCAATGGCGTCCACCCACCGAAGGGGCGTGGGCAGTGAGCGTCCGGGACGACGTCCGAGCTCGCTTCGCCCGGGTGCAGGATGACCTGCGTAGCGCATGCCGGACCGCCGGCCGCGAACCGTCGGAGGTGGCGCTGCTGGCGGTCAGCAAGCGCCAGCCCGATGAGCGTCTGGAGGCGGCCATCGAGCTCGGTCACCGAGACTTCGGTGAGAACTACGCCCAGGAGATGCATCGCAAGCAGCAGGCCCATCCCGAGCTGCGTTGGCACATGGTCGGGCACCTACAGCGCAACAAGGCCAAGCTGATGGCGGACGTCCACCTGTTCCACGGCCTGGACTCGCTCCGCCTCGCCAAGAGCCTCGCCAAGCTCGGACGGGAGGCCGGCCGACCCATCCCGGCCCTCGTCCAGGTCAACCAAGGCCGGGAGGAGGGCAAGACCGGCTTCATGGAGGAGGACCTCGGTCCGCTGTTCGAGGCCGCGCCAGAGCTGTCCGACGGCCTCGAGCTCCGAGGCTTCATGACCATTCCACCGCCGGGCGAAGGGCCTCGCTATTTCGAGGCACTTCGAGGCTTGCGTGAAAGCTGGGCGGCCGAGAGCGACCTGAAACTGCCGGAGCTTTCGATGGGCATGAGCGACGACTACGCCGAAGCGATCGCCGCCGGCGCCACCATCGTCCGAATCGGCACCGCCCTCTTCGGACCACGCCCGGACTAGGGGACCCAGCGCCGGCGGAGCCGGCGCTTCCCCGCTACGCTCTCTTC
>CAYZFR010000050.1:0-23012 GCA_964477875.1 uncultured Myxococcales bacterium
AGAGGCCCAGGATGCGCTCGAAGCGATCCGCCTTGGGATCGGCGGCGCGCTCTTGTCGGGCGGGGCCTCCCGCAGGGGCCTGGGGGGCCGGCGCCTTCTTCGACTCGGCCTTCTTGGGGGCTGCCTTCTTCTTTCGGGTCGTCACGTCAGCCGCCGGAGCCGATCCCGGTGCGCTCGATGTAGCTCCCCGTTGCGGTGTCGACCTTGATCTTGTCTCCGGTGTTGATGAAGAGGGGTACGTTGATGGTGGCTCCGGTCTCCACCGTCGCTGGCTTGGTCACGTTGGTGGCGGTATCGCCCCGAACCCCAGGCTCGCAGTAGGTGATCTCGAGCTCGACGTGCTGGGGGAGCTCGACGTTGATGGGGCGGCCCTTCCAGATGATGACGTCGACCTGCATCTCGGGGAGGAGGAAGTTCTTCATGTCCCCGATCCCCTCTTCGGTGATGGCGACCTGGTCGTAGGTCTTGGTATCCATGAAGTGGAAGGCCTCGCCGTCCGAGTAGAGGAAGCTCATGGTTCGGTCTTCGACTTCGGGATCCTCGATTTTCTCTCCTGAGCGGAAGGTCACATCGAGGACCGAGCCGGTGTGCAAATTCCTGATCTTGGTCCGGGTGAACTGATTCCCCTTGCCGGGCTTCACGTGCTGGAAGTCGACGACCGCGAAGGGCTGGCCGTTGTGAAGGATCTTCAGACCCTTCTTGAGGTCACTGGTCTCGTAGGACGCCACGGGCGCGGAGTAGCTCCGATGCGGCCCTGAGGGCAAGCCCATATGAGGAGGGGCCCAGTCCCTCGATGCGACCGTCGACCACGCTCGCGAGCAGGGAAACGTGCCGGAAGGGTTCGCGGGCTTCGGGGATCGTGAGGTGGACTTCGAGCACGACCAGCCGGCCGCGGGCGGCGGCCACGGCGTCTCGAAGAGCGACCGAAGTGTGGGTGTAGCCGGCGGCGTTGATGAGGAGGGCGTCGGCGCTTCGACCAGCCTCGTGCACCGCGTCAATGAGCTGGCCCTCATGGTTGCTCTGCACCGTCGCGACCTCGCAGCCAAGCTCCTGGCCGAGGGCGATCAGCTGGGCGTCGATCTCGTCGAGGGTGCTGTGTCCATAGATCTCGGGTTCCCGGGTGCCGAGGAGGTCGAGATTGGGACCGTGCACGACGTGGACCCGTGCCATGGCGAATCAGGCGAGGGCCTCGAGCAGGCCCGGCGCGTGGATGCGCATGAGGTAGCGTCCTTTCCCCGAGGGGACGCCAGGTCCGAGGGCGAGGGCCAGGAAGTACTCTTCCGTCAGCGGCCGGATCAGGGTGGTGATGTGTTCGCTGGCGATGGTCAGCTCCTCGAGACCGCCGGCTTCGAACATCTGGGCCGAGCGCCGGATCTGATCGATCAGGCTGCCGTACTCCACGATGAGCGAGGAGACCTCGAGCTCGGCATCGGCGCCCTCTACGGTCTCGATCGGGATCCCATCCGAGCCCATCAGGGTCGCGGCCACCGTGCCGGGAAGCGCGCCGCAGATCGCCTGCAGTGCGGCCCGAAACTCGTTATCCATCATTCGAAGCAGTTGAGGACGATGTTGAACTCCTCGAGAGCGGTCTCGGCGTCGGTGTCGCCCATGGCGGCCGCAGCTCGGAGAGCCTGATAAGGGAGGTTCACGCAGCCGGCGCAGACGTCGAGGGTGAAACTGGCCTCGTTGGACGTCAAGGAGGCGCCTCGATTCGTGATTCCGCGGTAGTTGCCCTTGATGTTGAGCAGGAGCGGACCGAGAAAATCGGGGTCCATGTTCGTGGTCTGGACGGCCTCGCGAAAGCGGATGAGGTCTGCGATCTGGGACCGAGAAAACTTCTCCTCGTCGATCCCGGTCTGGACGGTGTCGCACGCGTTGCTCCCGCTGGTGGTGCACTCCTGGCCCGGGGGCGTATTCGCGCAGCACGTGTCCGCCGCCAGCGACAAGTCGAAGAACTCGACCAGCCGGTTGGCAAGGTTCGGCGAGACGACCCGAGTGGCCACCACCGAGGCTTCGCCGGCTGAAAGCGTGGCCGAGAGCGGGACGACATCCTCGCCGTTGAAGTCGGCGTCGGGCTGTCTAGGGTTGCGGCAGAAGGGGACGGCGCTCGAGCCGGGCAGGAAGAGCTGACGCGGACCAGCGAAGCCCGAGAGATCGCACTCGAAGACGTACTCGAACTCGGTGACGTTCGTCGAGAGCTGGCCTGGCAAGTTGCGGTTGCTTTCCTGGTCCAGGAGGGCGGTCGGGGGGAGCACGGTGCTCTGAAGTTCGCCGTATAGGCTGAACGACTCGTAGAGCAAAGGGTCGAAGGTGAATCCGAGGAGGTCCGGATTGGTACCCGCCTGAAACTCGCACTCCTGGTCGATGGACTTGAACGCGTTGAACTGAAGTCCGGGATCCTCGGTTTCGCAGGCCACGGTGGCCAGTAGGGCGATGATGCTGAGTCGACTCTTCATCCTTCGTTCTCCGCTTTTCGAAGCTCTTCGCCGAGCTGTTCCCACTGTACCTCAATCAGCTCGGGCGCGCCTGTTTTGGACAGCCCAATTTCCTCGCCGCCCTGGCCGTGACCCTTCTTGTCCTGGCCGAAGTGGGGGAGAGCAGCCTGCAGGAGCTCGGGGGCCGCGCGGTCGGGCAGGCCGAGCCGGGCCTGGGCGTCGAGGATCGAACGGGCGACTTCATCCGACATCAGGCCCCGCCATCGAGACCAGCGGACCGCGGTGGCGGTGCCGAGGGCGACCGCGTCGCCGTGACGAAGCTCGAAAGACGAGGCTCTCTCGAGGGCGTGGGCCAAGGTGTGACCCAAGTTGAGCACCTTGCGGCGACCTCGCTCGTAGGGGTCGGAGGCGACGATCTCGGCCTTGGCGCGGATCGAGAGGGCGACCGACCGCGGATCGATGCCGAATCGCGGGGCCCGAGGGTCCGACAGCCGGGTCCAGAGCTCGCCACCGGCCAGCAGCCCCATCTTGAACAGCTCCGCCGCCCCCGAACGCAGCTCCTCTTCCGGCAAGGAATCCAGCAGCTCCAGGTCGGTGAGCACGTCGACGGCGGGGTGAAACAAGCCGATCAGATTCTTGCCGTGGGCGCTGTTGACCGCGCACTTGCCGCCCACCGAGGCGTCGACCTGGGCCAGGAGGGTGCTAGGCACCAAGAGCAGGGGCGCGCCCCGGCCGAGCAGACCGGCCGCGCTGCCTGCGAGGTCGCACACCGCGCCGCCTCCCAGGCCGACCACGGCGCTCTGCCGGCCGCATCCGGCCTCGATGGCGCGTTCGAGGACCCCACCGAGGACGGCCCAGGTCTTGACCGTTTCGCCGCCGGGGAGCGGATGACGGATCACCGGGCCCACGGACTCCGCCGCTCGAGCGTAGGCGTCCCGCCAGGAGGGGGGAACGCCCTGGTCTTCGATGAGGAGAATGGGCCGGGAAGGGCTCAGGGTCCGCAGGGCGCCCGCGAGCGCCACCGGCAAGGAGGGTCCGACCACCACCCGTGTCCGAGCATCGCCCACCCGGGCTTCGAGCAGCTCGTGGGAACAGACCCAGTCACGGATCTGCTCGGTCAGCGCTTCGGGCTCGGCCTGGGCGCTGAATTCGACGTCACCGAAGCGATAGCTCGAAGCTCCGCGCGCCTCCAGAAGGGCGGCGAGGGCGTCGCGGCTGGGGGCGAGGGGCCGGGTCGTCGTTCCGGGGCCGCGAAGCCGCGACCACAGAAGGTCGACCGGGGCGCCCAGCCCGACCACCAGCCCGTGGGCCCGGATGGCGCGTCGCGCGTCCGGGCGGCTGCTCGTTCCCCCACCGAGGGCGATCACGCCCCTCGGAGGGAGCTCGCTCAACAATTCTTGCTCGGCCCTCCGCAGGCTGTCTTCACCGGCTCGCTCGATGATTTCGGCCGGCGCAAGACCCAGTCGCTGTTCGATCAGCGCGTCGGTGTCGAAGAAGGAGAGGCCCAGCGCCTCGGCCAGCCGCCGGCCGACGGTGCTCTTTCCTACCCCGGGCGGTCCGGCCACGAAGACCCGGTTCATTCGGTCTGAACGAGGGCGGCCTGCCGATTGACGATCCGAGGAGAGATGAAGATCAGCAGCTCCTCACGGCTGTCGGAACGAGTGGTCGACTTGAACAGCCACCCGATCACCGGGACCTCACCAATCCAAGGGATCCGGGCCTCGTTCTCCGACTTGTTGCGGCGATAGAGGCCGCCCAGCACCGCGGTGTCCCCGTCCTGGACGATCATGGAGGTGTTGGCCTCGTTGGTCAGGATGCCTGGCACGCCCAGGTTGTCGACCCGGTCCGACAGCTCGTTCTTCTTGGCCGCGATGTCCATCAAGATGGCCCCGTCCTGAGTCACATGAGGCGTGACGCCGAGCTCGAGGTTCGCGTTGATGAATCGGGTAGTCGGACCGTTGGCGGTGATGACGGTGATCGGGATCCGTTCGCCGGACAGGATGTTGGCCTCGGTGTTGTCGAGGGTGACGATCTTGGGGGCCGAGACCAGCTTGATCCTGCCCGCGGTCTCGGCGGCCGAAAGACGCAGATTGATGAGGGTCGAGTTGTCGACCGAGCCCAGGACCAAGCCCAGCGCACCACCCGTGCCGGAGCCGACGGCGGCGGGGAGATTGACCGCGTACTGCGGATTGGCGGCCACGCCCTCGACGACGTTGGCCACGCCGTCGTCGGCGCCGCCGCTGACGAGGACGTTGTTCGGGAACTCGAGCCCGGTCTGGGTACCGAACTGCTGGGAGGCGGCCACGGTACCACCCCACTGGACGCCGAGCTCGCGAGAGAAGTTGTTCCGCGCCTCGACGATCCTCGACTCGATCAAGACCTGGGGCGTCTGAGTGTCGAGGGTGCGGACCAAGCGCTCCACCTTGACCAGCACCTCCGGAATGTCTTCGACGATCAGGACGTTGGTCCGCTGGTCGATGTTGACCTTGCCTCGGGCCGACAGCAGCGCTGCCACCTGGGGCCTGAGGTCGGCCGCCACCGCGTAGCTCACCGGGATGAGGCGGACGGTCAGGGGCTCGAGCTTGATCTGGGCTTCGCGCCGCTCCAGCCGCAGCTCCTCCTCTCGCTGCAGCACTTCGACCGGCGCCACCCGGATGATGTTGCCGTTGCGCTGCTTGTCGAGGGCCTTGGACTTCAAGATGATGTCGAGCGCCTGGTCCCAGGGGACGTTCCGCAGCTTGAGCGTCACCTTCCCCTGCACGTCGTCGCCGGCCACGATGTTGAGGCGGGAGACGTCGGCCAAAAGGCGGAGAACGTTTTGAATGTCGGCGTCTTTGAGGTCCAAGGAGATCCGGCGGCCGGTGTAGCGCGCCCGCCCGGTGCTGGCGGCGCCGAGCTGAGCCGCCATCTGGGAGCGGTAGCTGGCCGTGGTCTCGGGGCCGTCGCTGGTGGTCTCGGCCCCGACGCGGAAGTCCCACATCAGGCGGTCGCCCTTGGTCCAGTGCCGGTGTTCGGTCTCGTTGTAGATCCCGGCCGCGAGGACGACGCCGTCCTCGGTGTTGAAGCTCGAGAGGCCGGCCAGGGCACCCTGGCTCACCTCGGTCACGTCGAGGGTGCGTTCGAGGTGCTCGGGAAGGGTGGCGTCTGGGATGAGGAGCCGGGGCGCGGACTCGGTGCCCCCCGAAGCGACTCGAAAGGCGTCGTTCTCGAGATGAACGGTGAAGCGGATGAAGCCGTCCCGCGGCTCGAAGCGAATGTCCCGGATGGATTGGCGAGGCGTCGAGGCCTTTGCGCCGAGGTCGGGAGCGGGTTCGGACTCGGGTTCTTGCGCGGGGGTCGAAGCCGGCGCCGGCAGCGGGGGGGAGGGCGCCGTCTGCGCGGCCGCCGTCTCGGTCTGGGGCGCGGGAGCGGACGCCGGGCTGAGCCGGATCTGGAGTTGCTCGCCTGCGGTTTGCACGTCGACCCGGGGAGGTCGGGCGCCCTGTTCGAGATCGAGGACGAGACGGACGGAGCCGCTCTTGTCCGCGACCCGGATCCGCTTCACGCCCAGCTTTGCGACCGGGAGACGCTGATACTTCGGGTCGATGCGTGCGTGGTCGAGGTCGACGATGATGCGGGCGGGGTCGGCGATCGACTCCAGGCGCACCGCGTCCGCCCTCAGCTCGCCGCTCAGAGGTGCCGTGATCAGCGCCCCGCCGCCGGTCTCGGCTACGGCGACCTCGCCTACGTCGACCGGCGTGCGGAGGGGCTCGGCGTCGAAGCGGACCCATAGCTCCTTCCCCTTCTCGACGATGCGATAGTCTCGGAAGGACTCCAGCTCGATCGCCACCCGCAGGGTGCGCTCGTCGACGTTCTCGGTCTTCACCGTTCGGACCACGCCGTCCCGGACGTCGAGTGTCTGGGGGCCCTCGGTGGTCCGGGCGTCGGCCAGCTCGACGAAGACCCGGTCGGGCTCGGTCATCCGAAAGACCGAGTAACTCGGCGCCCGGTCGGCGCGGATCCGCACCACCCGGGTCTCGCCGTCCCGCGAGGCCTCGACGTGGTCGAGCGTGGTCAAGGTTTCGGCCCCGGCCGGGGTCGCAAACCCAAGCGCCACCAGGCCCAGCAAGGCATGCTGCAGATCCATCACGAGGTCCCTCTACACCGGCACAGTCGCACGGCCTTTCGATTAATCAAGTTTCAGGTCCTCCGGCTTGGGCAGGCACATCGAGGTGGTGTTGGTGACTTTGCGTCCCGTGTAGTCGCGGTAGTCCTCCTTGACCACCACGCAATCTTCACGAATCTGGGAGATCTGACCGAAGTGCTTCCCGATCAGGGTCCCGCGGACGAGGGTGTGACCCTTGCCGTTCGGGTCCTCGACCATGGCGTAGGGCGTCGCGATGCGGGTCACAATCGCGACCAGGTTCAACTGGTCCAGCTCGAACTTCTGGAGCTCGGTCAGCTCCTGCTCGTCGGGGTTTTGGGCCAGCTGCTCGAAGATGTTCCGGAAAGGGTCGCGTTTGCCGATCGGCGAATAAGCGTAAGGGACCTCGGCTTCGGCCGCGTCCTGGTCCACCGGTGCCGCGGGAGGCGCTGCCGCCGGCGGCGCCTCGTCGGCGGGAGCGTCTCCGGCCGCAGCCGAGCCTCCGGTCACTACGTTGAGCCCCGTTCGAGCCGGAGCGGGCTTGCTGGGCGGCGGCGGGGGGGCGGAGTCGCCGCAGGCACCCACGAGCGGCAGAGCGAGCGCAAGAAGGGCCGATGTCGAGCGGATCATGACTTCTTCGCGGCGTCGCCGAACCCGGTTCCGCCGCCCTCCTTCTTCCCGGTCTCCACGAACTTGAAGGTCGTGGCGACGAAGTCCGCTTTGACCACCACCTTCTTGTTCTGAACCTTCGGCTCCGACATCGAGATGTTCGTCACGTTCACGATCCGGTTCAGCTTCGCCACCTTGTCGAAGAAGGTGAGGACGGAGTGGAAGTTCCCGGTGATGGACATCCGGACTGGAATTTTCGCGTAGAAGCCGCTCACCACTTCGGACTGCGGCTCGAAGCTGGTCATCTCGCAGTCTGACTGCTCGACCCGAGACGCGATCTTTTGAAGTAGCTCGGGGATCTCGGCCTCGTTGGGCAACAGGGTGAGGGCCTGGTTCAGCCGCTGCTTGAGGCGTTCGACCTCGACCCGGTAGCGCGGGAGGTTGCGGGCGATGGCCTTCTTTTGAATGAGCTCCGAGTCGAGCTGCTGGATCTTCTGCTCCGAGGCCGCGATCTGGGCCTGCTGCGGAGAGACGAAGAAGAAATAGTTGGCGACCAGAATCAGGACCACCAGCGCGGCCAGGATGGCGATCCGCTGTACGAGCGGGATCTTCGAGATGCGTCCGATGAGCTCTTCCATGGGGGCTCCTAGGCCGAGTAGTTCACCCGGCAAGTGATCTTGTACTCGTAGATGGTGACGCCCTCTTCCTTCACCGCCTTGGAGTAGGTGAGAAGGACGCCGGTGAAGTACTTGGACCCCTCGAGAGCGAGGAGGAACGAGGAGACGTCCTCGGGGTCGATGGCGCGGCCCTCGATGGTCACCGAACTGTTGGACTCGACGAGCTTGGTCACCCAGACCCGATTGGGGATCTCGGTGGCGAGATCGTCCATGGCCCGGACGGGGCCGATCTTCGCCTTGCTCAGGTCGTCGATGACGTCGAGCTTCTCCTCCAGTTCCTTCTTCTTGTCGGTGAAGGCGTTGACTTCACCGATGATCTTGTCGAGTCGCTTCCGCTCCGCTTCCTTGGCCGCAACCGTTTGACGGCGCTCCTCGGCGGCGCTGGATATCACCGCCGTCCACACCACCGAAGCTACCAGGCTCGCGATGATCACGCCCACTCCAATGAGGAGCTGCTGCTGAACCGACTGGCGCTTCTGGGTCTGCCGTACCGGGAGGAGGTTGATACGAATCATGAGCGCGCCTCAGCGATCCGCGGGCTTGCGAAGCGCGAGCCCCACCGCGACCGCCGACATGGGCGCGACGCGGGTCAAATAGTCGATGTCGAAGTTCCCGGACGAGGTGTCGATGTTCCGGAAGGGGTTGAGCACCTCCACCGCGACCCCGGTCCGGTTTTCGATCGTCTTCACCAGCGCCGGGATCTTGGCCGAGCCACCGCTGAGGAAGATGCGGGAGAGGTGGGCGTCGGCGGAGGTCGCGGCGTAGAAGTCGAGGGAGCGCTGAATCTCGTTGGCGACCGACTCGGACTCCGTTTGTAGGACGCGCTCGACCTCTTGGGGGACGACGGCGTCGCTCTCGGGTCCGGTGCCGCCGAGCTTGAGGGCTTCGGCTTCATCGTAGCTCACGTTGAGGGCCTTCTGCACCGCATCCGTGAACTGGTTGCCCCCGATGCTGATGTCGCGAGTAAAGGTCGAGATACCGTTCGCCACCACGTTGATGTTGGTGACCGAGGAGCCCAGGTTGACGAGCACCACTGTCTCCGAGCGCGGGACCTCATAGTTGATCTCGAACTGGTTCTGGACCGCGAAGGCGTCGATGTCGACCACCACCGGGTCGAGGCCGGCGCTCTGGATGACCTCGGTGTAGTCGTTGACCATGTCCTTCTTCGCCGCCACCAGGAGGACGTCCATCTGACCAGCCTGCGTCGACTCGGTGTTCAGGATCTGGACGTCGATGTTCACATCGTTGATGTCGAAGGGGATGTATTGCTCGGCCTCCCACTGGATCGACTCTTCGAGCTCTTCGGTCGTCATCTGCGGAAGGCTGATCTTCTTGATGATCACGGAGTGGCCGGACACCGAGGTCGCGACCTGCTTGTGCTTGATCTTCTGGGACGCGAAGAGCTCCTGGATCCCGTCCACGACCGCGGTCGAGTTCATGAGGGCCCCGTCCACGATGGCCTCGGGTGGCAGCTGGACCACCCCGAAAGCCTGCAGCTGGTAATTGCCGCGTTTGGCGGGCTTCAACTGACAGAGCTTGATCGACCCCGAGCCGATGTCGAGACCCACTGCGTGCTTCCCTTTGGCCACTTGTCTTCCTTTTGGGTCCCGAAACGAAGCCCGAGACGGGAGCATCTTGGGGTGGTCCGGAAGGGCCGTCAAGGAACCGGCCAGAGGGCCGCTCCGGGGCTCAGGAGAGGTCGTACTCCCTCAGCTTCGAAGATAGGGTGCGCTGGCTGATGCCCAGGAGCTGCGAGGCGCGCCCGCGGTGCCCGTCGGCCCGCTCCAGCGCTTCTCGAATCAAAGCCTTCTCCAGCTTGGGCAGGATGACCTTGAGTGTCAGATCCTTGCCACCCCCTGGGAGCTCGAGATCTCCGGTCCCTCCGCCGTCGGGCGGGGGGCCTTCGAAGCGTTCGTCCAGGTCGGCAGAGGTGATGCGTCCGCTTCCGTCCGAGAGCACCAGCGCTCGTTCGATGGCGTTCTCCAGCTCTCGTACGTTTCCGGGCCAGGCGTAGCTCTGGAGGATGCGCATCGCCTCTTCGCTGATCTCGCCTCGGGGCAGACCCAGACGCTCGGCCAGCCGCCCCACGAAGTGCTGGGCCAAGAGCGGGACGTCCTCGGGTCGGCTGCGAAGCGGCGGGAGATGAATGGTGACCACGTCGAGCCGGTACAGGAGGTCATCGCGAAAGCTGCCCGCTTCCACCATCGCGGTCAGGTCACGGCTCGTGGCGGCGATCACCCGCACGTCCACCGGGATGTGGCGACTTTCGCCTACACGTCGCACTTCCCTCTCGACGAGGACGCGCAGCAGTTTCACTTGAAGAACGGTCGGGAGCTCGGCGACTTCGTCCAGGAACAGAGTGCCGCCGTCCGCCTCCTCGAACAGACCCGGCCGGTCGGTGGACGCGTCGGTGAAGGCCCCCTTGGCGTGGCCGAAGAGCTCGCTCTCGAGGAGCGCGGAGGGGATGGCGGCGCAGTTGACGGCCACGAAGGGCCGGCCCGCTCGCCGTCCTTCGCTGTGGAGCGCCCCCGCGATCCGCTCCTTTCCGGTCCCCGTTTCGCCGGTCAGGAGGACGGTGGTCGGAAAGGAGGCTACCTTGCGGACGGTCTGGAAGACCTTCTCCATCTGGGGCGACCCGGCCACGATACCGTCCAGGCCGGGGGGACCTCGCCGGGCTGGGACCGGCGCGGCGCTGTTCGGACCGGCGACCTGTAGCCGCCGCCTCTCCAAGAGCAGCCGGAGCTTCATGACCAGGGCGTCGGGTTCGAAGGGTTTGCTCAAGTAGTCGAAGGCTCCGCGGCGCAGGGCCTCGATCGCCATCTGCTCGTCGCCGTAGGCGCTCATCGCGAGGAAGGTCGGCTCGCCTTTTCGGGCTCGGGCCGCCTGCTCGATGAAGGTGAGGCCGTCCATGCCCGGCATGCGCACGTCGGACAGGCACACGTCGAAGGGCGGGCTCCTGTGCATCAGCTCCAGAGCCTCGTCCCCCGAGCCGGCCGTCCACACTTGAAAGCCGGCCTTCGACAGGGCCAGGCTCAGCATGTGGCGCAGGCTCTCCTCGTCGTCGACGACTAGCACTCGCTCGGCCACCCGGCGACCCTAAGCGGATTCGGACTCGAACGCACGGAGGCTGACCCGGAAGCGGGCCCCCGCCTCGGTCGGCAAGAGGACGAGATCGCCGCCCATGGCCTCGACCATGGCCCGGGAGACGGCGAGGCCCAGACCCGTCCCCTCGCCCGGAGCCTTGGTGGTGAAGAAGGGGTCGAATACGCCCGAGCGCAGCTCCTCGGGCACCCCGGGGCCGTCGTCCTCCACGTCGAGCTGCCAGCGGGGGCCGTCGCGTTCGGCCGAGACCCTGATCTCGCCCTCTCCACCGGCTTGTCCCATCGCCTGGCCGGCGTTCAAGAGGAGATTGACGAGGACTTGGCTCAGCCGGGCCGGGTGAGCCATCACCCGCGCTTCCTCGGGGATGGTGCGCCTCAGCGAGAAGGGGCGCACACTCGGGTGGCCGCGGGCGAGGTTCCAGGAGTCCTCGAAGACTTGGGCCAACGCCGTCGCTTCCAAAGGGGCGTCTCCCTCTTCACCCGAGCGGGCGTAGGTGAGCAGCTTCTTGATCGTCTCGTGGATCCGGCTGAGCTCGTCGAGGCTGCGGCGGGTGACCTCGGCCTGCTCTTCGGGCTCGAGCCCGTCCTTCATCAAGGACAGATAGCCTCTCACCGCCGCCAAGGGATTGCCGACCTCGTGGGCGATCCCAGCCGCCAGTCGGCCAACGCTGGCCAGCTTGGAAGCCCGAACCAAGGAAGCCTGCATCCGCTCCATCTCGTCCCGCTGGGCCTCGATGACCGCCTGTTCGTCACGAAGCCGCTGGACGGTGCGGCGAAAGCGCAGCGCGACCTCGGCGATCTCCTCCGGCGCCGGCCGGCGGCCCACCTTGAGGGGGAGGTCTTCGGGCTCGAAGTCGGTGGTGTCGGCGAGCTCGGCCAGGCCGTCCAAGGGTCTGAGCACGAGGCGACTGGTCATGAAGACGAGGAGGGCGGCGAGCCCGAGAACGGAGACCAGCACCCAGGGCGCCAGCCGGGCCACCTCCACGAAGGCGATGCTGCGAGGGATGTTGGGATCGAATCGGGCGACGAGGTACCGGTCCGAGCCGGCCCGGACGATGGGGACCACCACCTCGGCTTCGGGGGGCCTGGCGGCCTGGACCTCCTCCATGCGGATCTCCTCCAAGGGTGAGTCGCGGAGCGCTAGGCGTCGCTCGGCTGCGGGGAGGCGGGCGATCCGATTCATTTGGGCCTGAGCGGCTCGCTGATAGGCTCGCTGGCTCGCTCGCACCATGGCGAGGGAGGCCATGGTCAGGACCACGAGGGCGACCGCGGCCAGGAAGAGCAGCGCCTGCAGCAGGATGGGTTGTCGGAGGCTGGTCGGCTTCATGCGTACAGCCAGCGGTTGATGGCCGGCTCGAGCAGGAGGTGGGTCAGGGCGCCCAGGGCCAGGAAGGGACCGAAGGGCACCGCGTGGGCGGGCGGCGTCCAGTCCTCTTCATCGTCCTCTCCGGCCGCGGCTTCGTCGGCCTCTCCCGGTTCGTCCCCCGGCTCGGTCCCGGCCTCCGCCTCGGCGAGCGCCTCCGCCTCCGCCGCGACCTCGTTTCCACCTCCCGCCACGAGCAAAACCACGCCGATGATGGTGCCGGAAAAAGAGGCCACGATGATGGTGGGCAAAAGGCCCCCCGGTCCGACAAAGGCGCCGATCATCCCGATGAGCTTCACGTCGCCCAGGCCCATGCCCTCTTGGCCCCGCAGCACCTCGTAGGTGAGACGGACCAACCACAGAGCCCCGGCGCCCAGGGCGGCCCCGGCCAGGCCGCTCCACCAGGGGACATCGAAGACCAAGGGGCGGAAGGCGCAGCCGATCAGGATCCCGGGCAGGCTGACTTCATCGGGGATCTCCCAGATGTCGATGTCGACGAAGGTGATGACCACCAACCCGCCGGCAAAGACGAAGGCGAAGAGGCTGGCCCAGCTCGGCCCAAAGCGGACCGCACAGGCCATGAACAGGACGCCGGTCAACAGTTCGATGATGGGGTAGCGGATCGAGATGGGGGCCCGGCAGGCGGCGCAGCGTCCCCGGAGCAGCAGCCAGGAGAGCACAGGGATGTTTTGGTACCAGGTAATGGCTACCTGGCACTTGGGACACTTGGAGCCGGGAAAAACGATGCTCTCGCCGGCCGGGAGCCGCGCGATGACGACGTTGAGGAAGGAGCCGACGAGGAGCCCGAAGGCGAGCGCGGCCCAGTGGAAGCCCAGCACGACCCCCCGGTTGTAGCTCAGAGCCTCCGTGGTTCCCAATCCGAGACCGGTCCTCCATGCTCGGACGCCATGGCCCTCTTGGACCGCTTCGTCGAACAAGCCCGCGCCGTCCGGCACGACGTGCACCAGCACCCCGAGCTAGGCTTCGAGGAGAAACGCACCCAATCCGTGGTCCTCGACTGGTTGCAGCGCCACGGCTACGCGCCTCGGACCATGGCCGAGACCGGGGTGGTGGCCGACCTTCACCCCGACCGGGTGGGCCGAGGGCCCAGCATCGCGCTCCGGGCCGATCTCGACGCGCTCCCCATCCAGGAGAACACGCCGCTGGCCTACAAGAGCGTGCACGACGGCGTGTCCCACAAGTGCGGCCATGACGGACACACCTCGATCTTGCTGGCCACCGCCGCCGCGCTCGCCGAACGCCGGGACCAGATCCCTGGCAACGTTCGCCTGATCTTCCAGCCGGCCGAGGAGGGGGTTCGGGGCGGTGGCGCCCGCGTGATGGTCGAGGAAGGGGTCCTCGAGCACGTCGACGAGATCTATGGCCTTCACAACTGGCCCCCCTTTCCGAAGGGCTCGGTCCGGGTCGCGGCCGGACCGACCATGGCCGAGGTGACGACGCTGGAGGTCGGCATCACGGGCAAGGGCGGCCACGCGGCCCAGCCGCACCACGTCCGAGACCCGGTGGTGGCTGGAGCCCAGTTCGTGACCGCGGCCCAGACCGTGGTCTCGCGGGGCCTGTCCATCCATCAGCCAGCGGTGCTCAGCATCAGCACCTTCCACGCCGGTACCGCCCACAACGTGATCCCCTCCCGAGCCGAGCTGACGGGCACCATTCGAACCTTCGGCAGCGAGGTGACCAGCATCGTGACCGAGCGACTGGAGCGCATCGGGGCCCAGCTGGGGGCGGCGATGGGGGTCGAGATCGAGGTTCGCTTCATCCCCCACTACCCGGTGCTCGAGAGCGACGCGACCTGCGCCGAAGCGGTGCGGCGAGTGGCGGAGCAGGTGGTAGGGCCCGAGCAGGTGAGCGCTCAGGACGTGCCGATCACCGGCGGGGAGGACTTCGCTTTTTACACTCGAAAGATCCCGGGCGCCTATTTCTTCCTCGGGGCGGGCCAGCCGGACGGGGAGACTCCCGGATGTCATCATCCTGACTTCGACTTCGACGACGAACTGATCCCGACGGGGCTTCAGATGTTCCTCGGCTTGGTGCAGGATCGTTTGTCGAAGTGAGCGAGTCGGTCCTGGTACAGTACCGCGTCGACGGCGAATCGACGCTCAAGACGGAGTACGCCTCCGAAGTGACCGAGTCCGGCCTGGTGTTGAGCACCTCGCTCCCGGCCGGCACCTCGATATTTGTGCGCATGCCGGTCCACTCCGCCCCCGAGGTGGTGGAGCGTGTGGGTCGGGTGGAGGGCAAGCGAGGTAACCGGACCTTGGTCCGCTTTCAGGCCGGTCCCGAAGAAGACACCGAGACCCTGAGCCTGGCCGTCCAGACTCGGGATACGTTGGACATTCCGACCGAGGACCTCCTCTACGCGCAGCGAAACTTCGACGACGCCGACGACGAAGACGACGATACGCTCGTGTAGAGGCCCGGGAGCGACGAACGGATGGTCGCTCAGCTCCCCGCGAAGACGAGTCGAAGCAGACTGGTGCTGCTGGTCAAGGTGAGGCTGCGCGCGTCGGCCTGCATTCGTGTAAAGCGGCCTTGCAATATGGGCGAGCTCTCGGCATCGAGCTCGGTCTCGATCCGTCCCGCCGACACCCGTCCGATACCCCGCTCGCCAATGGTCCACACCCTCCCTTTGGGATCGACCGCGACTGCCCGTGTGCCCGCCGAGTCGGGGAGGAGGTCGACCCGGCCGCCATCGACGACCTGCAAGCGCCCCTCCTCGTCGACGCCGTAGAGGCGACCGGCGGGGAGGAAGGCGCCGGTTCGCAGGGGCGGGATCGACCGGGCTCCGGGGGACGGGCCAGAGAGGGCGAAGGCCTCCACGCCGTCCGTTCGCAGGATCGCAACCCCGCCTTCGGGGCCGGGAACCAGGCCCAGCCCGCCTTCGGCGACTCGAAGCTCTGGCGCGTCGTCTTCGTACAGTCCGCTGGAGGTCAGCACCCAAAAGCCCCCGCCCGGCCGGGGTGCGAGGTCCAAGGGGGCGGGGTCGAAGCGGCAGCACCGGCCTTCGCCCAGCCAAAAGACCTCGCCCGACGCGAAGGCTACCGCCACCCGCTGGCCCTGGGCCGAAACGGCGACCGGCCGTCCCGCCGGCTCCCGAGGAACCCCAAGGGATGTCAGCTCGTCTCCACGGTCGACGCGGAGGAGCGTGCCGGCGCCGAGATCGTCTCCCAGAACGAAGAGCGCACCCGCCCCGTCGGGCGTAGAGAGGTCGACGATCTCGAGGGACGAGAAGGCCTGGAACGCGAAGCGGGCGGGTGTGCGAGGCCGCTCCAGGAGGCGGTCGGCGCAGCCGACCAGGGCGAGAAGCGCGCCCAGCGCAAGGGCGTTGAGCGTGGACAATTCCACCCTCTTGAAGATCGTCTGCCCCATGCGGCTAGACCGCTTCCAGAAGCTCGCCCTGACCACGACCGCGGCCACGTACCTGCTGATCGGGGTCGGGGGCCTGGTCCGAGCGGCCGGCGCCGGGCTGGGCTGTCCGGACTGGCCCAAGTGTTTCGACCGCTGGATCCCTCCTTCGAGCGCGGCCGGAGTCCCGGCCCACATCGATCCGGCTCTCTTCAACTTCGCCAAGGCCTGGACCGAATACATCAATCGTCTCCTGGGCGTCGCGGTGGGCTTTCTGATCCTGGCCACCATGGTGGCGGCCCTCATCCAGCACCGGCGTTCGCCCCGGGTGCTGATTCCGACGGTGTCCGCCTTCCTCCTCGTCCTCTTTCAGGGGTGGCTCGGTGGCCAGGTGGTGACTTCTGGGCTCCGGCCCCTGGTTCTCACCGCTCACCTCGTGTTCGCGCTGTTGATCGTCAGCCTGCTGCTCTACGCCACCGTGGGCGCCTTCTTCCCGGGAGGCGCGCCGGTCTTGGTCGAGCCTCGACGCAAGCGGGCGGCTCGCTGGGCCCTCGGCGCCCTCGCCCTCGTCCTGGGTCAAGTAGCGCTGGGGGCCATGGTCCGGGGCGAGGTCCAGAAGCTGGGCGAGGCCGGTCTGCCTCGGGACGAGTGGATGGATGCGCTGCCGGCGATGGCCAGCATCCACGAGCTGAGCGCGGTTCTCGTCGCTGGTGCGCTCGTGCTGCTGGTGCGCCATGTCTTCGAGGCCGCGGATCGTGATCCCTGGATCCGGGTCAGCGCCTGGACGGTGCTCGGTCTGCTCGCGGTCCAGGTGGGGGCGGGCTTGGGTTTGGCCGATCTCGGCTTTCCGCGGGCGCTTCAGGTCGTCCACCTCTGGTCGGTGACGCTCATGCTCGGCGCGCTCACCGTCCTCGCGATGCTGCTCCTACGTCTGGATCCGCGCCGCGCCGAAGGAGAGCGCTGAAGTTCGCGCCCTTGCCCGGGGCTTGCGGGCCTGGTCTGACAGGGCCATGGGTCCCCTCGATCTCAGCGGGAAGAACGCCTTCGTGACCGGCGTCTCCGACGACGTCGGCTTCGGTTGGCACATCGCCAAGAGTCTCAAGGCCGCCGGTGCCCGGGTGTACGTGGCCACCCACCCCCGGGTCCTCTCGATCGTTCGGCGCATTCTGGAGCGGGAGAAGAACGCCGAAGCGCGGCGCTTGCCCTATGGACGGGACGGCGAGTTTCAGCCCGACGGTCTGTTCGGCTGTGACGTCGAGTACGATCGGGCCGACGACATCCCCGAGGACAAGCGTTCGGGCAAAGGCTACGCAGGCGAAGACGTCTCCATCCAGGGGGCGATGGCCAAGTTCCAAAGCCTCGCCGGGGGGTCCCTGGACATCCTGATCCACTCGGTCGCCTTTTCGCCCGAGATCCAGAACACCCACATGGCGGTCAGTCGGAGCGCCTACCTGCAGGCGCTGTCGATCTCCGCCTACTCGATGGTAGGCTTGATGCAGGCCGCCCTGCCCCACATGAGGGAGGGGGGCGCTGCCGTTGGCCTGTCCTACCTGGCCGCCCAGCGGGTCGTCCCGTTCTATGGCGGCGGCATGTCCTCGGCCAAGGCGGCCCTGGAGAACGACTGCCGGACGCTGTCCTGGTTCGCGGGCGAGAAGGGCGTCCGGGTCAACGTGGTCTCGGCCGGGCCCTACGCCTCCCGGGCCGCCAAATCGATCGGCGACATCGGCCACATGATCGAAGCGACGACACCCAAGAGTCCGCTCCGCCGGGCCATCACCGCTCAGGAGGTCGCCGACACGACCCTGTTTCTTTGCAGCCCCATGGCTTCCGCCATCACCGGCGAATGCCTCTACGTAGACTGCGGGTTTCACGCGATGTCGGGCTTGGAGGTCCCGGCCCGAGATTGAGGGCTCTAGTTGGGGAGCCGGCGGCCGATTTCCGGAGCTCTGGATGAAGGTACTGGTCGCCGACGACGACCCCGTTCAGCGGAAGCTGATGGGGCGAAAGCTCTCGGAGTGGGGCTTCGATTACGAGGCGGTCGAGGATGGCGGGACGGCCTGGGACGTCATCCGTCGCGCCGACCAGTCCCTCATCGTGCTCCTCGACTGGGTGATGCCGAATCTTCAGGGCCCGGATCTGTGCAAGAAGGCGAGGGCGCTCCTCCCCGAGTCTCGGCTCCACCTCATTCTTCTCACCTCCCGAGACGACCAAGCAGACGTGGTCGAGGGCCTCCAGGCCGGCGCCGATGACTACGTCTGCAAGCCTTTCCATCCGGCCGAATTGCAGGCTAGGCTGCAGACCGGCCGGCGGCTGCTCGAGCTGCGACAAAAGCTCCATGACCAGGTCGAAGAGCTCCAGAAGGCCCTCGAAGACGTCCGTCAGCTCCGGAAGCTCTTGCCGATCTGCTCCTACTGCAAGCGCGTACGGCACGACGAGATCTACTGGACCAAGGTCGAGTTCTACCTATCGGAGCGTCTGGACATGCGCTTCAGCCACGGCATCTGTCCGAGCTGCTTCGACGCTCTCTCCGCCCAAGAAGGGTTCATCGAAGACGACGATTCCTGACCGGGAGCCCGGCCGCGCAGCTGGTCTTCAGCCGGGCGGGGTGGCCTGAAGGATCCTGCCGGTGGGGGAGAGGACCGAGACCCGGGCGAGGAGTTCTCGGGGGAGCTTGGACCGGAGCTCGTCGAGGATGGTCTTTTCGTCGTGGCGCTGGGAGACGTGGGTGAGAACGACATGCTCGTTTTCGAGCTCGCTCGCCCGCGCGGCGAGGTGGGTGAGGTGGATGTGGCCCCCGAACTTGGCGCCCCGGCCTCGGACCCGGGTGCCGAAGAAGGTGCACTCGATGAAGAGCACGCGACAGCTGCGGACGAGCGGTTCGTCCAGGGTCTCGATGGTGGTGTCGCCCGTGTAGCAGAGGACGGGGCGCTCCACGTCGACGGTGACCGCCTCTCCGGCCCGGGCGCGGGCGCGAACGTCGGCTTCGTTCAGGCCCCGGAGCTCGGGCTTCAGCCGGGAGATCCGCTCCAGGATCACCCAGCCCACCGACTCGATCCGGTGGTGCGCGGGCACCGCCACCGCGACTCGACCGTGGCCGAGCTCGATCCGGTCGCCCGGCTCTACCCCGAGAAGCTCGCACTGAAGCGCATCGGTCTGCAGCCTGTCCCAGGCCTCGAGCACTGCCAGCAGGGCTGGACGGCTCGGGGCAGGGCAGAAGATCTTCGGCGGGGGGCGGCCGTACATGGCCCGGAGGCTCACGAAGTACGGCAACCCGGCCGCGTGGTCGATGTGCCCATGGGTCAGGAGCAGCCGGCGCTGGGCTTCGGCCCCGTCGGGGCAGCGGCCGATGTCGAAATTCAGGTCGAAGGCCGGCACCTGGTAGCAGGTCTCGACTCCGCCGATCGCCTTGGCCCACACGACGAAGCCTCCAAAGTCGAAGGGCGTGGACTGATCCTCTCTCGCCATTCAGCGCGTGCCGCCGAAGGTGCGGGCCAGATCCTTGGTGTTGGGACGGAGCCGGGCCAATCGGTCTCGCACTCTTTCATGCTCGCTGGCCAAGAAGGTGAACACGCTCCGATAGAGCGCGAAGTGATCCTCCATCGCGTCCCACAGCGCCTCGAAGCGGATGGACAGGATCAAGCTGGGCCGACGGGCCACGAGCGGCATCGGGGCGTGGGTCTCGACGAAGGCGGAGTGCC
The DNA here is from genome assembly GCA_964477875.1 of uncultured Myxococcales bacterium. Classification (GTDB taxonomy): domain Bacteria; phylum Myxococcota; class Kuafuiibacteriia; order Kuafuiibacteriales; family Kuafuiibacteriaceae; genus Kuafuiihalomonas. The sequence goes on from CAYZFR010000050.1 coordinate 19,373, forward strand.
CGAGGACGACGCTCCCCGGGTCGAAGGCGGCGTCGATCTTGGGGGGGCCTTCGGTCTCGGCGCGAATCAGCCCTTCGGCCACGATCATCAGATGGTCCAGCGGGTCTTGGGCCTCCAGTAGGTTGCGGTCCTTGGAGACGCGGCGCTCCTCGGCCGAGCGGGCCAGGCTGACCAGCGGTTGAATGGGCGAGCTCTTGCCGATCACGCTGGCGCGCAGGATCATCAACTTCTGGACATCGTTGAGCCGCCGCACCGAAAGCCAGGGCTGCTGGGGCGCGCCTTGGTTTCGGGGGTGGACCTCGGTGGGCGGGAGGTTCAGGGCCATGTTGTGGACCATCTCGAAGGCCCGCCGCATCAAGCCCTTCGCGAAGTCGAAGTTGTCTTCGAGGATGTCGAAGTAGTCCATGATATCGAGGACCAAGCAGCGGGTCGGCTCCAGCACCCGGGCCTCGCGTCCTCGAGTTCGATTCAGGTTGGCGTCGAGGATCCCGACCACCGAGCCCTCGCTGAACGCCCAGGGCTCCTCGTCGTCTCTGACCAGGTCCACGCAGCCTTCGACGATGAAGAAGACGCGGTTCGCGGGTTCGCCCCGGCGAAACAACACGTCGCCTTCGTCGAACCAGGTGTCAGTCAAGCAAGCTTGCAGCTGACGGACGACCCGGGCCGGAGGCGGCGTGAGAAAGAAGGTCCGCATGAACAGTTCGTGCTGGACGGACAGGCTTGTAATTTCAGACGACACCGGTGGGCTCCTCTCGGGCGGCCATGAGCTCGATGAAGGACTTGAGCGAGCCACCCATCGGCCGCTCCTGGGAGACGGTCACGACCTCCTCCTTCAGCGTCTCCTCGCCCAGGTTGAGCGCGTGGTAGGCGGCGAGGCCAGCCACCGACTCGTCGCGCTCTCGGATCAAGCCTCGCAGGGCTTCGTGACCATCGGCGGGGGCCGCTTCGATGTACTGGTCGGCCCGGCGCACCCGCTCTTCGGGCGGAAGGTCGTCGCTTACGATCCGGAGCATGCTCCGAACTTCGGTGAGGCCCGAGGCCAGGGTGAGGGCGTCGATGTACTCCTGGGCCTGGGCCCGGACTCGACGATCGTCGGAGCGAAGAGCCTCCGACACCCCCTGGATCGACTCCCGTGGATGGGCGAGCTGCAGGAGGCGAAAAGCCCGCTCGAGGGCCTGCCTCTGCTTGTCCTCCAACAGGCTCAACAGCAGCTCCGCGGACTGCTTCTGGCTGACGTCGAGCCGGGCCAGCGTCTTGTGCAGCGGCACCCAGAAGCTCAGCATCCGCAGGTACTCGGCGAGCTCGATCTGGGTGCGCCGCTCCAGTTTGTCGAGGTGCACGCGAACGTCGGTGTCGGCGACCAGGCGGTTCAGTCCTCGAAGCGCCTTGTACCGGACCTCGCCGCTGTCGTCGGTCATGATGGTGTCGAGCAGAACGTCGGCCGCCCGCTGGTTCCTGAACTTGGACAAGGAGCGAGGGATGTGGCTGCGCAGGTGAACGGGCAGAGTGTGGTCGGCCAGCGCCCTCTCCAGGGCCGCCTGGGCCGGCGGGCCGAGGGCCACGAGCGCGTCCCGGATGATCGGGCGTCGCTCGTGGTGCTCGAGCTCGTCGACCAGGACCGGGATGAAGCGGGCGTCCCGGACCGTCACCATGGCCGAGATGGCGGCCTCAAGGACTCGGTCCGACTCGTCGTGGGTGCGCTCGGCGATGAACTCGGCCCACCGTCCGTCCCCCGAGTCTCGGATCGCCGCCAGGAGCCCGATCACCGCCGAGGCCCCAGCCTCGCCCGGGATGTCGACGATGTTGCGGACCGCCTCGTGATGGTCGGGCCGGGCCTCGTCGCTCATCTGCGCCAGCCAGAAAGCGGCTTGGCCGCGGACGCTGGGGCTGACGTCCAGGAGGCGGGCCTCCAAGGGGTCGGTCACGCCGGCCCGGGCGAGGGCCTTCAGGGCCTCGACCCGGACCGCCTCGTTGCTGTGGGTGCAGAGCCGCTCGGCCAGGGGGACCCAGTCCTTGCGGTCCGGGTCGGTGATCAGCTCGAGGGCCCGCATCAGGACCTCTTCCGACTCGTGGTAGAGGATCAGCGCCGGGATGAGCCGACTTCGCCCGTTGGACGCCAGCAGGTCCAAGGCGGCCATGGAGCGGTCCGGGTCGCGGCTCGACAGGGCTTCGATCACCACCTCCACCGAGCGCAAGTCGAGCTGCAGTCGGGCGCTTCCGTCGGGACCGTAGCGATGGACGGCGTTCCGGAAGAGCTCGATGTAGGGCTTGCGGAGACCGAGGCCGACCAGGATCCAGGTCGCGCCGAAGCCGACCACGATCGCCGCCAGCACCCGCGGTTCGTCCAGCTGCCAGAGCCCGAGCAGGAACAGGCCACCGGCGGCGAGGGCCTGGCTTCCTCGGACGATGACGGCGTCCACCACGTTCTTGGAGGCGCTGCGCTCCTCGTCCGGGACCGGCATCCAAAGGAGCTCGAGGCTGATCCGATGCAGGCTGTGGCGGAGGGCGCCATCGGCGCCCTTGGTGGCCAGGACCGCGAGCAGCACGCCCCCCGCCAGCAGGATGCCGGAGGCGCCGAGCACGAGGAGCAGGGGGAGGATGATGAAGGCCAGGATCGTCCCCGTCTTTCGAACCAGGTAGCCGCTGACGAAGACCTGGACCGCGAGGGCGATCGCGTTGAGAACGGCGTAGTAGCGGGCGAAGAAGCCGCCCAGTTCGCTCGCCTCGAAGGCCGAGGCGGCCACGCTCTTGAACAGATAGTCGGTGACCAGGACCGTCATCGTGGCGAGGGCGGTCAAGACCCCTAGCCGCACGAGGTAGGGGCGGCCGCGCAGGGCCTGAAGGCCGCCGCGCCATCCGCCCTGGCTGGGACCTCTCGCGCGCCGGGTCTCCGGCTCGTCGGGCTCGAGCGTGGTGAGGACGATGGAGGTGACGAGGTAGATCGCGCTGCCCAACACCATGAGCAGCGCCACCGGCGCCAGCTCCAGGACCGCGATGCTGAGCGAAGCGCCCATGACCGCCCCCAGGACGCCTCCGGCCGCGATGAGGCCGAACAGCCGTTTGCCCTGGGTCACGGTGAAGACCCGACCGGCAAAGGTCCAAAGCTGGACCACCAGCACGGTGCCCAACAGGGCCGACCAGACGTAGAATCCGAACACGAGGGTCGAGCTCTTCGGCAGAAGATAGAAGAGCACCGTCCCGTAGGCCGCGAAGTGCAAACTGACGATGAGTGCGTTCCGGCAGCCGAAGACTCGGACGAAGCGATTGTTCACCGAGGCCGTGGCCAGGGTGACGACGGCCAGGAGGGCATAGACCCAGGTCAGCTTGAAGGGCGGAAGCTTCCCCAAGAACAGGGCGTCCCGCGCCGTCTCCAGCATGGTGTGGGCCGCGATCAACCCGAACAGGACCAGACCGATCCGGGCGACGAGGCCTCGCTCGTCTCCCCGGAGATCGACGAGCTTGGACAAGGGGGCAGCCATCCCTTCGCCGGAGTATAGACCCCGAACCCGTCGCTGCGCGGCACAAAGCCGCTGGATGCTGGGGATCCTGGGCTTGGGCGCGACGTTTCCCGCCCGGGCGGTCGAGGTGGAGGCTTCCGGGAGCGTACGCGGGGCGGCGCAGGCGACGCCCAACGCCCTGC
>CAYZFR010000051.1:0-22879 GCA_964477875.1 uncultured Myxococcales bacterium
GCTCGTCTTGGCCGCTATCAGGGGGCGGCAGGGGAGTCAATGCGACTGTCGCCTTCAGGAGGAAGACTCGGCCTTTTTGTGGCCGGTCTTCTTGCCGGTCGCCGACTTGGTCTTCGAGGCGGCCTTCTTCTTGGTCGTCGACTTCTTGGTGGTCGACTTCTTCGCCGTGGTCTTCTTGGCGGCGGCCTTCTTCTTGGTCGCGGTCTTCTTCGCCGTGGTCTTCTTGGCGGCGGCGGCCTTCTTCTTGGTCGTCGACTTCTTCTTGGTCGTCGACTTCTTCTTGGTCGACGCCTTCTTCGTCCCCGCTTTTTTCTTCGAGCCGGCCTTCTTGCCCCCCTCGCGGGGCGGGAACTCGAAGCCGTGCCGGCCCGTGTCCTCCTTGCGGTACAGGATGGCCGAGAAGGGCCGCCCCTTTCGCGAGGTGAACTCCTCCAACAGCGGCGTCTTGCCGTCGCGCATGTAGGCCTCCGCCTCCGAGCGGGTGATCTCGCGCTTGCACACCGTCCGGGGGAGGACGAAGGGGCAGTAATCCATCCCCTCCGGGACCTGCTTGGGCTTGATGGGGAGGGCGTGGGCGTCGTCCTTCTCCAAGGCCCGGAGAACCTTCAGCCCCTTGCTGCACACGAAGGTCTGGCGGGTCTCGAGCACCTGGCCCTCCTTGCAGTGAGGGCAGGTCCCGAGGGGCGTATCGTCGACCTCGTACTCCGGGACCTCGACGGCGTCCTCCTCCTCACCGCCATCCATCCGGCGCAGCTCGATCTCGAGATCGTCCAGAACCAGCTGCCCGCGATAGGTCCGGCCCTGGCGGGTCATGAAGCCGTCCAAAGGCCGAGATTTGCCCTCTTCCAGCAGCTCCGTCACCGTCCGCCGGTCGATGTAGCGGCCCGACTTGTCCTTCCACACCCGGAAGCTGCAGTCCTCGATGAGCTCGATGCCCTCCTCGGCCATCTTCTTGCGCTTGCGCTGGTTCGTCTCCAGTCCCTCGGGCTCACGGCAGCGGTAGAACCAGCTCCGCTCGTAGACCGGCTTCTTCTTCTCGCAGGGGCACACGCCCAAAGGCGCCTCGTCGGGAAAGAGATGCTCGAACTCGAAGTTCTTGGTCTTGTCGACGATCTCCTCTGCGTACTCGTAGATCTCGGCCATGAAGGCGTCGCCGGCGAGACGGCCCTTTTCGACCTCGGCCAGGTTGTGCTCCAGCTCGCCGGTCAAGGCCGGCGAGGCGAGCCGGTCGGCCCGCATCCGGCGAAGGATGTCGATGAGCCGGATCCCCTTCACCGAGGCCTTGAGCGCCCGGCCCGCCCGCAAGGCGTAGCCCTTCACGATCAGGTTCTCGATGATGTCGGCCCGGGTGGCCGGCGTGCCGATCCCCGAGTCCTTCATCGCCTCCGCCGCGTCCTCGTCCTCGACATAGCGGCCCGCCGTCTCCATCAGGGACAGCATCCGGGCCTCGGAGTAGCGGTTGGGGGCCTTGGTCTGATCCTCTTCCATCTCGGCGCCGACCGCGCCCACCGGCTCGTCGTCGACCGCCGTGTCGCCCTCCACCACCGCCGAAGGGCGAAGCGGCGCCAGCTTGCCCTCTCCTTCGGTCTCGCCCATCACCTCGCGCCAGCCGGCCTCCTGCAGGTAGCGAGCGGTGGACCGGAAGCGCTCCCCCTCCACGACGGTGGTCCGGTTGATCCGCACCCAGGTCGCGGGGCCGTGGAAGACGGCGAGAAAGCGGCGCGAAACCAGGTCGAAGAGCCGAGCGTCGTCCCCGCTGAGCGGGGCCACGGTGCCGGTCGGGATGATCGCGAAGTGGTCGCTGACCTTCGAGTCGTCGAAGACCTTCTTCTCGTTCTTGCGCCCCTCCTTCTTCAGCCGCTGGCAGAAGGGCTTCAACGCCTTCACCTCCTGAAGCTGATCCATCAGCTCGTCCACCACCGGCCGGTAGTCGTTGGGGAGGGCCTTGGAGTCGGTACGGGGGTAGGTCAGGACCTTGTGGGCCTCGTAGCAGCGCTGCGCGGCGTTGAGGGTCCGGCGGGCGGACCATCCAAAGCGGGAGTTGGCGGCCCGCTGAAGGCTCGTCAGGTCGAAGAGGATCGGGGGCTGCTCGGTGCTCGGTTTGAGGGTCTCGCTGGCGACGCCCGACTTGCCCTGGACCTTTTTCAGGATCTCGCGGGCCCGGGCCTCGGTGAAGATCCGGTCGTCCTTGGCGTGCTCGGGGTGGTCGGCGGCCTTGAAGCTCGCGTCGAACCAGGTGCCCTCGTAGGTCCCCGTGTCGTGGGAGAAGGTGCCCTTGACCCGCCAGAATGTCCGGGGAACGTGGGCCAAGATCTCGAGCTCTCGGTCGACGAGGATGGCCAGGGTCGGCGTCTGGACCCGGCCCGCAGACCAGGAACCGGACTCGCTCCGGGTCTTGAGCCGCTTGGTCAGGGCCCGTGAGGCGTTCATGCCGATCAGCCAGTCGCTGTAGGTCCGGCAGTGGGCGGCAGAGCTGAGGCCGTCGTAGCGCTTGCCGGGCTGAAGACCGTCGAAGCCCTTCTTGATGGCGTTCTTGGTCATGGACTGAAGCCACAGCCGCTTCATGGGCTTGTCGCTCTCGAAGTACTCGGTGATCTCGCGGAAGATGAGCTCACCTTCCCGCCCGGCGTCGCAGGCGTTGACCACGCCCTCGACGTCGTCCCGCTTCAGCAGGCTCTTGATGGTCCGCAGCCGGTCCCGGGTCCCCTGCTTGGGCTGTAGCGGGAAGTGCTGGGGCAGCATCGGGAGCGCGTCCAGCGTCCACGCGCTCCAGCGCTCGTCGATGTCCTCGGGCTTTTTGATCTCGAAGAGGTGACCGACGGCAAAGGTGACCAAGAGGTCATCCCGCTCCCAAAAACCCTCATGCTCGGAGAAGCCCCCGAGCGAGGCCACGATGTCCCGGGCCACACTGGGTTTCTCGGTAATGACGAGCTGCTTGCCCATGGACGGTGGAGAAAATGCACACCCGACCCGGCGAATCAAGGCGACTCGGATCTAGGTACGGGTGCGGGCGCCCCAAGCTCAGCCCCGGGAGCGGGAGACGCTGATGATCTTCTGGCTGGCATCGACGTCGAAGACCACCAGCGGCAGGCTGTCGCCGGGGCGCAGGACCGAGGTCAGGTCGGTCGGCTCCGAGGACCACTCCTCGGCCGGGAGACGCCCCTCGATGCCGGGCTCGAGCTCGACGAAGGCCTCTTCCCGGCGGACCTTGAGGGCCCGGGCCTGGACCGTGGCCCCGGGCTGGAGCCGGTCGGGCATGGCCCGCCAAGGGTCGTCGGTCAGCTGCTTCACGCCGAGGGAGAAGCGCTCGTTCTCGACGTCGACGTTGAGCACCACGGCCTCGACGTCCAGGTTCTCCTCGTACAGCTCCGAGGGGTGCCGGAAGTTGCCTGCCCAGGACAGATCCGAAACGTGGACCAGGCCGTCGATGCCCTCTTCCACCCCGACGAAGATTCCAAAGTCGGTGATGCTGCGGATCGGCCCCTGGATGACGGTGCCGACCGGATACTTCTTGGACAGAAGCGTCCACGGGTTGGGCTCGATCTGCTTGATGCCCAGGGAGATGCGCTTTTGCGAGATGTCGACGTCCAGCACCACCGCGTCGACTTCGTCGCCGATCGAATAGAGCTTGGAGGGGTGCTTCACCCGCTTGGTCCAGGACATCTCGGTGACGTGGACCAAGCCCTCGATGCCCGGCTCCAGCTCGACGAAGGCGCCGTAGTCGGTGAGGCTGACGATGGCGCCGTGAACCCGGGTACCGACGGTGTACTTCCGGTCCGCCTCCGTCCACGGGTCGTCCTGGATCTGCTTGAGGCCCAAAGACACCCGCTCCGAGTCGGCGTCGAACTTCAGGACTTTCACCCGGAGCTCCTCCCCGACCTTGAGCATGTCGGAGGGGTGGTTCAGCCGGCCCCAGCTCATGTCGGTGATGTGCAGGAGCCCGTCGATGCCGCCGAGGTCGATGAAGGCACCGTACTCGGTGAGGTTTTTCACCTGACCGTCCAGGATGGCGCCCTCCTGCAGGCGCTCGAGGGTCTTTTCCTTCTCCTGGGCCCGCTCCTGCTCCAGCACCACCCGGCGGGAGAGGACGATGTTGTTGCGGCGCTTGTTGAACTTGATGACGCGGAAGCGAAACTTCTCACCCACCAGCTTGTCGAGGTTGCGGACCGGGCGCACGTCGACCTGAGATCCGGGCAAGAAAGCCTTCACGCCGATGTCCACCTGCAGGCCCCCCTTCACCCGGGAGGTGATGGTGCCCTCGATGGTGGTCTCCTCTTCGAAGGCGGCTGCGATGTGGTCCCAAATCTGGAGGCGATCCGCCTTCTCTTTGGAGAGGACGCAGAGGCCGTCCTGGTTCTCGCGCTTGGACTCGACGAGCACCTTGATGACGTCGCCTTCCTTCAGGCGGGGCTTGCCGTCCTCGCCGCTCGGAAACTCCGAGGCGGACACGACGCCCTCGGACTTGAAGCCGAAGTCGACGATGACTTGGTCTTTGCGCACCGCGACGACGGTGCCGTCGACGATGTCGCCTTCGCGGATCTCCTCCTCGTTGAGGCTCTGCTCCAGCATGTCGACGAAGGACATGCCGTCTTGGATGGGTGGGTTGGTGTCGGACATCTGCTTCCAGTTCTCGGGGGCAACGTGCCCCTGCCAGCGGGTGCCGTCGTCCACGTCCGAGGACCAAGGCCGCCGGTCGTGTCACGCGACGGGAGGCCGGACCGCAGGTGCGTTGGATGACCGACGGTGGGCCCGCCGACGGTGGAGGACGCTACGGGGCAGACCCAGGGTTGTCAAAGCCAAAGGTCGGCCTCCACGGATGCTGAAACGAACAGCCGCCCCTCAGTTTCGGAAGGGCGCCCCGACCGGAGCAGGGCACCCTCGGGGGCTGTTTGACAGGCGATCTGGACGCGGCTAGCGTTCGGCCGCTCGCGGGCATCGCGCCGAGCGCACGAAGATCATGGCTGAACTGGGCAAGACCATCGAACACGGGGGTCCCTTCATGATGATGAACATTGGGTTCCTCATCCTGTCGATCGCCGTCATCATCGACCGCGTCATCGCGGTCTTCTTCCAGCTGCACCTCGACGGGCACCGCTTCATGGCCCAGGTCGAGAAGCTTGTCGTCAGCAACAACATCGACAAGGCGGTGAAGCTCTGCAACGCGGCGCCCAAAGCCGCGCTCGCTCGGGTGCTCCGCGCCGGCCTCACCCGCGCCAATCGGGGCGTCCTCGAGATAGGCAACGCCATCGAGGAGGAAACCCTCAGCGTGACGCCGCAGGTCATGAAGCGGGTCTCGGCCTTGTGGTCTCTCGCCAACATCGCGGTCTTGGTCGGACTGCTGGGCACGGTCACGGGCCTCATCAAGGCCTTCGGCGCCCTCGGTCAGGCGGCCCCCGAGCAGCGGCAGGAGCTGTTGACCATCGGCATCTCCGAGGCCCTCAACAACACCGCTTTCGGCCTCTTCATCGCCGTCCTCTGCATCACCGCCCACCTGGTGATCAGCATGCGGGCGAAGAAGATCGTGGAAGAGATCGAGCTTCACAGCCTGAAGCTCGAGAACATGCTCACCCGTCGCGCCGTCGCCGAGCTGCCCGACGGCCGCTGAGCCCTAGCACCCGCCATGGTAAAACCAGGCCCCAAGACCGGCGGCTTCACGGGCCCGCGGCCCGGCGCGACCGGCTCCGGCGCCGTGGCCGTAGACCACGGCTACGCCGCCAAGAAGAAGCGCCGAAAACCCAAGCACGAGGATGCGGCCGAGGAGGGCGGCGAGCTCAACATCGTCCCCTACCTCGACATCATCATGAACCTGATCATCTTCCTCCTCGTGATCCAGGCGGTGCTGGTGTCGGTCGGCATGATCGACGTGACGGCGCCGACCTACGCCGCCGTCGCCAACCCCGAGGCCGCTGGGGACCAGGATGACGAGAAGAACCTCAACCTGACCTTGGGCGTGGCCTCGAACGGCTTCTACATCGCCGCTACTGGCGGCGTGCTCCCCGGAGAAAAGCCGCCCCCCGAAGGTGAAGAAGCCGCCCCCCCGGAAGATTTGCGCGAGCAGCCGCCGACCATTCCCCTGCGGGCCGACGGCTCCCACGACTTCAAGGCCTTGGGCCGGAAGCTGCGCACCATCAAGAACGCCTTTCCCGACACGATTCAGGTCAACCTGGCCGCGGACAAGAACATGCCGTACAAGCTGATAGTCCGCACCTTGGACGTGTCCCGTGAGGACAAGGCCGGCGAGCTCTTCCCCGGCGTCGTCTTCACCAAGTTTTGAGGGCCTCATGAGCACCGGAACCGGCACATCGGACCTCAACCCCAGCTCCCGCGGGCTCCACGAAGCGATCCGCTCCCGGCGCACGCAAAAGCGTCGAGAGAAGGAGCAAGAAGACGACATCACCTATCTGAACATCACCCCGATGTTGGACATGATGACGATCCTCCTCGTCTTCCTGCTGAAGAGCTTCGCCAGCTCCGCCTCCAACGTGAACGTCGCCAACCTGACCCTGCCCAACTCGACGACCAAGCTGAAGGTCGAGGAAGCGATCCAAGTCCTCATCACCCCCGAACAGATTCTGGTCGACAACGAGCCGGTCCTGAACCTGGACGAGCAGGCCCTGGTCCCCGACGACGCCCTTCGGGGAAGCACCCTGGTCGAGCCGCTCTACGAGGCCTTGGCCAACAAGGCCGACTACCTGAAGCAGATCCAAGAGTTCGGCGGGTCCCAGTTCAACGGCAAGGTCGCGATCCTGGCCGACGAAAACATCACCTACGACACCATAGAGAAGGTGCTGTACACGGCGGGCCAAGCGGAGTTCGGCCTGTTCCGGCTCTTCGTCCAAAAGCCCCGCTGAACCCGTGTTCGTCGTCGCCATCGACGGGCCGGCCGGAGCCGGCAAGTCTTCGGTCGCCAAGAGCGTCGCCGTCCGGACCGGCCTCACCCGCATCGATACCGGGGCCATCTACCGCTCCGTCACCTTGGCCGTCCTCCGGCGCGGCACCCCCGCCTCAGGCTGGGCGGAGCTGACCCAGGAGCTGGACCTGCGCTTCGAAGGCCCGAAGGTCCTGCTGGAGGGCGAAGACGTCAGCCAGGCCATCCGCACCCCCGAGGTCGACGGCAAGGTGAGCGAGGTCTCGGCCGACCCCGGCGTCCGCGCCCTCCTGCTTCAGGTTCAGCGAAGCCTGGCCGCCCAGAACCCCGATGGCGTTCTGCTCGAGGGCCGAGACATCGGCAGCGTCGTCTTTCCCGACGCCAGCTTGAAGGTCTACCTCACCGCCTCCGCCGAGGAGCGGGCCCGCCGCCGCCTCGCCGAACGCCCCGAGGACGGGAGCTTCGACGAGGTCTTGGCCGCCATCCAGAGGCGGGACGCCTACGACCAGGGACGCCAGGTCGCGCCTTTGACCCAGCCCGCCGGCGCGGTGGTCATCGACTCCTCCGCTCTCTCGCAGCGCGAAGTCGAAGACCGGATAGTCGCCCTCATCGAGCAGGCTCGACCCACCTGAGCTCGACCCCGGCCTCGGCCAGGGCCTCGAAGAAGCCAGGATAGGACACGTCGGCCACCTCCGCCCCGCGGATCCGGGTCCAGCCCCGCGCCCGCAGCGCCAGCACCGCCGCGGTGAGCGCGATCCGATGGTCACCTTCGGCGTCGACCTCGCCGGCCCGGTGCCGCCCGGGCCGAAGCTCGAGCCCGTCGGGCCGCTCGGTCACCTCGTGGCCCATCGCCGTCAGCACCCGGGCCATCGCCGCCAGACGATCCGACTCTTTGTGCCGAAGCTCGGCCGCGTCCCGGACGCTGCCCCCGCTCCCGAGCGCCATCACGCCGAGCAGCATCGGGATCTCGTCGAGGCTGCGGAGCACGTCCTCCCCCGACCAGTGAAGCGGCGCCAGCTGGCCCCGGGCCTCGGCCCGTCCCCACGCCACCGGCTCGTTCATGATCGAGCCCGGCTCCGCCCAGCTCAGCCGGGCCCCCATCGCCTCCAGGCCATCCGTGAAGCCGGAGCGGGTCGGGTTTCGAAGGGTCCGCACCCAGACCTCGCCCTCGGTCAGCAGCCCCGCGGCCAGCCAGAAGGCGGCCGAAGACGGGTCGGGGGGGATCGCGAAGCGCTGGCCACCCCAGGCCTCGCCGCTCGGACGAAGCCGGTGGCGCCGCCCCGTCCCTTCGATCTCGGTCCGGACATCCACCCCCAAACACCGGAGCATCCGCTCGGTATGGTCTCGGCTCGGCCCCGGCTCCCAGACCTCGGTCTCTCCTGCGGCCCGAAGCCCGGCCAGGAGCAGGGCGCTCTTCACCTGGGCCGAGGCCACCTCTAGCTCTGTCCGGCGGCCTCGAAGCCCGGGGGTGCCGTTCAGCTCGAAAGGAAGCCGGAGGGGACGAGACCCTTCGAACCGAGCCCCCATGGCCTCTAGGGGCCGCAGCCGCTCCATGGGGCGGCGACGCAGCGAGCCGTCGCCGTCCAGCCGATGCCGCCCCGGAACGCCCGCCAGCACCCCGCACAGAAGGCGTGCGGTGGTCCCGCTGTTGCCGCAGTCCAAGACACCGGCGGCTGGCCGAAGCGGGCCGGCCTCCACCCTCCAGCCCTCCTCCTCGACGTCGACCCGGACGCCCAGGGATCGAAGCACGGCGGCGGTCGAGGCCAGGTCCCGTCCCTGAGACGCAGGCTCGATCTGGCTGGGCCCCTCGGCGAGGGCGGCCAGGATCAGGGCCCGGTGGGCGATCGACTTGTCGGGGGGAGGCTCGAAGCGCCCCGCCAGTCCGGCAGGACCCCGGACCTCCAGGACGCTCATTGCAGCTCGTAGTCGAAGCTGCCCGAGAAGTCGGGGCGGTCCCGGATCTGGAAGGCGAACTCCTGGCCCTCACCGGGCTCCAGTCGGCCCACTTCCACCACGTCGTGGAACTCCGAGCCGAGGACGTCGCCCTGCCCGTCCTTGACGTCGACTTTGAGGACCACCTTGTCGACCCAGCGCTCTCCCTCGTTCAGCACCTTGCCCACCACCCGCTTGAGGCCTGGCACGGGCTCGTCGCTGCCGGGCTTGGTGTCGTCGACGATCCGAACCTCGGCCGCCCGCACGAACTCGGCGACGTATGCGCGGCGCTCCTCCTCGGTCATGGCGCCGTCGGGGAGGGTGGGCTTCTCGGCGGGCGCGGTCTTCGGCCCCTGAGGCCACAGCAGCCACGCAGCGCCGCCCAGCAACACCAGTCCAAGGACGACCAAGAGCGCCCGCATCAGCCAACGCCCTCGCTGTCTCTGCCCTGAGGGTTCATCGGCGGCATGAAGCGTTGGTCCTCCGGCGCGGTCAAGCGAAGCTGCTCAGGGCGTCGAGCACCCGCGCGTTCATCGAGGGGGTGCCGATGGCGAGCCGAAAGGCCTCGGCCATGTCGTAGCCCTGCAGCGAAGCGACTCGAATGCCGGCTTCGGCCAGGTGCTGGACCCGGCGCCCCGCGGACTCGGGGCAGCGCACGCACAGGAAGTTGGCCTGGCTGGGCAGCGGCTCCATGCCCATCTTTTGCAGGGCCTCGGTCATCCGGCTCCGCTCCTCGAAGACGAGGCGCTGGCTCCGCTCGACGTGCTCGACGTCGTCCAGGGCCGCACACGCCGCGCTCAGAGAGAGGCGCGTCGCATCGTAGGGCGGCCGAGCGCTCTCGATCGGCGTCACCAGCTCGGGATCCATGACGCCGTAGCCGATCCGCATCCCCGCCAGACCGAAGACCTTGGAGAAGGTTCGGAGCACCGCCGTTCGGGGCCGGGAGCGAACCGCCCCCATCGCGTCCGGGAAGTCTCGGGCGGTCGCGAACTCGTAGTAGGCCTCGTCGATGGCCACGATGACGTGGGGCGGGATCCGGTCCAAGAAAGCGCTCAGCTCCCGGCGGCTGACGTAGGTACCGGTCGGGTTGTTGGGGTTACAGATGAAGACGATCTTCGTCCGAATGTCGACGAGGGCCGCCAGCGCCGCGAGGTCGGTCCGAAAGTTCCGCAAGGGAGCCTGCAGAATCTCCCGGTTGGCGGCGTGGGCGGCGCGGCTGAACATCACGAAGCTCGGCCAGGCCGCCACCACCGTCTCGCCAGGCTGGACGAAGGTCCGCACCAAGCGGTCGATGATCTCGGTGCTCCCATGCCCGACCACCAGCTCCTCGACCGAGACTTCGTGGCGAGCGGCAAGCCGCTCCTTGAGCGCCTCCCCCTGGGGGTCGGGGTAGTGATGGGCCCGCTCCGCGGCGGCCCGAACCGCCTCCAGCGCCAGCGGCGAGGGCCCGAGCGGGTTCTCGTTGCTGAACAGGCGGAGGACCCCCTCCGAAGCCCCGGCGACGTGGGGCCGCAGGGAGGCCAGGCCTGGGCCGATGAGGCTCTGATCGGGCAGGTCGATGCTGGGGAGCGTTCCGCCGCTCACGACTTTGGCTCGGGCGGCGGGTCGGCGGTCGAGCCTTCGGCCAGGATATCGGCGGTGGAGGGGGACGCGAGCTCGCTCTCCACCGCCCGGTCGGCCTCGTCCGCCTTCGCCATCAGGGACGGAAGGCCCGCCGCGTCGCCTTCGAAGGCGCCCAGGAAACGGAAGCGCCGGTAGCGGTCGTCTCGCAGGGCATCAGGACCGGCCCGGCGCAGGCCCTGCAGCTGGGTCCAGAGCGCGTCGCCCAGCGCCTGGGCCGCCTCGGCCGGGTCCCGGTGGGCCCCGCCGGCGGGCTCGGGGACCACCGCGTCGACCACCCCCAGGGACAACAGATCGGGGGCGGTGAGCTTGAGGGCATCAGCGGCCCGCGCGGCGTGGGCCGAGTCCTTGAACAAGATCGAAGCGCAGCCCTCGGGGGAGATGACCGAGTAGATCCCGAACTCAAGGATCAAGATCCGGTTCGCGACCCCGATCGCCAGGGCTCCGCCGCTGCCGCCCTCACCGATCACGGTCGCGATCACCGGCACCCGAAGCAGGGCGAAGGTCTCCAGGGCCTCGGCGATGGCCTGGGCCTGGCCCCGCTCCTCGGCCCCCAGGCCCGGATAGGCGCCGGGCGTGTCGATGAAGCTCAGGATGGGCAGACCGAACTGGTCCGCCATCCGGGCGAGGCGGGTGGCCTTTCGGTAGCCCTCGGGCCGGGGCATCCCGAAGTTGCGCTCCATGTTCTCTCGGGTGCTGCGCCCCTTTTGGTGGCCCATCACCATCACCGGCACGCCCCGAAAGCGGGCCAGCCCCGCCACGATGGCCGGGTCTTCGGCGAAACGGCGGTCCCCGTGCAGCTCGACGAAGTCGGTGCAGAGGGCGTTCACGTAGTCGAGGGTGAAGGGGCGCTCAGGATGCCGAGCGACCTGGACGATCTGCCAGCGGCTGAGCCGGCTGAAGACCTGGGCCTTCAGCTTGTGGGCCCGCTCCTCCAGCTTTCGGATCTGGCGGTGAAGCTGCCTGGAGTCCTTGCCGTTCCGGGGCGCGCCATCGTCGATGGCGACCACGTTGGCCAGGGCGTCTCGGCCCACCGCCATCCGCCGCAGCTCTTCGATCTGCCGTTCGATTTCCAGGACCGGGCGCTCGAACTCCAGCTCGCGGGCCATGCCCGCTGCCTACGCGCTCGGCAAAGGTGGGTCCAGCACCATCGAGACCAGGGTTTCGAGGGGAGTTCGGCCATCGAGCCAGGTGAGCGCTTCGTGGTTGAACCAGTTTCGCTGCCGCTTCGCGAACTGTCGCGTCGCGATGGTGGTGGCCTCGATGGCGGCGTCCACCCCCAGCCGGCCTTGGACCACCTGAACCGCGTCGCGGTAGCCGATGACCCGAAGGCCGGGCGCGTCGGGCGGGGCCAGGTCCAAGGCGGCCCGGGTCTCCTCGACCAGGCCTTCGGCGTACATTCGGGCGGTGCGGGCGGCGATGCGCTCCCAGGCCTGGGGCTTGGGCCACGAAAGCCCGAAGGCCTGCACCGCGTGCCGCTGCTCCTGGAAGCCGTGGGCGTCCTGAGCGGCGGAAATCGGCTCCCCGGTCTGGAGGAAGTACTCCAGGGCGCGGCCGATGCGCTGGGGGTCGCCGGGCGGGATCCGGGCCGCGGCCTTGGGGTCCACCTCGGCCAAGCGCCCGTGCACCGCGACCGAGCCCTCGGCGTCGAGCCAGGCCAGCACCCGGTCTCGGATCTCGGGCGCGACCGGCGGCGCCTCGAAGATCCCCCGCAGCCAGGCCCGGTACCAAAGGCCGGTGCCGCCGCACAGGATCGGGCGGCGTCCCCGGGACCGGATCTCGGCCACCGCCTGGTCGGCCCGGCGCGCGAACTCGGCCGCCGTCCACTGCCCGGTCGGGGGGATCTGGTCGAGAAGGTGGTGCGGGATCCGCGCGCGCTCTTCGGCGCTGGGCTTTGCGGTCCCGACGTCGAGGCCGACGAAGATCTGGGCCGAGTCGCAGCTGACGATCTCGCCGTCGATCTGCGCGGCCACCGCCATGGCGAGGGCGCTCTTGCCGGAAGCGGTTGGACCCAGGATGGCCAGGACCGGCTCAGTCACGCTCGAACAGGCGCCGCAGGGCGCCCGCCTCCAGCTCGACCAGGGTCCGGGCGCCGTCCAAACCGGTCCGCAGCCGGGCGTCCCGGGCGAGCCGCGCCAGCAGCGGCGGGGCCCAGCTCAGCTCCCGGGGGAGACGGACCGCCCGGGCGAGCCGCCGGCGCATCGCCTCCCGCCGCTGATCGGCCCGGGTGCGGCCCGCCTCGTCGGCCAGATCGACGAGAAGCGCCTCCACCTCTTCGGCCGTGCAGCCCGCGGGCGCGGTGGAGACCGCGATGGTGTGGGCTCCATAGTCGCTGCAGGACACCCCCATCGCCTCCAGCTCCTCGAGGCCTTCGATCAGGCTCGCCGCTCGCCGGGGATCGAGCTGGACCAGCACCGGCACCAGCAGGGGCTGGGCGGCGCTCTGCGGTTGGGTCTCCAGGTCGATCCATCGCGCCTTCTCGGCCGCGGCGCGGCCGTCGACCAGGTAGGCCCGGCCCTCCTCCTCGGCGAGCAGATAGCGCCCCAGCACGAGGCCGGAGGAGGCCAGGCGCAGCGTGGGCTCCGCCGCTCCCGAGACGTAACCCGTCTCCGGGCGAAGCGTGTCCCGGGCCGAGCCCGGCCAGGATTTTCGGGGCGGAAACATGCTTCGCCGGCCCGCTGCTTCGGCCGGGGCGGAGCCCGGCGCCGGCTCCTCTGGGGAACGGAGGCCCGGTGCGCTGCGGGCCGGCGAGGCCCTCTCGACGCTCTGCACCAGCGCCGCCGGCTCTACCCGCCACGGCGACGCGGACAGCGTCCTTCCCAAGGCGCCGACCACGGCCCGGTGGACGTCTTGGGGCGACGCGAAGCGGACCTCGGTCTTTTGAGGGTGGACGTTCACATCGAAGCTGCCCGGCGGAAGCGCCAGGTGCAGCACCACGACCGGGAAGCGCCCGCGCTCCAGATGGCCGCGATAGGCCTCCTGGATGGCGTGGTGCACGCCGCGGTCCCGGACGAAGCGGCCGTTGACGTAGACGTAGAGGGAGCGGCTGGTCCGCTCGTGAAAGCCGGGCTCGGAGATCCAGCCGCTCACATCGATGCGGTGGGACCGGTCGTCGGGAGGAACGGCGACCAGGCGCTCGGCCGCCGACCGGCCCAGGATCCGGCCCAGTCGGCCCCGAGGATCGGCTTGGATTTCGGCCGGGGCGTCCAGCACCACCCGGTCGCCGCTCTCCAGTCGAAAGGCCACCCGCGGCCACGCGAGGGCGAGCCGGGTCAAGGCTTCGGAGACGTGGCCCATCTCGGTCCCGGCGCGCTTCATGAACTTGAGCCGGGCCGGCACGTTGTAGAAGAGCGCTTCGACGTCGACCTGGGTGCCGGCCGGCGCGCCGACCTGCTGGGGCGCCCGAACGGCCCCCCCTTCGACCTCGATGCGGACCCCCTCCTCGTCTTCGGCTCGGCGGGTGGTGAGGCGAAAGCGGGACACCGACGCGATGCTGGGAAGCGCCTCGCCGCGAAAGCCCATGGTGCTGATGGCGTCGATGTCTTCCAGCCGGCTGATCTTGGAGGTGGCGTGGCGCTCCAGGGCGGTGACCGCGTCCTCGGGCGCCATCCCCTGACCATCGTCCCTGACCCGGATGAGGCGACGACCGCCCTCCTCCACCCGGACCTGGACCCGGCTCGCCTCGGCATCGAGGGCGTTCTCGACCAGCTCTTTGACCGCTGAAGCGGGCCGCTCCACCACTTCGCCGGCGGCGATCTGGTTCGCGACCTCTTCCGAGAGTCGGTGGATCCGCACGCTTCGAGCGTCAGCTCTTGGGGGCGGTCCCGAAGACGTAATCCCAGAGCGGAGAGGTGACGCCGTAGCGGGTCGGCTCGTGCTTGAAGTGGTGCGCCATGTGGTACTTGCGCAGGTATTTGAAGACGGGGTTCTCGCTCGTATAGTGGTGGGTCGCGTAGTGGATCATGTCGTAGGCAAGGTAGCCTGCGCCGAAGCCGGCGAAGATCGCGTGCCGCCACACCGGCCCGAACACGGCGGTGAACAAAAAGAAGAACAAGAAGGCGAGCGGGATCGATAGCCCGGGCGGAAACACCAGGCGCATCCTGTCGTTCGGCCAGTCGTGGTGCACGCCGTGCAGGACCCAGATCAGGCGCTTACCGAGGGCGGTCTTCGGCTCGTAGTGAAAGACGAGCCGATGCAGCCAGTACTCGGTCAAGGACCACATCAGAAGGCCCGAGGCGAAGCCGGCCATCACCCCGAGCAAGCCCTGGCCGGCGGAGAAGCCCGAGTACACCTGCCAGACGATCACGGGCACGAAGATGGCCGGCGGCTGCCACGGCGGGATGCGAGAAAAGAACTCCAGGAAGTCGCTGCGGAACATCCGCTGCGTCTCGAAGTTCACACTGGCTTTGATGGCCCGCATGTCGGCCTGGACCCTAGGCCGCCTCGGCTCCGACGGGAAGTAATTTGGGCCTGGCGAGCCTTCGGTCCACCGCCCTCAGTCCACCCGTCTGGGGCCGGTGAGCCGAGCCTCGACGTCCGATTCCACCCGCTCCGCCTGGGCGGCCAGCTCCCGCGCCTTGGGCTCGGCCTTTTCGGCCGTCGATTCGGCCAGCCGAGCCCCGGTGCGGAGGGCGGCCGACACCGCCTCCAGGATGACCTCGTCCGAGCGGTGACGATCCAGCTTGGCCCGCGTGATCCCCTTTTGGATCTCCTCTCGGATCTGCGCCTCGTTGTCCGGATGGACGAACTCGGACACCACGAGCGAGCTGGTCAGCACGCCGCAGTAGCGCCGCATGCCGGAGTGCGGCTTCAGGGTCCGCAGGGTCCGGTGGGCCAGCCGCCCGGCCTGGACGTGCCGGGCGATCACGGCCTCGGACACCGGCGCCTCGGACAAGCTCTGCAGCGCGTTCACCCAGCGGTTGAGGGCCATGGCGGCGATGAGGGCCAGCCGGCCGTTGGGCCGCAGAATGCCCTGCATGGTAGCGGTCTTGGCCAGCTCCGCCGCTGCCTGGGCCTGGGCGTACCAAACCTGGGTCCGAGAGGCCGAGCCGCCGAGCTCCGCCGCCCCGGCGTCCATGGCCTGAACCCGCAGGCGTTGCGCCCTGGTCTCGAGGTGATCCCGCAGCTTCCACAGATGGGTCTCCACCTCGAAGAGCCGCTGGGCCGAGGCCCGCAAGCGCTCCACGTCGAAGCGAAGGTGGGTCTGGATCCGCTCAGGCGTCAGCTCCACGCCTTCACTTTGAACCCCCCGACCCCCATCCGTCCACGCCCACCGCCCAATCCTCCAGGGGGGCCCCTAGCGAGAGACCGAGGGAGCGAGCGGAGGGGGGGCGCCGGCGCCCCCCTGAGGTCAGGGGCAGTTCTCGCTGGATTTGGGGAAGATGGCGAGTCGTTCGACCGCCGAGCCTTGGCTGCCGCAGCTGTTGGTGCAGGTCGCCTCGATGGCCACCTGCCGGCCGCTGCCCATGAAGGGCAGCGCTTCGACCCGAACCTCCAGGTTGTCTCCCTGCAGCGTAGTCGGGTTGGGGTCGAAATTGAGGACCGACCCCAGGATCACCTCTAGCTCACAGGAGACGACGGTGGCCGGCTCGTCCATGGTGCCCCCGCCAAAGCTGTCGCTGAGGCTGATGATGTTCTCGGGTCCCTCGCCGGGCAGGTCGTTCTCGCCCCGAGCGCAGAGGAAGCTCCGCATGTTGATGGGGTTGATGGTGAAGTTCACCGCCGGCCCCAAGCAGGGGTCGGTCTCTGCTTGGAGCGCTACGAAATCCGGGCTGGAGGGATCGTTGCTGGCGATGACCAAGTCGGCGGCGTCGAATGTCGAGTTGTCATCGTTTTCGTAGCACACCTCGAAAGTGACCTCGCCGTCGGGGGCCACCGTGATGGGAAAGGTTTCTTCGGTGAAGCTGAAATCGTCGGCCGACTCGGCGTTCTGCTCTTCGACCTCGACTTCCACTCCGTCGAGCACCAAGTCGGCGTCGCCGACGTTCTGGACCGTCAGGTCCTGACAGACCCGCATGGTGCCGGTCGACTGATAGAACAGGGTGTTGGGTCGCGCCCGCAGCGAAGGCAGATCGCCGCCGAGGATGTTGATTTGGCAGGGTGAGTTGCCGGGATCGTTGGACTCGATGGTGAGGCTCGCGGTGTCCGGCGTGCCGTCGGTGGGCGTGTAGGCGAGAATGAAGGGCTCGGACAGCACATTCATGATGGGGGCGTTCAGGCCCTGCAGGGTGAGCTCGTCGTCTCCGCTGAGCTCGGCGGAGGTGATGTTCAAAGAGCCGTCCCCGACCTGGGAGAGGTTGCAGGTCTTGGTGCTCTCCACGTTCAGATCGACGTCGCGAAAGCGCAGGTCGTCGCCGCACCGCACCTGGCTGCCGTCGCAGGTGATGGCCAACTCGGGGACCTGCACCGTACCCAGGATGCCGATGTTCTCGGTGCCGTCCGAGTCCTCGTCGGCGGCGTTGGTCTGCATGATGAGGCCGTCGCCGTCGATCTGGTCACCCAGGAAGGTGCCGGCCGAGGTGGGCTCCAGCCGGACCACGAACAGCCGGCGCTCCTCGTCTCCGGTTCCGGGGATGGTCCAGGGACTGGTGGCGCCGGGGTTCAAGGGCTCGGGCGGGTCGACCGGGACCAGATTGCCGCTTTCGTCCATCCGGTCGACCGCGAGGACGCGGAAACCGGCCTCTTCGGCCGAGATGGGGAGGTCGACGTCGGAGGTGCCGTCGAAGATGTTGAAAGAGAAATCGAAGATCTGAAACGGCGCGACGGCCTCGCTCTGGCCGTCCCCGTCCACGTCGTCTCGGGCTTCGTTGATGACCTCGACGTACAGGTCGCAGGCCTGACCATCGACGCCGATGGCGCCGAAGTTCAGCTGCCGGCAGTCGCTGAAGTTGCTGTTGGTGTTGGTGTTGCCGCATCCCATGCCGCCTCCCGAGACGTCGCAGCGGAAGCGAGGGTTCGGAGGAAGGGCCGCCACCCCGGCGAGCTGGAACGAGGAGGGGCCAGAGGGGCCGTTGTCGTCTACGTTGTCGAGCAGGGTCAGGCTCCCGTCGGCCGGCCCGGGCTGGCAGCTGCCGATGCCGCCAGGATTCATGGTGGCGGCGGCGCACGGCGTGAAGCGAACCTCGATCATCGCGGTCTCGTTTGGTGCCAGGCCGTCGAGGGCCGCCCTCGCCCCCTCTGGATCGGTCAGGCTGTAGGCCGCCTGTACGTTGTCGCTCGGGTTTTCGATGACGATATTTTCGACCTCGAGCGCACCCGATCCCGTACTCCTACACTCCATCGTGAGGTCCCGGGTCTC
Organism: uncultured Myxococcales bacterium; assembly: GCA_964477875.1. Lineage (GTDB taxonomy): Bacteria > Myxococcota > Kuafuiibacteriia > Kuafuiibacteriales > Kuafuiibacteriaceae > Kuafuiihalomonas. The sequence goes on from CAYZFR010000051.1 coordinate 17,718, forward strand.
CGTGACCGCCACCTCCCCGAAGTCGAGGTTGTTGCACTCGACGTCCGGGACGCGCTCGATGACGGTCTCCTCACACGCCCATCCGCTCATGGCCAAGAGGGCCATCAGGCCCAGCTTCTGCTTCTTCATCATCTCGTCGTTCCGTCCTTCGGTGAGCCGCTCGCCGGTAGCAAACCCGGATCCGGTGGTCAATTCGGCCGATTCTCGGCCTCGTGATCTCGGATCGCCTGTACATGTCGCCAGCCGGGTCCGTTGATCCCGCGAGCTCGACCGCAACCCGTCCTGCATGACAGCCCAGGCTTGCCGGCTGGGGCGAGGTCTTCTACGCCTGCCGCGGTGCGGATCGGAGAGCGGCCGAGGCGGAGGTGGGTGTTCCTGCGCGTGGTCGCGATGGCGGCGTTGTGCGTGGGCGCCTTCACGCTCGGGTTGAGCGTGCTCGTCCTCCTTCAGTCCTCGTGAGTGCTGGCTCTGCGCTCGATCCATCACGAAAAAATGCCGCCATCTTGCTGACGGCGGTGTTCGGATCGGCACGGAGCCCCGGCTTATGCATGGTTAACCCGCGAGCTTTCTTACCTTTTTACCTACGTTCTCTTACACGGGTTTACTCTCATTGAGCCAGTAATTCCAGGCACTTGCAGGATGCAGGGCCGGCTTGACCTTTCCGTGGGGAATAACGAGTTTCTTTCGGCGTCGCGAGGGTCACGTGTCTCGAGTGTGACACGGGTCCCTGGCGGTGAGGCCGTCGTGGGGAAGCGCACAATGCAAACCCACTCGGCGCAAGGAAACGACATGAGAACCCGCCGAGCCCCTCCATCATTCCCGAGCTGCCGAGCTCCCACCGCGTCTGATGACGGCGGTTTCCGAAGAGACCCCACGATGAAAGCGAGTCGCATCACCATGAACCCAACACCCTCACGAGCCCTCCTCGGCGGCGCCGCCGTCGCCCTCGCCGGCGCCCTGATCTCCGCGCCAGCCTCGGCCCAGGTCGAGCTGCCCGACGACCGGTTCTACGAGACCTCCGAACAGACCAGCACCTTCGAGACGCTGTCGTCTCGGAACGTCACGACGACCACCGTGCAGTCCCGGTTCAGCTCCTCCTCGCCCCTGATCACGATCCCCTTCACGTTCAACTACCTGGGGACGGACTACGACGAGGTGCGGGCGAACGAGTCGGGCTACATCTCGTTTACCGACACCACCACCTTCAGTAACATCTACTCCTCATTCTCGGACGGCTTGCCCGACCCCGCGGCGCCCAACGAGCTCATCGCCGGCTTTTGGAATCGGCTCGACGACGTCACGATGGTGACCGGAACCGTCGGCACGTCGCCGAACCGCTCCTTCGTCATCGAGTACCAGGACTTCAGAATGCTCGGGGGAGGAGCATCGTCGGACCCGGCCAACATGCAGTTCTGGCTCAACGAGGACGGCACCTTCGAGATCCACTACGGAGGCTCCCTCTCCAACTGCCAGTTCGGCTGCACGACCGGCGTCATGGGCTACGAGAACACCGGCGTGACCGGTGACTTTTTCGACGCCTTCGACCCTTGCACCAATAGCGAGACCTGCCAGGACGCCGACTTCAACAGCTTCAGCGACACCAAGGTCGTCGTCGGTCTCAAGGATGAGCCCGAGCTGGCCGTCCGCTTCGGCGCCTTCCTGCGCGGCGCCCTGCCCGGCGAGACCGCCACCGGCACCGTCACCTTCATCAACCGGGGCCAAGACACCGCCACCGGCGTGGAGATGGACATCTACCTGTCCACCGACGACGAGCTCGACACCACCTCCGACACCCTCGTCGGCTCGCTGACCGCCGATGCGCCCAACGGGGCCACCGACGTCGAGACCACCATCACCGTCCCGGCGAGCATCGCGGTGGGCGACTTCTTCCTCATCGCCGAGATCGATCCCGCGGACGACTTCGACGAAGAGGTCGAGGATGACAACATCGCGGTCGCGGACCAGAAGTTCGGGACCGCCTTCGACCTCGAGGTCCTGGACTGCGTGGTCACCAACCCCGGCGGGGTGAATCCCGGTGAAACCGCCAACGTCGACGTCACCATCCAAAACAACGGCGCCCCCTTCGTCGGCACCACCGACGTCCGCGTCACCGTCTCCGCCGACGCGGTGCCCGACGGATCCGACCCCATCTTGGGCACCCTCACCACGCCCAATCTGCAGAAGGTCAACGTCCAGACCATCACCGTCTCCGGCACTCTGCCGGCCATCGCCCCCGGCCTCTACTACGCAGGCTGCGAGGTCGACACGATGATGAACATCACCGAGATCAGCGAGGGCAACAACCTGGGCTTCACGGTCAACGACGACCCCGCCGGGGTCGACGACCGCTTCCAGTCCGGCTCCGACTACACGATCGCCGGCTCGAACATCGTCTTCGACGAAAACCTCCCACCGGGCACGGACCTGGACCTGACCCTGACCTTCGACAGCGTGGCCGTCCCCTCGGACGACACCATGGAGTACCGTATCTACGCCTCCGAGGACGACGAGCTCGACCTCGGCCTCAACGGCGACGCCCAGCTCGGCGGCACCTTCGACGTCGAGTTCGACGGCACCGGCGCCTCGGTGGTGGAGGACATCACCATCCCGGTAAACCTACCGCCGGGCCGCTACGTCGTCATCGTCCAGGTCGACCCGCGAAACCGGATCCAGGAGGTGACCGACGGTCAGCCCAACGACAACAACATCGTCGCCGGCGGCACCTTCGTGAACGCGGTCGACTTCCTGATCACGCCCAGCTCCCTGAGCTTCAGCACCGACCAGAGCGGCAACCAGGTCAGCACCGGCGACCAGATCAGCGTGTCCTTCGAGCTCTGCTCGTCGGGGCTCGACTTCACCGGCTTCATCCCCGTCACGATCTTCTTCTCGGTGGATCCGGCCTTCGACTTCGGCGACGAGCAGGCCTTCACCAGCCAGGTCTTCGTGACCGGTAACGGGGCTGGCGCCGACTGCGTCAACACCAACATTCAGTTCGGCCTGCCTCGGAGCGTCCCGCCGGCCGACTACAATGTAGCGGTGGCCATCGACCCCTCCAACGGCGTGGTCGAAGCCAACGAGCTGAACAACTCGGCCATCACCCCCGGCCTGCCGACCCCCAGCTCGGGCGTCCGGGTCCAAGGCTCGGACCTCTTCGTCGACAGCGGCGTCGTACCCGAGTTCATCTTCTCGAGCTCTCCGACCAGCCAAAGCTTCTTCGAGATCGAGGTCACGATCGAGAACCGCGGGCCGCTGGAGGCAGACTTCCAGTACACCCACTTCCTCTCCGAGGACGACATCATCCGGACCCAGAACGACGAGGTGCTCTTCGAGTCGCCGGTCGTGACCCTGGAGGCGGGAGAGCTTCGGACCTTCATCGACGAGGTCGCGGCCCCCGTCCTGACCTCCACCGCGTCCTTCTTCATCGGCTCGGCGGCCGACGTCTCCTTCGAGGTGCCGGATCCCAACCGCGCCAACAACGTTCGGATCCTCGCCGTTCGCGAAGGCAACGGAAACATCGCGAACCGGACCCCGGTCACCTTCGTTCAGCCGGCGCCGGACTTCGAGACCCGGATCATCGCGACCTCGACTTCGGCCGCCGGCGGCGAGCAGCTCGCGGTCACCCGGAGCATCGCCAACGTCGGCAACGCCGACTCGACGGTCACGCCCTACGCGTACTACCTGTCGACGAACCAGACGATCGACCCCGAGAGCGACATCCTGCTCGGGACCTTCGACACCCAGCTTCCGGTCGGCGAAGACGACATCTCCGTCGACACGGTGACGGTGCCGGTCACGGTGCAGGCCGGAAACTTCTTCCTCGGCCTGGTGGCGAACCCTGGAGAGACCGTCCGGGAGGTCTTCCTGGCCAACAACGTCTCGGTGACCTCGCAGCCCCTGAGCGTGTTCGAGGCGGTGATCCAGTTCATCACCAGCTCCTTCCCTCGGGCGACCTCCGGTGTCCCCTACGAGGTCGGCGCCTTCGCCTCCGGCGGCACCCAGCCCATCACCTGGGCTCTGGCGCCGGGCAGCGAGCTGCCCCCCGGCCTGAGCCTGGAGTCCTCGACCGGCATCATCTCGGGCACGCCCACGGAGGAAGATCTCTTCGAGTTCACCCTCCGGGCCCAGTCCGGCACCGCCTTCGCGGAGCGCGACTTCATCATCATCGTGACCCCGCCGACGGTGCAGATCGACATCGCCAGCCCCTCGCTGCCTTCGGGCATCGCCAACCGGGCCTACGACGTCACCCTCATCGCGGTGGGCGGCGCGCCGCCCTACACCTTCTCGATCATCAACGAGGACGCGCTCCCGAACGGTCTGACCTTCGACAGCGCCACCGGGCGCCTCTCTGGCACGCCCACCGCGCCCGGATCGGCCAACCTGGTCTTCCGCGTCGAGGATGCCCTGCCCGAGGACATCCGAAACGTCGCGACCCGGGAGCTGGTGCTCCGGATCCTCAACCCGAACGGCACGGTGCAGATCGCGCAGCAGCCTCTGCCCAGCCCCATCGTGAACGAGGCGCTGCCCTGCGACGAAGAGGAGGCGGTCATCCGCTTCGAGGCCATCAACGGCACCGCGCCCTACAGCTGGTCTTTCGTCAGCTCACCGCCTCCGGGCATGGAGCTGAACGACGACGAGGCCGGGCTCACGGGTATCCTGTGCGGGACGCCGACCCAGGCGGGTCGCTTCCCCTTCGAGATCCGGGTGCAGGACGCGACGGGGCTGTTCGACACGGCGCAGTTCATTCTCGAGGTGAGCGGGCGCGACTTCGCCATCTCGACCTTCGGCCTGCCGGAGGCCCAGCTGGACCAGCCGGACTACGTGCAGGAGCTGACCGCCATCCGCGGCACCGACCCCATCACCTGGAGCGAGGTGCCCGGCCTGGGCACCCTGCCCCCGGGCATGGAGCTGAGCAGCGACGGCCTCGTCACCGGCGTGCCGACCGAGGCGGGGCGCTTCGGCTTCAGCGTCCAGGCGGAGGATGCCCTCGGCCAGATCGACACCCAGGTCCTGGCCATCGTGGTGGACGGACAGCCCTACTGTGAGGCGAATCCAAACGACGACATCTGCATCCCCGTACCCGGTGGCTGCAGCACGGCGCCCGGCGCCCGCGGACCGCTGGGCTCGCCTTCCTTCCTGCTGTTGATGGCGGCGACGGGCCTCAT
>CAYZFR010000052.1:0-22630 GCA_964477875.1 uncultured Myxococcales bacterium
GCGCGGTTCGGGGCGAAACCGGCGCATCGTCCTCGGGCTCCGCCCTCGGCTCGGCGGGGCGCACCTGCTTTCGGAAGCTGAAGGGCAGCTGTCCCACTGCGCCAGCGTAAGCGATGCGGTGCGGGGCGTCACCCGGCATCTCGGATTGCCGGCCGGTGACGCGGATGCCATCTTGAAGGCATGCGTTTCGCCCTCGTAGTGGTACTTCTCTGTTGGGGGAGCTCGGACGCCGCGGCCGAGATCTTCAAGTACGTCAAAGCCGACGGAACGGTGGTCTACACCGACAGCCTGGCCCAGCTGCCGAAGGAGCGTCGCATTCACTACAACAAGCTCCTCGCGGAGCGAAAAAAGGCGGGAGAGAAGGTTCGGGAAGAGGTGGCCGAGGACGAGGAGGCGCAGCGCAAGGCCGAGGCCGAGCGAGCACGTCTCCGGGCCGAGGCCGACGCCCGAAACGCGGCCCGGCTCAAGGCCATCGAGGAGACCATCGCCCGCCTGCGGGCCAAGAGCCGAGCGCGGGAAGCCAAGAAGCAGGAGTGGCAGGCGCGAATCGCGGCCGTCGAGAAGAAGCTCGACGACAAGCTCGCGACCTTCCAGAAGGTCCAGGAGGAGTACAAAGGACTGGCGATCAAGGTCGAGTACACGCTCTTTCCCGGGGGCCGGCAGAGGAAGCTCGAGCTGAAGGACCAGCTCGACGAGCTGGAGAAGGAGATCGACGGGCTGATCCACGAGCTCCAGGTCGAGATCCCGGAGGAGGCCCGAAAGGCCGGCATCCCCCCGGGCTGGGTGCGCCGCTGAGCGCCTCGCCGCTTTACCCCCTCCGAGCCTTTCGCTAAGACCTCCCAATGGCCGACCCGGGTGATCCCACCCCGCCCTCTCCGCCCAACGGCGGAGGCCAGATGATGCCGATCCGACTCGAGGACGAAATGCGGACTTCGTACCTCGATTACGCGATGAGCGTGATCATCGGGCGCGCGTTGCCCGACGTTCGGGACGGCCTCAAACCCGTCCATCGCCGCGTTCTGTTCGCGATGAACGAGGCCTCCAACTTCTTCAATCGCCCCTACAAGAAGGCGGCCCGCATGGTCGGTGACGTCATCGGCAAGTACCACCCCCACGGCGACGCGGCGGTCTACGACACGCTGGTACGGCTGGCCCAGCCCTTTTCCATGCGTGAGCTCCTGGTCGACGGTCAGGGCAACTTCGGCTCCATCGACGGCGATCCTCCGGCGGCCATGCGCTACACCGAGGTCCGGCTCACCAAGCTGGCCGGCGAGATGCTCGCCGACCTCGACAAAGACACCGTCGATTTCATCCCCAACTACGATGAGCAGGAGACCGAGCCGGTCGTCCTGCCGAATCGCTTCCCCAACCTCCTCGTCAACGGCGCTCAGGGCATCGCGGTCGGCATGGCCACATCGATCCCGCCTCACAACCTGAAGGAGGTCGTCGATGCCTGCATCCTCCGCATTCGCGAGCCGGACTGCGATCTCGATCGGCTGATGGAGATCATGCCCGGCCCCGACTTTCCGACCGGCGGAATCATCTGCGGCCGGGACGGGATCCGGCGCGGCTATCAGAGCGGGCGCGGCAGCATCAAAGTCCGCGGCGTCGCCGAGATCGAGGAGCGCAAGAAGGGCGGCCAGCAGATCGTCGTAACCGAGCTCCCTTATCAGGTGAACAAGGCCCGCCTCATCGAGCGCATCGCCGAGCTGGTGGGCGAGAAGAGGATCGACGGGATCTCCGACATCCGGGACGAGTCGGACCGGCGAGGTATGCGCATCGTCATCGAGCTGCGCAGAGACGCCCGTCCCCAGGTGACGCTCAACCAGCTCTACTCCCACACCGCCCTGGAGTCGAGTTTCGGCGTCAACGTCCAGGTCATCCTCAACGGTCAGCCGCAGCTGTGCAGCCTCGTCGAGTGTCTGGACGCCTTCATCGACCACCGCCGAGAGGTCGTGACCCGGAGGACCCTCTACGAGCTCGCCGAAGCGGAGCGCAAGTTCCACGTCGTCGTGGGCCTGTTGATCGCCCTCGACAACGTGGACCGGGTCATCGAGATCATCCGCGGCTCCGAAGATCCGCCGGCCGCGAAGCAGCGTTTGATGGAGGAGCCTTTCTCCGAGCTCGGCAACCTGAAGCAGCTCGTGGAGGCGGAGGACGAGCAGGTCACCGGGGCCCTGTCGGCCGGCGCGGTTCACCTGACGGAGCGCCAGGCTCAGGCCATCCTCGACCTTCGGCTTCAGCGTCTGACGGCGCTGGAGGCCGACAAGCTCCGGGACGAGGCCCGAGGCCTCAAGGACGACATGGCGCGACTGCGTCGGATCTTGTCCGAGGAACAGGTCCTGATGGACGTGATCGTGAAGGAGCTGGAGGAGATTCGCGACGCCTTCGGCGACGGTCGGCGGACCGAGATCACGGGCGAGGTCGGCGTCTACACCGAGGAGGATCTCATCCGAGAGGAGGAGGTCGTGGTGACGCTGTCCCACTCCGGCTACGTCAAGCGTACGCCGATCACCGAGTATCGCGCCCAAAAGCGCGGCGGGCGAGGCGTGTCGGGGGTGGACACCAAGGACGAGGACTTCATCGAGCGCCTCTTCGTGGCGTCCACGCACGACTACCTGCTCGTGTTCACGAACCGGGGCCGTGTCTACTGGGTGAAGGTGTTCAGTCTTCCTCAGGGAGGGAGAACGGCCCGAGGCAAGCCCCTCGTCAACATCGTGAACATGGAGCAGAACGAGCGGGTGCAGGCCATCCTCGCGGTGCGGCATTTCGTCGAGGACGCCTACGTGATCACGTGCTCTCGGCAGGGAACGGTGAAGAAGACGCCGCTCACCGACTACTCTCGTCCCCGGTCGAGCGGGATCATCGGGGCCGGCATCGCCGAGGGCGACGAGCTGATCGCGGCCGACATCGCGACCGACGAGAACGACGTCCTCCTCGGCACCCGGCTGGGCATGGCGATCCGCTTTCGGGCGGCCGAGCTTCGCGCCATGGGTCGGCCCTCGGTGGGCGTCCGCGGGATTCGGCTGTCGGAGGACGACGCGGTGGTCGGCATGACGGTCCTCGACTCGGGCTCGGCGATCCTGTCGGTCACCGAGCGTGGCTACGGCAAGCGGACCCCGACCGAGGAGTACCGGGGCCAGCAGCGCGGGGGCCGCGGCATCATCTTGATGAAGGTCAATGACCGGAACGGAGCCATCACCGGGATCCGTCAGGTCCACGAGGGCGAGCACGTCATGGTCATCACCCAGCAGGGCGTGGTGATCCGGATGCAGACCAACGACATCTCTTTGCTTGGCCGCAACACCCAGGGGGTGCGCCTGGTCCGAGTGACCAAAGGCGACACCGTGTCGGCGGTCTGCAGCGTGGCGCAGGAAGAGGAAGAGCAGCCGGTGCAGGCGCCGGTCGGCGCGCCAGCTGAGGGCGGCGACACCCCCGATCAGGGATGAGCGTCTATCTCGCCCTCGAGCTCGCCGACGACCGCCGTTTGGGCGCGGTGGCGGCCGAGTGGGACCTCGACGACGCCGCCCTCGACGCCTTGGAGGACCAGCTCCGCACCGCGCCCGAGGACCAGGCGGCTTCGGGCGCGCTCATGCTGGGCCGGGCAGGGCGATCCAGCTCGGTCGAGGCCCTGCGGGGCCTCAGAGCTCGGCTTTCCGGGCCAAGCGCGAGGGCGATCGCCCTCGCCGAAGACCTCCTTCATCTGCGGCCTCCCAAAAGGCTGGAGCAGGCGGAGTCGGGCTATCGGTGGACCGACCCCAGCGACGAGGAGGTCGTGTTCATCGAGGACGACCTCGCCGCGCACTGGCACGGTCTGGGCCGCTGGGGCCCGCCGATCCGGCCCTGGCTGGACACTCCGCTGGTCGAGGTGGACGAGGACGCCGATCTGGAGCGGCTCCTGGCCCGGGCCAAAGAGGGGCGCCGACTTCGGCTCGGCTTCGAGCGGGAGGGGCTCCGCCGACCGCCGGACCTGGTCCTCACCCGAGCTGGCTTCGGTCGCGACCTCGACTGCGGCGACCTGACGCGCTGGCCCGAGGTGACGAGCCTCGGATTCATCGAGGGGCGCCGCCGGCGGCTCGCCTGGTCGGGCGCCGACGATCGTCCCCACCCCCTCCCAGCTCGACCCCGCTGCGGCCTCGAAGCCCTAGAGGCCCTCTTCCGCCGCCTCCGCGAGAGCGCCTGAGTCGGCCCAGCTCTCTGCTCGCCCTGCCTCCGGAAGCTGGATCTCGAAGCGGCTGCCCGGAGCTTCGGCGCCGGGGTGGCGCGGGCTCTCGACGACGATCTCGGCGTCGTGGGCGAGGCAGATCCGCTCCACCACCGCCAGGCCAAGTCCGGTCCCGCCGGGGCGCCGGGTGACGTAGGGCTCGAAGAGCTGTTCTCGGATGTCCTCCGGAATGCCGGGCCCTTCGTCCTCGACCCAAAAACAGCGCCTCTTTCCGTCGAAGCCGACCCGGACCCGACGGGAGGCCTCGAGGCCGTTCTTCACCAAGTTGAAGAGGGCCCGCCCCATCAGGTCCGGGTCGACCGTGACCTGGATGTCGGGTCCGGGTTGGACCTCCACCCGTTCGTCGAAGCCGCGGACCCGGTCGAGGATGCCATCCACGGCGACCCGTACCGGGCGCGCAGCCGGCAGTCGCGCGAACTCCGAGAACTCGGCCACGAGTCGATCGATGCTCTTCACCTCTTCGAGCACCGTCTCGGTGCTGCGGGAGACGATCTGCGCGAGATCAGGGTGACCTCGCTTGACCGCCTTCTCGACCGTCTCCGCCGCCAGTCGAATGGGAAAAAGCGGGTTCTTGACCTCGTGGGCCACCCGCTGAGCCGCCTCCCGCCACGCTTCGATCCGTTCGCTGCGCCGGAGCCTACGCTGGGCCGCCGCGAGGCGGACCGTCATCTCGTTGAAGGCGCGGGCGAGCTGCCCCAGCTCGTCCCGCCGGCGCACGGCGACCTCTTGGTCGAGCCGCCCTCCGGCCACCGAGCGGGCGGCGCGGGTGAGGGCGGCGACGGGCCGGCCGATGCTTCGGCTGAACAGCCACGCGCACAGCAGGCCGAAGATGAGGGCGAAGGCGATGGTCGTGGCTTGGCGCCGGACGAAGGCGCGCTTCAGTTCGGGCCAGGGGCTGGCCGGGACCTCGAGCTCCAGCCACAGCTCGCCGCCGTCCACCCCGGGAAGCCGGGCCTTCACGGTGGTGTGGGGCTCGGCGGGAGGGCGCCCACCGGAGGCGGTGCCGGCCCGCCATGCCCCGCCGGCAGCGGCCGCGAAAGCGTCCAGGCCGCTGCCGCGGAGGGGTTGACCGAGCCAGATAGCGTGGGCCTGGCCCGCGTCGTCTCGAAAACGACGCCAAGCGACCCAGGCCAGCTCGGGGCGCGGCGGGTTGCCGGGTACGAAGACCCGACCCACTCCGGCGCCCGCCTCGCCGAGGGCGAAGTCGGGCGGCGGGTCGCCCCGCTTGGTGGGCAGGTGCAAGGAGGCCTCGACCTGAGGCGTGGTTCCGAGACGGACCAGCTCGGCCAGCGGCGTCAGCTCGGCGCCTGTTGTTCGGCCGAGATCTCGAGGGAGGGCGAGGCCGTCGAGGGTCCCCGCGACCTGTTGGGCGGCGGTCGAGAGCGCCTTTAGCTGCTGGCGGGAGAGGGCCTCGATGGCGGCGGCGCGACGCTGCTCTTCATTTTGCAGGGCATCCTGCATCGCGGCGTCGGAGCGCCAAAAGCTCAGGATCTGGGCGCCGAGGGGGAGGGCCAGCACGAGGAGGAAGAGGAAAGCCAGCTTGCGGCCGAGGGTCAGCATCAGGGGGCGGCCCGGTCCGGGCTCGGGGTCCAGTCCGAGGTGCGCCGGGGATCTGCGGGCCCCGCCGGCGGCGCCACCCGCCAGCCGGCGATGGGGACCAGCCCCGCCCGGGCGAAGGCCTCGGCCCAAGGCGCGTCGGGCTCGGCGGCGAGGCGGGCCATGACCTCGGGGGCGAGCCCGTCGCTGGCCCGAAGAGCGGCGAGCCAGCGCTCGGTGTCCGCCGCATCGCTCCAAGACCACACGGGCATGAAGACGAGATGGGGTCCGGGTCGGCGGCTGCGGGCGAGCTCGAGCATCAGGCCGGCTCGTGAGAGGTCGAGCTGGAGGCGGGCGAGGAAGGAGTCGGGGAGCGCGGGCTCGTCGGCGAGCCGCCAGCGCCCGGCAGGGGCCGAACCTGGGTGGGAGCGGGGGATCTGAAGGGCCATCGCTCCTTCGGGGAGGAAGCGGAGGAGGGCGTCGCTCGGGACGATGGCGGACAGCGCGTCGGTCAAGCTTCGGTCCTTGTCGGCGACCCGCAGATACCAGTCGACACGGAGCGCTCCGCCGGCTGAGGGACGAGGGCCATCCGCTTCGGGGTCGAAGACGAGGGCGTCCAGATAGGGCCGCCCGTCACGATGGCCGGCAAAGGCCACCAGGGCCCCGCCGTCCAAGCGAAAGGGGCCGGTGCCCAGCCAGCTGCCCTCTCGCCGGACGGCGATGGGCACCCCGGCCAACCACGCCGCCGGCTCGGGGGGCAGCTGGGCGAGCTCCAGCCGAACCGATGCCAGGAGCGGATCGAAGCTGATGGCGTCCTCGGGCCGCCCAGCCAAGTGGCCGGCCAGCCCGCAGGGCTCGGCGTTTTGGCGGAGGGCCTTGGCCACGAAGGCGGCGCTCATCTTTCGGCCTTCGTGGGTCTCGACGTCGGTCCTGAGCATCACGACGAGCTCCTTGCCCTCCATCCGGATCTCCCGGGCCAAGCTCGGTCCGCCGCCGGCGCGGACGAGCGGCTCGAAGGCGAGCGCGGAGACCAGGAGCTCGGCTGCGGTCCCCCGGGCGCAGAGGCCGTCGTCCAGCTCGGGCGCGTCGACGCCCCACGGGAGGCGCCCGCCGTAGCTGGGGTGGGGCGCCTGAAGCAGGGAGAGCATGAGGAGCGGGATCACCGAAGGCCCTCGACCCCAACCCGCCAAATCTCCGAGACCCCGCCGATCTCGGTCAGGACATGGACGTGATCTTCGCCCAGGGCGAGGTCGCGGATCGCGCCCGGCACGGGGATGCGGTCCTCGAGCCGACCGGTCTCGTCGAGAACCAAGATCCCGTCCTCCTCGGCCGACGGCGATGAGGCCAGGATCCTTGGTGGATCCCCGTGCGCCACCAATAGACCCCGGCCCACCCGAGTCGGCAGGACGTCCTCGCCTCGGTGCAGCCGACCCTCAGTGTCGACCCACACGAAGCCGGGGCCCATGCCGGCGGCGTCCACCCAGGGCCTCCAGCGCTCGGAGCGGCTGCGGTTGCGGTCTCGAATGGCGACGTCGGGCGCGAAGCGGTTGGTGCCGCTCTGATTGCGAGCCACCAGCCAGCCGGGCTCGGCCTCGGCCCAGCGCAGACCGTTCGAGAAATCGCGCCAGGCAAAGGCGCCGAGGTCGACGACGCCGCTGCGCGCGTAGTCGGCGTGAGCGATGACCAGGCCCTCGTCCGCGCAGCTGGCTCGGGCGACCCCCGCCCGGACCCGGACCCCGGGCCGGAGCGGGCGCAGGTCGATGCGCTGGCCGTCGCTCAGGCGCTGCAGCTGATCGCGGTGCACAGCGTAGAGCGAGCCTCGACATGCGGCGAGGGCGAGGGCGGGCTCTGCGAGCACCCGTTCTCGCCGGGGCCGGGCCCACGCAAGCCGGGCCCGGGGACGCTCCATCGGCGTGGCGTGGACGAGCACGGGGCGGGTGGGCTCGGCCGCCCACAGGCCAGGGTCGACGCGCCACAAGGCCAGGGCCTCGGGCGAGAGGGCGAGCAAGAACTCCGCGCCCTCCCGGCGGGCCCGGGCCATGGACGCCGACCCGCAGTCGTCGAGCCAGAGGCTCGGCACCTGCGGACCGAGGCGCCGTTGAAGGGCGCCGAAGAAGCGCTCCTCGGTCGAGTCGGGGACGCCTGCGGCGCAGGCGGCGACCGGCTCTCCGGGCCGACGCTCCAAAGACGCGTCCCAGCCGGCGGGAAACGGAAACGCGAGGAGCAGGCTGAGGAGAGCGTCGTTCAAGGCGTGGACCGGGCCCGCAGCGCGATCGCGAACGGGACCGGCGTAGATTCGCGCAGGCGGACGTTCGGGGTCGAGACCCAAAGACCGGTCGAAGCGCCGCCGTCCAGGTTGAGGGCGGTCGTCCAGCCGAGCTCGGGGTGCCGCTCGCCGAGCAGCTCGAACACGCGCTGAAGCTCGAAGAGGGTCAGGCCGAGGCTGTGGCCGCCCTCTCGGTCATGGACCACCGCGATGGCGAGCCGCCCTTCGACGCTCGCCCCGATGGCGGTCCGATTGGCCCGTGAGCCGTCGTCGCCTTTGATCCCACGGTCCCCGCTGGGCTCCAGGATCCGAGGACCGGCTTGGATCGCAAAGGAGGCGGTCTCGGGCTCGTATCCGCTTCGGGGGTGGAGCGCGACCTGTCCCTGCGAGATGGTGAGAACGCCGCTGCCGGCCGCGCCGCCCCGAGGGACGAAGGGGAAGATGCGCTCGCCTTCGCTGACCAGCAGGCCGGTCGGTCGCGCCTCGGGCGTGAAGAAGCTTCCGTTGACCACCGCCGCCGCGTCAGGCGCGAGCTCGGAAAGGGACTTCCCGTCGTTTTCGATGATGACCGGCTGCAGCTCGTCCAGATCGGCATACAGCGCTACCAAGGTGCCGGCGTCCCGGTTTCCTCGGAAGACGCTGCTCCGGAGGACCACCAGCCCATCGGCGTGGTCTACACGGGTGGGGCCGAGCGTGAGGGCCCCCTCATCGGGGAGGACGAAGACCCCGAAAACCAAGCCCAGCCCGAGGGCGCCGAAGAGGAGAACCAGTCGCTTCAATAGTCCTCCCACAGCCCGCGGTCGGCGGGGACCGCCTCCTCGTACACTTCCTCGGGCTGGGTGCCGGGCAGAAAGGCCTCCAGGCGGGTTTCGGCCTCGATGCCGGCCGGCGCGAGGCGGCCCGTCGACACCTCGACCCGCGCGAAGACCAGGTCGGACGGCGGCCGAAAGGCCTGGGGCTCTCGGGAGGCGGTGACCGTCTCCATCAGGTCGAGCCACACGGGAATGGCGGCCCGGCCGCCGGTCTCGGAGGGGCCCAGGGGCTTGTTGTCGTCGAAGCCGATCCAGACCCCCGCCACCGTCTCGGGTGTAAAGCCTAGGAACCAGGCGTCACGAGCTTCGTTCGTGGTGCCGGTCTTGCCCGCCACCGGGCGGCCGAGACCTCGAACGCCCCGGGCCGTCCCCTCTTCGACCACCGACTCCATGAGGCTCGTGATCTGAAAGGCCACGCCAGCCGGGATGCTGGGCTTGGCGTCGGCTCGATTCTCGACCAGCACCTCAGCCTCGGGCGAGACGACCTTGCGGAGGAAGATCGGCTCCGCCCGCAGCCCGCCGTCGGCCAAGGTCGCGTAGGCGTTGACCAGCTCCAGCGGGCTGACCTCGCCGGAGCCGAGGGCGAGGGTGAGGGACTTCGGCAGCGGGCTCTCGATCCCGGCCGCTCGGGCCATGCTGATCACCGCGTCGACACCGACGCGGTCGATGAGCTCCACCGAGCACAGGTTCTTGCTCAGGGTGAGGGCACGCCGGAGACTGATGTCGCCGTCGAAGCGCCCGCCGTAGTTCTCGGGTTTCCAGGAGCGGCCGGTCCATGGGTCGCGATAGACCCGGGGCGCGTCGAGACAGCGGGAGACCGGGGTGAAGCGGCGGGTGGCGAAGGCGGCGGCGTAGACGAAGGGCTTGAAGGTGGAGCCGGGTTGGCGCTTGGCCTGGACGGCCCGGTTGAAGTGGCCAGCGCCGACGCCTCGTCCTCCGACCAAGGCTCGGACCTCTCGGGTGTCGGGATCGATGACCACCACCGCGCCCTGGGCCTCGGGGGTCTGCTCGAGCCGTCCGGTCCCTCGTCCCTTCTCGGGGAGCTCCAGTACCGCGACCTGCACCACGTCCCCAACCTCGACCACTTCGTTCGCTTTTCGGGGCGGCGCCGACCACAGACCGTCCCGAAACGGGCGGGCCCAGGTCATGCCGGGGCGAAAGGGCACGCGAAGCTGTCGACCTCCCAGGTCGACCAGGGCCCGGTCGGCCTCGACGTCGATGACGAACCCTCCGTAGATCTCGCCTCGGCGGAGCTGCCGCAGAGGGACCGTCTCGGGGTCTTCGACCGGACCTTCGAGGTCCCACACCGCGGGTTCTCCGCCCTTGAAGGAGACCCCCTCCAGGCGCGCGCCGAGGGCGGCCCGGAGCTTCGAGAGCGCGGGGGCCTCGACGTGGGCCATGGGCCCGCGCCAGCCCCGGCGTTTGTCCAAGGCCCGAAGGCCATCTTCCAGGGCCGCCTCCGCCGCCGACTGCCACTCGGCCCGGGCCCCGACGTAGACGGTCAGGCCGCCTTCGAGGGCTTCGGTCCCGAAGCGCTCTTCGAGAAGGCGCCGAACATGAGCCGCGTAGTGGCTGCTGCTGTCCAGGGCCTCCTCGGCGGTGCCTCCGTCCAGGGCCAGGGGGGCGGCCTCGGCTTCAGCCCGCCGGGCTTCGTCGATCATGCCCAGGGCGGCCATGCGCTCCAGCACGTAGCGCCGGCGGTCCTTCGCCTCCTTGCCGTGGGCGTAGGGGTCGAGCCGCGAGGGCGACTTGGGGAGGCCGGCCAGCAAGGCTGCTTGCTCCAGCTCGAGATCCTCCACGTCGACCCCGAAGTAGACCCGGGCCGCCTCTTGGATCCCGTAGGCGCCGTGACCGAAGTAGATCTGGTTGAGGTACAGGTAGAGGATGTCGTTCTTGCTCAGGGCCTCCTCCAGGCGCTTGGCCAGGATCAGCTCCTTGAGCTTACGGGTGTAGGTCTTCTCGGGGCTGAGGAGGAAGGTCTTCACCGTCTGCTGGGTGATGGTCGAGCCGCCGCAGGCCTTGCGGCCGGCCACCGTGTTCTTCACCAGGCACCGAAGGATGCCGAAGTAGTCGACGCCTTCGTGCTCGAAGAAGCCGGCGTCTTCGGCCGCCACCACCGCCTCGACCATGACGCTGGGGATGCGTTCGAAGGGCACGACGGTGCGGCGCTCCCGGGCGAAGCGCGCGATGAGCTCGCCGTCGGCTCCGTAGACCACGGTGGCCTGGGGCGGGTCGTAGTCCCCGAGGCTGTTGAGGGTGGGGAGCTCCCGGCTGATGACGAAGAGCAGGCCGAAGGCGCCGGCGATTCCCAGAAGCCCCAGGGCGCCGAGGGTGTACCAGGGCGCCAAGCGCCGCCAGCGCACCATCTTCAGCGTATCTGCCTCGGGGTCGGTGCCGTCCATGTCAGCAGATCAACACCCGGTGCCACCGCCGGCAATCCGCAGGTTCGACTCAAAGTCGGAGGGACCCGTCCGATGTAGGAGGCGTGGGGACCACCCGGAGTCTCGGCCGGACGGTGGCCGGCAAGTACGAGCTCACGCGCCGCCTCGGGACAGGGGCCATGGCGGAAGTCTGGGAGGGCCGTCACTCGACGACGCGGCGCCCAGTCGCGGTCAAGCGTGTGGTCTTGCGCCCGGGCGACGCCGAGAACGAGCTGCGCTTTTATCGGGAGGTCCAGCTCCAGGCCGCCGTGCGGCACCATGGGGTGGCGGACGTGCTCGACGCCGGCCGCGAGCCCGACGGCACCCTTTACCTCGTCCTCGAGTACTTGGAGGGGCACGACCTCGAGCACAGCTTCCGAGCCCATCGCCTTCGGCCGCGGGAGCTGGTCCGGGTCATGGGGCGGGTGCTGAACGCCCTGAGCGCCTGCCACGCGGCCGGCATCGTCCACAGGGACGTGAAGCCCTCGAACATCTTCCTCGCCCGCTCGCCCACCGCCTCCTTCGAAGTGAAGCTCCTCGACTTCGGGGTCGCGGCCGAGGTTTCGGACCACGACGACGAGGTGATCGTGGGAACGATCGAGACCATGGCGCCCGAGCAAGCCAGGGGCGAAGAGGCCGACCCCAGGATGGACCTCTATGCCGCGGCCAGCGTCCTCTTCCGAGGGCTCGCTGGCGTGCCGCCCGTCGACGCCCTGTCGATCGACGAGCTGATCCGGGCCCACGAGATGGGGATTCGCCTCCGCCTCTCGGCCCTGCGTCCCGAACTCCCGCCGGACCTGGTCGCGGTCATCGACCGAGGCCTGGCCCTGGACCCGCGCCAGCGCTGGTCCTCGGCCGAGGCCATGGCAGCGGCGCTCATGGCCTGCGACCACCGGGCTCTGGCCGGCTGCCAAGGGCCGGCGGACCATGGACCCGGGGTCACGGCCAGTGCCGGGGTGGCCGAACTGGCGGGGGGAGGCCCCACCGAGCCTCTCGTGCCGCCGACCTTGGTGCGGAGAAAAAGCGCCGCCGCCTGAACCCCGGTTCGGCTTTGCACCTTGATCCCGCCCCGTGCTCTCTGAAGGCGTGAAGAGGCCCCTCGAACAGAGCTTCAAGGCTCATCCCTGGCACGGCGTCCCGATCGGCAAGCGGGCCCCCGACACCGTCAACACCTTCATCGAGATGACGCCGGGCGACACCGTCAAATTCGAGATCGAGAAGAACACCGGCTACCTGTGGCTGGACCGCCCCCAGAAGTACTCGAACGTCTGTCCAGCGCTCTACGGGTTCATCCCCCGAACTCTGTGCGACGAGAAAGTGGCGGAGCGTTGCCGGGGGGGCCAGCGAAAGGTCGTGGGCGACCAGGACCCCCTCGACATCTTGGTGCTGACCGAGAAGCAGGTGCTGCACGGCAACATCCTGCTGGAGTCGAAGCCGGTCGGCGGCTTTCGGATGATCGACGGCGGTGAAGCCGACGACAAAATCGTCGCCGTACTGGACGGGGACTTCGTGTACGGCGAGATCAACGAGCTGCACGCGCTCCCCAAGATCCTCGTCGACCGGCTGCAGCACTACTTCTTGACCTACAAGACCGGGCCCCACGACACGAACCGAACCGTGGAGATCGTCGAGGTCTACGACCGGGCGGAGGCCCGGGCGGTGGTGAAGGCGAGCGCCGCCGACTACGCGGAGCGCTTCGGGAAGCCCAACCTGTCGGCGGTGAAGTCGGAAGAGAGCGGCGCCGGCTGAGCGCGGCGGGGCGGCCCTCTCAGCGCAGACCCACGTCGAGAAACATCGAGTGGGCCATGGCGAAGCTGGGCCCCTGGTCCACGAAGACCCGCCGCTGCCAAAAGCCCCGGGGGTCTCGCTCCAGCTCCAGGACGCGGCCATCGCCGGTGCGGCGGACCGCGAAGCCGGTCTGGGTCTGCTGCTCCACCAGCTCGAAGTTCAGCTGCAGCGTCTTGCCGCGCTTCACGTATTCGAGGCTCTCGGTGGTCCACTCGTCGTAGTCGCCATGGTGAAACCAGCCACGCCCTCGGCCCGAGTCGTCCGGCTTTTGGAACTGGTACATCGCGAAGGCGTCGGTCCCTTTCTGGGAGCGCAGCGTGTGGATCCACATTCGGTTGAAGCCGGCCGGCGCCGACGTGAAGTCCGAGGGCTCGTCATTGGGCATCACCCGCCGGCGGTAGGTCATCGACTTGCCCTGCTCTCGAGGGTCCTCGCTCAAGGTGAGAAAGAGCCCGTCCCCCTGCCTTCGTCGAGAGACGGTGAGCTCGTGATGCTCACCGCTGCGAGAGAAGACGATGGCCAGCTTCGATCCGGCCTGCACGTATCGGAACATGTGGGTGTGGTTCAGACCGAGCTTGCCGAAGCGGTAGAGGCCAATGCCGCTGGGGTGGAAGAAGTAAAAGCGGACGTCGTCTTTCTCGGGAAGGTCGGTCCGCTCCCACAGCCCAGCGAGCGCGGTCTGGCGGGCCGGCGCGGGCGCTCTCTGGACGGGCCCTCGTTTTCTCGTGTCGTCTTGCTTTTCGGGCCAGGGCTCGCCGGGCCAGGGGAGCCAGGCGATGCTGCCTGCAGCCAAGACGAGCAGAGCCGCTGTCATCACGCTTCGCACCCCGTTTGATTTAGCATGGGTGCGGCGCCTCCCTGGAGAAGCCGCCATCTCGCGAACGCGACAGGTGGGATTTTTCGCGAGATCAGGGTAAGCGCCGAAGCAGGGCTTGAGAGCCTCGTCACGCGTCGGGGAGTCTCCATCCATGCGATGGCTGACCCTGGTCCTTTGGACGCCCCTCCTCGCCGCCTGTCCGAAGAACGGCAGCGGAAACGCCGACGCCGGTCAGAACGAGTCGGCTCGGGTCGAGAAAGGGAGCCTCGAGCCCCAGCTCGGGGACCTGGGCATGATGAAGGAGCGCGGCACGCTCCGCATCCTGGTGTACGGCCGCGCGCCGACCCTCCTCCCTCGGACCGGCAACCCGGCTCTGCAGGACGAGGCGATGGCTCGGGCCTTCGCTCGCAAGCTCGAGGTGGAGCCGGTGGTGGTCGAGGTCGCCGCCCAGGACGAGCTCATCGAAGCCCTGAAGGAGGGGCGGGGCGACCTCATCGCGGCCCAGATGACGGTGACCGCGGCGCGGGCCGAAGAGGTCACCTTCGCCCGAAGCGGCATGACGGTCCGGGAGATGCTGGTCGGCCCCAAGAAGGCGAAGGAGCCGGCCGAGGTCGAGGCGCTGAAGCAGCTCGAGATCCACGTCCGTCCCTCTTCCTCCTACGCCGAGACCCTGAAGTCTCTCGACGTTCCCTTTCAGCCGGCCCCCGAGACCCGCACCACCCCTGACCTCCTGGAGGACGTGGCCGAAGGCCGCCTGCCGTACACCGTCGCCGACGAGCACATCCTGCAGGCGGTGATGGAGTACCAGTCGGGCCTGAAACCGCTCATGCCGGTGGCCGAGGGCCGAACCCTGGCCTGGGCCGTGCGCAAGGACGCGCCGCAGCTCGCGGCGGCCGTCAATCGCTTCATTCTGGAGCGGGCCCTCACCGAGCACTCGCGCACCAGCTACATGGAGGACCTGCCGGCCCTTCGAAAGCGCGGCGTCCTCCGAGTCCTCACCCGCAACAATCCAGTCTCCTACTTCTTATACCGAGGCCGGGCCTTCGGCTTCGACCACCGCCTGGCCGAGATGCTCGCCGACGACCTCGACCTCCGCCTGCAGATGGTGGTCGCGCCCTCTCGCGACGATCTGATCCCCTGGCTGCTGGAAGGGCGGGGCGACGTCATCGCGGCCACCCTGACTGCGACCCCGGACCGGACCGAGCGTGTCCGCTTCAGCAAACCCTATCTGTTCACCCGCGAGGTCGTGGTTGGCAAAAAGGGCGGCGAGCTTCCCGAGACCCTGGAGGACCTGCAGGGGCGCACTCTCCACGTGCGAGAGTCGTCTTCGTATTTCGAGACCCTGGAGCGCTTGAAGGCCGGCGAAGTCGACTTTGAGGTCGCCACCGTGGACGAGGACATGGAGACCGAGGCCATCGCCGACGCGGTGGCGGAGGGGCGCTTCGACCTCACGGTCATGGACAGCTATCTGCTGGAGGTCGAGCTCGCTTTCGGCACCCCGGTCGAGGAGGCCTTCGCGCTGCCGGCGGTGGCGGCGGTGAAGGAAGGGGAAAACGAGCGGGATGTCCCGATCGCCTTCGCCTCCCGGCCGGACGACGAGGAGCTCGGCAAGGCCCTGGACGGCTTCGTCGATCGGGTCTACCGGGGCCTCAACTACAACATCGCCAAAAGGCGCTACTTCGAGGACGAGCGTCGCTTCGCCTCGGCCAAGGGCGCCCGGGCCGGCAAGACGGGACAGATCTCGCCCTATGACGCGCTGATCAAGAAATTCGCGCAGCGCTACCACCTGGATTGGCGTCTCATGGCGGCCCAGGCCTACGTCGAGAGCGGCTTCGATCCCAAGGCCGAGAGCTGGGTCGGCGCTTTGGGCCTGTTCCAGGTGATGCCCAAGACCGGCCGCTCCTTGGGCTTCATCAAGCTGCAGGAGCCGGCGGTCGGGATCCACGCTGGCATCAAGTACATGGACCGGCTGATAAGCCGCTTCGATCCCGAGATCCCACTGGAGGAGAGGGTCCGGCTCGCGATGGCGGCCTACAACGCGGGTCTCGGCCACGTGTACGACGCCCAGCGCCTGGCCGAACGGCTGGGGAAGGACCCGGGCGTCTGGTTCGACAACGTCGAGGACGCGATGCTTCTGCTGTCGAAGCCGGAGTACGCCCGGAAAGCTCGGCACGGCTACTGCAGAGGCGGCCAGCCGGTCGCCTACGTGCGGCACATTCAGGAGCTGTACGAAGCCTACACCGAGGTGACCGAGGGTTGAGCGACCCGCAACGGACCGGAAGGCTCAGCCTTTTCCCTGGTTGTGCTCGCAGGTCTTCGGGTCTTTGCAGGTTCCGTACATCTCCATCCGGTGGTCATGGACTTCGAAGCCGTGGGAGGCGGCGATCTGCTCCTGGAGGGTCTCGAGCTTCTGGTTGTAGAACTCGATGATGCGCCCGCACGCGGTGCATATGATGTGGTCGTGGTGTTCGTCCTCGGAGTCCGAGGGCTCGTAGCGGGTATGGCCGTCGCCGAAGCGGTGGGGCTCGGCCAGGCCGCACTCGGTGAGGAGCTTCATGGTGCGGTAGATGGTGGCGAGGCTGACCTGAGGGTCTTCCTTGCGCACCTCATCGAGCAGATCTTCGACCTTGAGGTGCCCGCCCGCTTTGAAGAAGACTTCGGCAATGAGCTCCCGCTGTCGCGTGAACTTCAGGCCGTTCTTGGCCACGTAGTCCCGCAGCGTCTCCAGGGGATCAGTGGTCGGCTCTGCGTCGCTCTTAATCAACGTCGGGTGAATAGCACATGGGAACGGGTCTGGCAGCGCCCCTCCGCCTCACGAACGAAATTCCCTAGAATTCGTGGGCCGTGCCGCGAGCCGATGCTCTCGGGGTGAAACTGCAGGCCGTAGATGGCCGCGCCTCGATGGGCGAAGGCCATCAGACACCCGTCCTCGGCCCAGGCCAAGGGCTCGATGGCGTTCGGCAAGTCGTCTTGCCGTAAAGACCAGGAGTGATAGCGCATGGCCTCGAAGCGCTCGGGCACGCCGGCGAAGAGGGGATGCTCGACGCGGCGCACCAAGCTGGTCTTGCCGTGCATGATGCGCTCGGCCCGAACCACATGGGCGCCCAGGGTGCGGCCCAGGAGCTGGTGTCCGAGGCACACGCCGAGCAAGGGCAGACGGCCTGCGAAGCGCGCGATCACCTCAGGCGAACGGGCGACGTCTCGGCTCGTCCACGGGTTTCCGGGTCCGGGCGAGAGGACGATGGCGGCGGGTAAATCTCGCTCGATGCGCTCCACGTCGACCTGGTCGTTGGTCACGACCTCCACCTCGGCCCCCTGGACCGCCAGCGCCTGGGCGAGGTTGAAGGTAAAGGAGTCGTAGTTGTCGACCAGCAGGACCCTTGTCCCCGGCATGCGAGGCCCGTAGCAGGAATCGAGTGCGGGTGCTGCTGCAAAGGGTCTTGGAGGCCAAGGTCGAGGTGGAGGGCGAAAGCGTGGGCGCGATCGGTCACGGATTGCTCCTCTTGGTGGGCATCGGACCCGACGACGACGAGGCGGCGCTGGCTTGGATGGCCCGCAAATGTGCCGCTCTGCGCGTGTTTTCCGACGCCGGCGGGAAGATGGACGCGTCGGTGGTCGACGTGGGCGGCAGCTGCCTCGCCGTCAGCCAGTTCACGCTGTATGGCGACGTCAAGAAGGGCAACCGCCCCAGCTTCATCGGCGCCGCCGAACCCGAAGACGCTACCCGCCTCTTCGACCGCTTCTGTGAACTCTTGTCCGCCCACGTCCCGGTCCAGACCGGCCGCTTCGGCGCCGACATGCAGGTCAGCCTGACCAACGACGGCCCCGTCACCATCTGGCTCGAGCGCTGAGTCCGTCTGCTTCTTCGGCACCCCCCTGGGACTACTTGCTCACCTGCTCCCTGCTGCGGCTTCCGACGCGCAGCCTTCGGCGGCCCGTCGGCGCGACCGTGCGCCCTCCGGGGCCTCACGTACATCGCGTACGCCTCCGCGCCCTCCGGTCCGGCCGTCGCGCAGCTCTCCACGCCTCGAGGACCTCGCTACGGGACCAGGTGAGCACCGAGTCCCTGATCTGTCGTCTTCTCGGAACCCATGCTAGCCTCTAAGGCGGTGGCATCTGGAAACGATGGCGGCAAGCGTCAGCCGCCCAGCGATGACCGGACTCTCCTCGACCCCTTGAGCAACGAGGAGCTGGAGGCGTTGCGGGAAGCCCGGCAGCGCATGCAGGCCAAGCGCAAGCAGCAGGAGGGCGGCAGCTCGGCCATCAAGCACCAGATCGTGATCGGGCCTGCGGCGTCGGAAGAGGACGGCGACGCGCCCACCCGGGCCATGCCGTCCCTGCCGTCCTTTGATGGCGAGGTCACCCTCGACAAGCTCAACTTCAAGTCGGCCTCCAAGCCGCCAGCCGGCGCAAAGTCCGAAGATACCCAGCCCGGCGCGAAGGTGCCGAATCGGCCGTCGGACGACGAACGGCCTTCCTCCGGGGCCAAGCCGCCGCCGCGTCAGCCGCCGAGTCGACCCGTCTCCGAACGACGGCGTTCCCCGAGCGCCGACTCGACCCAGCCCGGCGTCGACCCGAGACGTGACACCAACCAGGGGCGTGCCGCCGCCCCTCCGAGCGGCAAAGCCGGACCGACGGGCTTCGGCGAGAACACGATGATGTGGATGCAGCCGGCCAAGGCTCCGGTCGGCGCCACCTCGACCGCCCCGACCGGCGCGACCTTTCCGCTCCCTTCGCCCGAGAAGAAAGGCGTCGCATGGGCTCAGCGAATCGGCGTCTTGCTCGTCTTGCTCGCCATGGCCGGTGCAGCGACCTTCCTCCTCTGGCCGCTGCCGAAGGGCAGCCTGGAGCTGTACACGGATCCGCCCGGCGCCCGCCTGTACATCGACGGCGCGGCTCGAGAGGAGCCGACGCCAGTCAAGTTGACGCTGGGGGCGGGCACCCATCAGCTCCGACTGGAGAAGGAAGGCTACGAGTCGGCGACGGTGTCGGTGGAAGTAGCCGCGGACCAGGAGGCCCGAGAGGACGTCGACCTCGTCCCCCTCAGCCAACCGGGTCTGAAGACGGTGGGGGTTCGCATCGAGCCAGTGAAGGCCAATGTCACATTCGACGACACCGAACACTCCCGCGTACGTTCGATTCAGATGCCGAACGTCGACCCAAACCGGGAACATGTGATTCGCGTGGAAGCGCCCGGCTTTCTCAAGACTGAACAGCGCATCGCCGCCGGTCAGCTCCAAAAGACCTACAGCTTCACACTCGAACCCGACGAAGAATAGGGCCCCGCTTCCATCCTTCGGCCGGGGGATGGAGCTCCCGTCGAGTTCGTGTCACTTTCCTGCGCCGTGGACTCGGGTGCGGCGCTGCCATCGATCCGCTACCCCGACGCCTCGGGGCGGGCGCTCCAAGACGTGATCGACGCGGCGCCGGAGGGGGCGGTAGTCGAACTCGCGCCGGGTCGCTTCGAGGGGCCGATCGTGCTTCGTCGCCCCATGACATTGAAGGGCGCCGGGGAGCTCAGCCGCGTAGTTGGAGGGGGCCGGTCTCGTCCCGTGATCGAGATCGACGCCAGCGCTGCGCGCCTGGTGTTCGTGGAGTCGGTGGCCATCGGTCACGGTGCCGCCGACCGAGGGGGCGGCATTCGCGTCCTCAGGGGGCGGGTTCGTCTGTACAACGTCCACGGCAACGCCTGCGAAGCCGAGGAGGAGGGGGGCTTTCTGTGGGTTGGCGGCGGTGAGGTCGAAGCCTCGGTCCTGCGCATCGACGCCTGCCGCGCCAACCGTGGCGGCGGGATCTACGTCGAGGGCAGCCAGCACTTCGTCCTGCGAGACGCCGAGCTCAGAGACTGCGAGGCGGTCGCGGGCGGGGGCCTCTTCATCGCGGGCGGTCGCCCCCGGCTGAGCCGGGTGCGCTTCAGCCGAACCCGGGCCACGGCGCCGGGAGGTGGTCAAGCGGTCCGCCAGGAAGGCGGCCTCCTCCACATGGAGCGCGTCCTCTTCGAGGACCCGCCGATCGGGCAGCCTTTCGTGAGCACTCGGGGGGCCCAGGCCATCTTCAGCTACTGCGACATGCCCGGCGACGTCCGAAACAACGAGGGCGTACAGGACGACGGCGGCAACCGCTGGCGCTGAAGCGATGCGGGACATCACCCTCGACTCGGTCGCGACCGACGCACAGAAGCGCTTCGGCACATTCTTGGGCGTATTCACGCCCTCCATCCTCACCATCCTCGGCGTCATCATGTACCAGCGCCTCGGCTGGGTGGTGGGCCAGGTCGGCTACCTGGGCGCGATCGGGGTCGTGGTCCTGGCCCACGTCATCTCGGTGACGACCGGCCTCAGCGTGGCGTCCATCGCGACCAACCACACCGTCCGCACCGGCGGCAATTACTACATCATCAGCCGCTCGCTCGGGCTCTCGGTCGGCGGCGCCATCGGGCTCGCGCTCTACGCCGCCCTCGCGCTCGGAGTCTCGCTGTATCTGATCGGCTTCGCCGAGGCCTTCATCGCGGCCACCGGCTACTCGCCCACCCAGGACCCGGCCAACGACATCCGGCTCATCGGCTCGGTCGCCTGCCTGTTCCTGGCCGTCCTCACCCTGTGGTCGACCGAGATTGCGGTGAGGTCGCAGCTGTTCGTGCTGGTGGCGATCGCGGTCTCGCTGGTCGCGATCTTCTTTGGGAGCGGGGTCCCGGCGGAAGCGGCCGCCACCGCCCCCGAGGTCCCGGTGGTGCCCTTCGCGGCCGTGTTCGCGGTGTTCTTTCCTGCCGTCACCGGTTTCACGGCCGGCGTCGGGATGTCCGGCGACCTTCGGGACCCAAAGCGCGCCATCCCCCTCGGGACCATGGCCGCCATCGGCACCGGGCTCGTGATCTATCTGGCCCTCGTGTGGCTGCTCGCGAGCCGGGTCCCGGCCGAGGTTCTGCGCGCCGACTACAACGTGCTTCGGCGCATGGCCATCGACCCCCGTTTCGTGACGGTAGGGGTCTTTGCGGCCACGCTGAGCAGCGCCCTCGGGAGCATGCTCGGCGCGCCCCGCACGCTTCAGGCGCTGGCCCTGGATGGGATCGTTCCCGAGTTCTTGGGCCGAGGAAAGGACGAACCTCGGGTCGCGCTGCTCGCTACCTTGTTGATCGCAGAGGGCGGCATCCTTTTGGCCCAGCTCGACGTGGTCGGCGCGATCATCTCGATGTTCTTTCTGACCTGTTACGGCTTTTTGTGTCTGGCTTGCGGTTTGGAGCGCTGGGCAAGCCCCGACTTTCGGCCCCAGTTTCGCGTCCCGGTGTGGGTCAGCCTCGGCGGCGCCTTGGCCTGCTTTTTGGTCATGTTCCAGATCGATGCCCTCGCCATGTTCGCCGCCATCGCGGTGATGACCGCCATGTACGCCGGCCTGAAGCGACGCCAGTTGGTCCTCGGCACCGGCGACACCTGGGGCGGGGTGTGGTCGGCGGTGATCCGGGCCAGCCTCATGCGCCTGCAGTCTTCGGCCAGCAAGACGGCCCAGCGGAACTGGCGACCGAACATGCTGGTCGTCGGGCGCAGTCGGGCCCAGAACCCGCTCCTCGACTTCGGTCGGGGCCTCGTCGGTGACCGGGGCTTGCTGACCCACGTCCACCTCGTCGAGGGCGAGCCGCCTCGACCTCGGCCCGACACCGTACTGGAGAAGGCGTATCCCGGGATCTTCGCCCGCATCCAGGGCTGCGAAGACGTCTACGACGCGATCCCCCAGATGGCGGCCCACTTCGGCCTCGCCGGGATGGAGACCAACACCGTCCTCCTCGGCTGGCCGCGGGAGGCGGCCCAGCGGCGTCGCTACGGCGAAATGATCGATCGCCTGCTCGAGCTCGACTTGAGCGTGCTGATGCTGCGCCACGACGAGACCCGGGGCTTTGGGCGCCGGGAGCGCATCGACGTGTGGTGGGACGGGGAGGCGTCGACGGGGCCTTTGATGCTGACCCTCGCCCACATGGTCACCAGTGCCTCCCGCTGGAAGCATGCCAAGGTTCGCGTCCTGGTCAACGGCCGCGCCGGCCAGGACGACGAGCGGGCCAAGCGAGCTCTGGAAGGGATCATTCAAGAGGCACGGGTGCGGGCAGAGGGCGTCATCTTGCCGCCCGTCTTCGACGACGAGGCGCTGGCCTCTCGGATCCGGACTGAATCCGCCCGGGCCGACCTGCTGATCATTCACGCCTTGGAGGCAGGGCCGAACAGCGGCTTCGTCCCAACCAACGACGGCTTCATGCGCTCGCTGGGCACCACCTTGCTCGTCCGGCCGTCGACCTTCTTCTCCCAGAAGGCCCGAGTCTTCGACCCCGGCACCATCGACCTGGGGCGAGTGGACGAAAAGCTCAGCGTTCCCACGCCCGTCCCTGCCCTCGTCGAGCCGCTGCAGCGCCTGGAGCAGGATCTCTCGGAGCTGACGGAGCGCTTTCATCTGGCCGCCGACCAGCCCTCGGCGGAGGAGGAGGAGGCGCTCCTGGAGGACGTTGTGCAGGCGGTGGACGAGATCCGACAGCTCGAGCGCCGCATCGAGCGCCGCGGAAATCGGCGGGCCGCGGCCCGGGCCCTGGTGGAGTGGGCCCGCTCTCGCTTCATCGCTGCCGTCGCCGACCGGGCCCGGACCCCCTTTGGGGCTCGGGGCTCGCCGACGCTCCGGGACACCGGGGCCTGGGAGAAGCGGCTTCAGCAGGCCACCCAGCGCCTGCAGGAGGACCTCGTCAGCTGCGTAGATCGGAAGAGCGTCGTGTAGGGAAAGAGTGTAGATCTC
>CAYZFR010000053.1:0-22211 GCA_964477875.1 uncultured Myxococcales bacterium
CCCGCCACGGCGGGCGCGCCCGCGGCCGGGGCCGGAACCGGCGCCGCCGGCTTCGGGCTCTCGATACGGGCCGAAGGCTTCGGGGGGTCGGGGCGATGCACCTCGGTGTCGATGGTCGACTTGAACTCCTCCGTGGCCTTTCGGAACTCCCGAAGGCCCTTCCCGAAGCTACGCGCCAACTCGGGGAGCTTCGTAGGCCCCAAGATGACCAGCGCGATCCCGAGAATGATCGAGATCTCCCAAAATCCTAGTCCGCCGAACACGCCCCGAAGAATGAGATCGAAGCCGGGCGCTTGTCGAGAAGTCGCTGCAGATGCGGCTCTTCTTGACCCCATCGGGCCGATGGGGGTCTTGACGAGTTGATGTCGGCGCTCCGCACCGACCTGTACCAGCTGACGATGGCCGCAGGGTATGTGCGGCACGGGATCCACCAAAAAGTGGTCAGCTTCGAGCTGTTCGTCCGAAGCATGCCGCCTCGCAGACGTTTCCTGTTGTTCGTCGGCTTGTCACGCATCCTCACCTACCTCGAGGGGCTTCGCTTCACCGACGACGACATCGCGTACCTGAAGTCGGTGCCAGCCTTGAAGCCAGCGTGGAGCGCCGCCTTCGAGCGAGCGCTGCGCACGTTTCGCTGGCGCTGTGAGGTCTGGGCCATGCCCGAGGGGACGCCCTTTTTGGCCGGAGAGCCCGTGCTTCGGATCACCGGACCGCTGTTTCAGGCCCAGCTGGTCGAGACTTTTCTCCTCAGCGTGGTCAACAGCGAGACCCTCATCGCCTCCAAGGCGATCCGGATCCGGGAGGCCTGCGGCCCCGACGCCCGGCTGCTCGAGTTCGGCACCCGTCGTACCTCCCCCGAAGAGGCGGTGCACAGCGCCCGAGCGGCCTACGTGGCCGGCTTCGACGCCACCTCGAACCTGGAGGCGGGCCGACGCTTCGGCCTCCCGGTGGCGGGGACCGCCGCCCACGCCTGGACCATGGCCCACCGAAGCGAACCCGAAGCCTTTCGGGCCTACGTCGACGCCTACGGCGCGTCGTCGGTTCTCCTGGTCGACACCTACGACACCCTGGAAGGGGTACGGAACGCCATCGCCGCTGCCGGTCCCCGCCTGCGGGGGGTGCGCCTCGACTCCGGCGACCTCCTGGAGCTGTCCAAGAAGACCCGCCAGCTCCTCGACGCCGCAGGCGCCACCGGCGCCCTCATCGTGGGATCCGGGGACCTGAACGAGGACGAGATCGCGCGCCTGCGACGAGCGGGGGCGCCCATCGACGCCTGGGGCGTGGGGACCGAGCTGGTGCGGTCCACCGACGCGCCTCATCTGGGCGGAGTATACAAGATGGTCTACGACCATGGGCTCGACCGGCCGGTCCTGAAGACCTCGTCCGACAAGGACACCCAGCCTGGCGTGCATCAGGTGCACCGAAGACTGGAGGCCGGGACGGCGGTGGGCGATCGCATCAGCCTCTCGGACGAAGAAGCCGAAGGCGAAGCGCTCCTTCGTCCGATGATGCGGGCAGGGGAGCTGGTCGCAGAGCTGCCCGACCTGGAGGCGATCCGACACGAGGCCCAGCGGCGCATCGACCAGCTGCCGGCCTCGTTGCGCGCCTTGGAGGCAGGCCCGAGCGGGTATCCGGTCGAGGTCAGCGAAGCAGTCCTGCGCCTCCGAGAGCGAGCGCCGTCGTGAAACTCGCCCTCGCCCAGGTCAACACCATCGTCGGCGACTTCGCCCACAACCAGCAGGCCATCCTGCAGGCGGCGTCGGCGGCCCAGGCCGGGGGCGCCGAGCTGGCCCTCTTCCCCGAGCTGACCCTCACCGGCTACCCGCCCCTGGACCTGCTGGAGCGCCCGCGCTTTTGGAGGGAAGCAGCGGCGGCGGAAGACCGCTGCATCGACGCTCTGCCCGAGGGCC
The DNA here is from genome assembly GCA_964477875.1 of uncultured Myxococcales bacterium. GTDB lineage: Bacteria > Myxococcota > Kuafuiibacteriia > Kuafuiibacteriales > Kuafuiibacteriaceae > Kuafuiihalomonas. Next base: position 1,908 of record CAYZFR010000053.1, read on the forward strand.
TGGTGGTCGTGTTTGGGAACATCGGCGTCCGCGACCCTCGCTCCCATGGCCGGCGCCTGTTCAACCAGGCGGTGGTGGCGCGCCGGGGCGATGTCCTGGGGCGGGTGTCCAAGCACCTGATCCCGACCTACGACGTGTTCGATGAGGACCGCTTCTTCGAGGTCGGTCCCTCCCCTTCGCCGGTGTTCGAGGTCGGCGGCTGCCGGGTCGGGATCACGATCTGCGAAGACGTATGGGCCGAGGTGGAAGGGGCCAAGCGGACCTATCCCGTCGACCCCGTCCGGGCCCTGGTCGAGAGCCACCGCCCCGACCTGATCCTCAACATCTCCGCCTCGCCCTACACGGGGCTCAAGCTCGAGCTTCGTCGCCGCATCCTCCAGAACCTGGCCCGGACCCACCGGGTCCACGTGGCCTACGGCAACCTGGTAGGGGCCAACGACGGACTTTTGTTCGACGGCCGAAGCATGGTCTACGGGCCGGACGGCCGTCATCTGTTCACCGGCCCGGCGTGGGCGGAGGACGTGTCGGTGGTCGACCTGGCGTCTGCAACGCCCACCGAGCCACCCCCTGTCGATGCGACCGCCGACTTCGGTGAAGGGCTTTCGGTGGGGATACGAGACTATATCCAAAAGACCGGTGTGGGCCGGGTCGTGGTCGGCCTGTCGGGCGGCATCGACTCGGCGGTCACGGCGGCCCTCGCCGTTCGGGCCCTCGGATCCGATCGGGTGCGCGGGGTGGCGATGCCGAGCGCCTACTCCTCCGAGGGTTCGGTGGTGGACGCCAAGGCGCTGGCGGAAAACCTGGGCATCGTGCTCGAAGAGATCTCGATTCGGCCGATGGTCGACGCCTATGACTCCGCCCTGGCCGAGCTGTTCCCCGGTCGCCCCCCCGACGTGGCGGAAGAGAACCTGCAGAGTCGGATCCGGGGGGCGCTCCTGATGGCGGTGACCAACAAGTCCGGGGGCGTGGTGCTGAACACCGGCAACAAGAGCGAGGCGGCGGTGGGCTATGCAACGATCTACGGAGATGCGATCGGCGCCCTGTCGGTGCTCGGAGACTGCTACAAGCGACAGGTCTACGCCCTTGCCGAGTGGATCAACCGGGACCGGACGATCATCCCCCGCTCCACCATCGACAAAGCGCCCTCGGCCGAATTGCGCCCCGGCCAGACCGACCAGGATTCGCTGCCGCCCTACGCGCTGCTGGACCCCATCCTGGAGCGGGCGATCGAAGCCCGGGAAGATCCAGAGACCATCGCCGCCGCCCTCGGCGTCGAGCTGGGGGAGGTCCAGCGGATTTTTCGTCTCCTCTACGCGGCCGAGTTCAAACGAAAGCAATTTCCGCCCACTCTCAAAATCTCGGGTAAGGCCTGGACGGGGAGACTCTACCCCATCGTCCAGCGCTTCCGCGACTGAGCGCTGAGGGAAGCCAAGGCGCGCCCGCTCGTGGGAGCTTTAACAAATGGACGCCAAGCCGAGTCTGGACGCCCCCGAACTCCTTCCTTTCGTCCCCATGGTGTACGTGGCCTGGGCCGACGGCGACCTGAGCAACGAAGAGATCGGCTCCATCCGGAGTCGGATCGCGGGGGAAGCTCTGCCCACCTCTCTGAAGCAGGTGCTGCATGCGTGGCTCGACCCCCAAAACCCACCCTCGACGAGTGAGGTTCATCGGCTGCGGGAGCGGCTTCGCCGGGCCAAGCTCGACTTCGGCCAGCGGCGGCGGCTCTCGGAGCTCGGCGAGGCCGCCTCCTTTTCACCCCGGCCGACGCTGCCTTCGGTCGAAGACCCGAGCTTCGAGCCAGCGGCCCTGACTCGGCTCCTCGACGGCGAGCAACACAGCCTGCAGCAGGAGGTCCGCGCCGTCCTCAGCGAGCCGCGCTTTCGCTACCGCTATGATCTGAGCCGCAGCGAACGTCGCGCCTGGGTCCTGAGCGCGCTTCAGGACCTGGGGGCCCGAGGGTGGGGAGCGCTCGGCATGCCCGAAGAGGCCGGCGGTGAGGGCGGCATCGAGCGGTTCATCGCCGTCTTCGAAATCCTGGCCCATCACGACCTGAGCCTGCTGGTGAAGTTCGGGGTCCAGTTCGGGCTGTTCGGCGGCAGCGTGCAGAACCTGGGGACGAAGCGACACTACGAGACCCTGAGGGCCATCGGCCGCTGCGAGCTACTGGGCTGCTTCGCGATGACCGAGATCGGTCACGGCTCCAACGTGCGGGAGATCGAGAGCACCGCCACCTGGCGGGGCGAGGATGGAGTCTTCGTGATCCACAGCCCCAGCGACGGGGCGGGGAAGAATTGGGTCGGCAACGCTGCCGAGCACGGGCGCCTGGCCACCGTCTTCGCCCAGCTCGAAATCGACGGGGAGGGCTACGGCGTCCACGCCTTCTTGGTACCGATCCGCGACGAGGCGGGGGCGCCGCTTCCCGGCGTGCGGCTGGAGGACAACGGCCCCAAGATGGGCGGTCGCTGCTCGCTGGCTACAAGCGGCAGTTCGAGAACATGGACGCCTTCGGCATGATGTGCTTCGCCGCCGACTGGACGAGCCGGCAAGTCGATGCCCTCAATCCCTTCTCGAACCGCCAGACCAACCCCGGCGCGCTCCGAAGCCCGGACTTCGTGGACGAGGCGCTGCGGCATCGGGCCCAGCACCTGCTGGGCACCCTGGCTCGGCGCCTGAAGTCGCGTTTCGACCGCGGACTGGACGCACACTCCGCCATCAACGAGATCCAGGACCACGTCCTGTCGGCCGGGGTCGCCCACATCGAGGCCGAGGTGCACAACCGCTTTCGGACCCGGGTCGAGGAGGCCCCCGAGACGCTGAAGCCGGTGCTCGATTCACTGCGCGGGCTATTCGGCCTGGAACGGCTCTACGAAGACCGGGGCTGGTTTCTCGAGAACGGCCTCATGAGCGGCGCCCAAGCCAAGGCGATCCGCGATCAGGTCAACGCGCTGTGCGTGGAGCTGCGCCCCGAAGCGTCGGGCCTGGTGGACGGCTTTGGAATCCCGGACAAAGTCTTGGCCGCCCCCATCGCGACCCATCCTGCCCACCGCAGCTTCTTGCCCGAGCGCGACTTGCCCGGCTCGAGCGAGTCGGATTGAGCTGAACCGTGTGCACCCTAGCTTTTGACGAGAGCTTCATCGCCCATGATCCGGGACCGGGCCATCCCGAGCGGCCAGATCGCGCTCGGGCTCTCCAGCACGCCGTCTTCGATGCCCGCCCCTCGGCGCGGCAGATCCCGGCCCGAGCTGCCACCGTCGAGGAGCTGGCCGCCGCGCACGACCGAGCCCACGTGGAGACGCTGCTCGCGCTGCGAGACAGGTCGGTGCGTCTCGATCCCGACACGGTGGTGAGCCCGGCGACGATGGAAGCCGCCACCCGGGCGGCGGGCCTCAGCATCGACCTGTGCCGAGCCGTCGCCGGCGGCGCCGCGCCCGGTCTCGCGCTCGTCCGTCCGCCGGGCCACCACGCCACCGCCGACCGAGCGATGGGCTTTTGCTTCTTCAACAACATCGCCATCGCCGCCCGGGCCCTGCAGGCCGACGGCCTCCAGCGGATCGCGATCTACGACTGGGACGTCCACCACGGAAACGGGACCGAGGCGATCTTCTGGCGAGACCCCGACGTCTTGTACATGTCGACCCACCAGTCGCCCCTCTACCCGGGCACCGGCGCCGCCACCGACGTCGGCGAAGGAGAGGGCAGAGGCCGCACCCTCAACGTCCCGCTCCCGGCCGGCGCCGGCGACGAGGCGCTCCTCGCCGCCACCGAAGAGCATCTGGCCCCTGCCCTGCGCGAGTTCGGGCCCGACATGATCCTGATCTCGGCCGGCTACGACGGCCTGGCCGTCGACCCTCTGGCGGGGCTGGAGTTCAGCCCCGAAGGCTACGGCCAGGTCGCCCGCCGCTGGAAGGAGCTCGCCGGCGAGCTCTGCGAGGGCCGCATCGCCGGCACGCTCGAGGGCGGCTACGACCTCCAGGGTCTGGTCGCCGCCACCCAAGCCACCCTCGACGCCTGGGCCTGAAGCTCCGTCCGCCTCGCAGGCGAGCCTCTTCGGCCGCCCCGCCGGCCAGCCGTTTCGTTTTTTTTCGAGGCCGGCAGATCCTCCGGCGACGCCCTCCGTCAAAACCGGACGTGAGCCCGAGAAAGTCCCTCGACCCTCGCCATCCTCAGCTCGCCATCCTCGGCTGCTTGCTCCTGTTTGGGAGCCTGTATCGGGGCTTTCTCCCGACGTCCTGGGCTCTCCCGGCCACGTTCGCCGGCGGCTGGGGAGCGACGTGGCTGTGGACCCGGCGCCGGGATCCGTCGCCCTATGTGAGCGCGAGCATCTCCTGCTTCTCGACGCTTCTTCTGTTTCGCGCCACCGATCCCTGGGCCTACGCCGCGGTGGCGGCGGCCGCCATCAGCTCAAAGCACGTGCTGAAGGTCGACGGCCAGCACTTCGTGAACCCCACCAACGGCGCCATCCTCCTCGGCGCCAGCCTCTTCGGGGGCTGGGTGGCCTCGGGCCAGTGGGGCCACGACCTCGTGCTCGCCTTCGTCCTCGCCGGAGGCGCTGCGCTGACCTTGACCCGGGCCGGTCGCCTCGACACCGCGGCCGCCTTCCTGGGCGGCATGTTCGGCTTCTTGGTCCTGCGCAGCCTGGCTTTCGGTCACCCCTGGGCCACCATCGCCCACCAGTTCAGCTCGGGCAGCCTGTGGCTGTTCGCGCTCTACATGATCACGGACCCGAAGACGACGCCCCGCGCACGTTCATACCGGATCCTCCACGGCCTGCTCGTGGCCGGTCTCGCCGTCTCGCTGCGCCAGTTCTGGTTCGTGCGGGACGGCTTTCTGTGGGCGCTCCTCGCCTGCGCCCCCCTCGTTCCCTCGTTCAACCGGCTGAGCGCGCTCGGCCCCCAGTCCGCGTCCGACGGACGCAAAGGAGATCCCGTTCCCATGAAGACGATGATCCGAACCGCGGCCCTGCTCGCGGCCCTCGGCCTGAGCGCCGACGCCAAAGCCTTCTGTGGCTTCTTCGCCGGCAAGGCCGACGCCGACTTGTTCAACGAGGCGAGCCAGGTCGTGCTCGCCCACGACGACGGCAAGACCGTCATCACCATGGTCAACGACTACCAGGGCCCGGCGGAAGACTTCGCCCTCGTGGTCCCGGTGCCGGTGGTCCTGAAGGAGGAGCTGGTGCGCACGGTGCCCATCGGCCCCATCGATCACCTGGACGCCTTCACCGCGCCGCGGCTCGCCGAGTACCACGATCCAAATCCATGTGCGCAGCCCCGGCTGATGCGCCAGCGGGGCGTAGCCATGGGCTCGGCGGCCGCCGACATGGCCCCCGAGGCCGAAGCTCCCAAAGAGGACGATGCCAAGGTCGTCGTCGAGGCGAGCTTCGCGGTCGGTGAGTACGACATCGTGATCCTGTCTTCGAAGGAGTCCAATGCCCTCGAGTCCTGGCTGCGCTCGAACGGTTACGACATCCCCAAGGGCGCACACCGCGCGCTTCGCCCCTACGTCAGCTCGGGCATGAAGTTCTTCGTGGCCAAGGTGGCGCTGGACCGGGCGCCGAAGGGCTCGACGAAGCTGAGCCCGCTTCAGTTCGCGTTCCCGGATCGGCGCTTCATGCTGCCCATCCGGCTCGGCATGCTCAACGCGGCCGGACCGCAAGACCTGGTCGCCTACGTCATCACCAAGCAGCACCGAGCCGAAGTCGCCAACTACCGGAACGTGCGCCTGCCCTCGAACGCCGAGATTCCAACCTTCGTGAAGACCGACTTCGCACGGATGTACCGGGCCACCTTCGAGACCGCCCACGCCGAGAATCCCCGGGCCGTGTTCACCGAGCACGCCTGGAACATGGGCTGGTGTGACCCCTGCGCCTCTCAGCCCCTGAGCCGAGCCGAGCTCGAAGACCTAGGCGTGTGGTGGTTGGACCAAGGCCGGGGGACCCAGGCCTTCGTGACGCGCCTGCACGCCCGCTACACCCCCGAGACCTTTCCCGAAGATCTCGTCCTCAAGGTCACTGGCGACGGCACCAACTTCCAGGTTCGGTACGTCTTGCGGCACCCCTACACCGGCGCCGACCAATGCAGCGCCGCCGAGCCCTATCGCGCGCAGGTCCTGGAGCGACGAGAGGACGAGATCCTTCGCCTCGCCCAGCTGACAGGATGGGATCGGGACCGGATCGAGGCCCGCATGACACCCCTCCCCGACTTCTTCCGCCAGAGCGGCGGCGGCGCGGGGGGCTTTTTGGACCAGGTTCGCCACTGGTTCCGCTGAGCACCCTATCCTTGTCTCGGGCCGCGGCCTGGGCGACCAACGAGCATGCTCCGGGCCTCGGCCTTGCTCCTGGCGGCCTGCGCCATGTGTACGCCCTTCTCGCGATCCAGCGCTCCTCCTCCGGCGCCCCACCCGCTCCCCGAGCTCGTGAAGGGGGCCCACGTTCGGCCGGTGGGGGACGAGCGCCGGGGCTACGGGACTCGGACCGCGCGGGCCACCATGGAGCGGCTGAAGGCGATGGGCGTGAACACCATCGGCATACTGATGGAAGGCCGGATGGAGGATCTGGAGGATCGCAGCGTCGAGGTCGCGTCCCGCTCCGAGCTCGAGCCCACCCGGCAAGCTCTCCTCGACGCCCACGAGCTTGGCCTGGCCACCATCCTAGTGCCCCACATCTACCTGGAAGACGGCAGCTGGCGGGGCTATCTGCGCTTCACCGACGCGGTGGAGGCGGATCGATGGTGGCGAAGCTACGAGAGCTTCGTGCTCACCGCGGCCGAGCTCGCCGAGCAAGGCGGCGCGAGCGCGCTGTCGATCGGCGTCGAGCTCAAGGGCCTATCGGATCGGCCCGAGACCGCGGCCCATATGGCCCGGGTGGCCGAGCGGGTCCGAGGCACCTACGACGGACGGCTGACCTACAGCGCCAACTGGGATGAGGCCGAGGACGTGGTTTTCTGGCCCGTCGTCGATCTGATCGGGGTCAACGGCTACTATCCCCTGCGGCCAGATCCTCTCCGTGGAGCCGAAAAGGTGGCCCAGCGCCTCCGCGAGCTCGGCGCCCGGCACGAGCTTCCCGTGCTCCTGCTCGAGGTCGGCTACCGGTCGAGCCCCCTCCCCCACCTCAGGCCCTGGGAGTGGCCCGAGGACATCGACCCCCTGGTGGACGAGCACGCCCAAGCTCGGGCCTGGGCCGCGGTCCTCAGCCAGTGGCTGGGTGCGCCCGGGATTCGGGGCCTGCTGGTCTGGGTGGTGCCCAGCGACCCCGACGACCCGGCTTCGGAGCCTGTTCATGGGTTCAACCCCCTCAACAAGCGGGCGGAGGCGGTGTTGCGTCGGGCCTTCACGCGACCGCCGTCACTTTCCGAGCGGCCCTGACGGACCCATCAAAACATCGAAGCCGGGGACGAAATGAGCCGCGAACTATTGGCGTTCTCGAAGGGCGCAGTTGGCGTCGACCCCGGTTCATGGCTTGGAGGGCGTGAACCATGAATGACTCGGGTCTGGTCGCAGCGCTGATTCAGCTGCCGATCTTCGAAGCGGAGTGGGTGCTCTACCTGCTGTTCCTGCTCTCTCTGATCTCGGTGGCCATCATGATCGAGCGCGCGTGGTTCTTTGCCCGCCATCGGGTCGACGCCCAGGCGGTCGCCGAGCGTCTGGACGCGTTGCTCGGGAACGGCGACTTCGAGGAGGCGAACAGCTATTTGGGGCAATACGACGCGCTGGAGACAAACGTGGCGCGCTTCGGGCTTCAGGCCCACGCTCGAGGCCCGGAGGCGGTCGAGGAGCTCCTGCGGGGCGCGGAGTCCCGGGAGCGCCTCCGCTACGCGCGGCGGCTGTCTTTTCTCGCCACCGTCGGGAGCAACGCTCCTTTCATCGGCCTGTTCGGAACGGTGCTCGGGATCATCAAGGCCTTCCGAGATCTGTCCAACGACCTCGCCAACGCGGCGGGCTCGGTGCTGGGCGGGATCTCGGAGGCGCTGGTCGCGACCGCGGTCGGGCTGCTGGTCGCGATTCCGGCCGTCGTCGCCTACAACGTCTTTGCCGGGCGCCTGAAGGCGGTGGTCGCCAACGGCAACCTTCTCTCCCGCACCCTGATGAGTCAGCTCAAGTCCGAGGGCGAAGGCTGATGGCGGCGGGCGTCACGAGCGAGGACGGCGAAGACGAGGTCATTGCCGACATCAATATCACCCCCTTCGTGGACGTGGTGCTGGTGCTGCTGGTGGTGGTGATGATCACCTCCACCCAGATCGTCAGGGCCCAGCTGCAGGTCGACCTGCCGAAGGCGGCCAGCGGCCAGGACGCCGTCCCCTCGACCCTGAACCTGATCCTGACCCTGGAGGGTGAGCTGCTCCTGGACGGACGACCCATCGACAGGCCCGAGCTTCCGGAGCGCATCCGGGCGCTGCGCGCCGAAGATCCAAAGCTGCAGGCGGTGATCGCGGCCGATCAGGGCGTCGCCTACGGCCGGGTGGTCGAGCTCATCGATCTCGTGAAGAAGAACGGGGTCACCAAGTTCGCGCTCAACATCGAGCGTCGCGCCGCCGAGTGATGGCCCGCCCGGATCCCCGACAGCGAAGGGCGAAGGCCCGGGCCCGCCTGGCCGCCCGGGTGGAGCGGCCGGTCGTCGAGTCGACGCCCCTGCCTCGAGAGCGGCGGCGTCCGGCTCGTTGGCTGGTGTTCTTGGGGATCTCGGCGGTGCTTCAGTTTGGGAGCTTCGGCTTTTATTACGCCGTCGGTCGCAGCGCGACCCAGGACGTCGCCCGAGAGGACGCGCCGGTAGAGATCGAGATTGTGGAGGCGTCCGAGCCCGAGCCGGAACCCGAACCGGCGCCCGAGCCGCCGCCGGAGCCCGAGGCCCCTTCACCGCCTCCCAAGCCCAAGCCGAAGCCGGCGCCCGAGCCGCCGCCGGAGGAGGCGCCGACCCCCTCCGCCGACCCGACCAAGCCCAAGGAGCCGCCGTCGGAGAAGCCGAAGCCGAAGCGGATCGTGGGCCTGAACCTGGAGTCCACGGTGTCGGGGGGCGACGGCGCCGCCTTCGCCACCGGCAACACCCGCATGGGGGTCACGGAGAGAGAGGCCGAAGATCCGGGCGAAGTCGAAGAGCTTGGCAATGACGAGCCCACCCAGGCCGGCGAGAACCGCCAGGCAACCCGCATCCCAGCCGCCAGCGGTACCGGCGAAGGCATCGAGCGTCCGCGCTTCGAGGGCGAGAAGCTGAAGCCCGGGTACCCCGAGCTCTATCGAAGCCAGGCCCTGGAAGCGAACATCACGGTGGCGGTCCGCATCGACGAGGAAGGCAAGGTCACCGAGGTCGACATCGCGAGCGGCTCGAACTACCCCGAATTCGAAAAGGCGGCCATCCGCACCGCCAAGAAGCAGCGCTTCATCCCCGCCAAGAAGGACGGCCGGCCGATTCCATGGACTCTGACCTATACCTATCGCTTCCGCCTGGAGTAGGCCGGCCGAGCTTGCTCATGCGCATCCGACTCCTACTGCTCTGCGCGCTGTTCGCCGCCTGCGGACCGGACTTCACCCCCGAGGAAGAGGTCGACCGGCTCCGTCTCTTTGGCGTCCGGCTAGAGGTCCAGGACCGACCCGACTCGGTGGTCTGGCCGAGGGTCGACGAAGACCTCCGCCTGGAGGCCCTGGCCACGACCGAGGCCGGCCTCCCCGACGACCTCGAGCTGGCGGTCCGCTTTTGCCCCCTCGCCTTTCAGACGAGCGGGGACCTGGAGTGCGTCTTCGACGAAGAGAGCTTCGAGCAAGTTCTCCTGCAGGCGGTTCCGCTCCCGGACGACGTCGAGGTCGACCTCGACCTGAACTTCGACGTCCCCGTGCTCTCTTCAACCACGGCGCTGTTCAACCTGGAGCGGCAGCTGCTGGGAGAGGAGCTTCGGCAGGCACTGGAGGACACCGGGGTGGATCCCACGCCCCTCATCGAAGATGGGATCGCGGCCTTCTGCGAGCAGATCCAGACCCAGGAGTTCTCGGATGCCGTCACCCGACCCGCCTGCGACGGCACCTTCGAGTTCCGATTCGACATCGTGCTCACGGACGGCGACGAACGGCTCCGGGCGGTGCGACAGTTCGCGATCATCTACGATCCGACGCCGCCTCAGCTGGATGGGGACGCGATCCGGCCCAATCGCAACCCCCGTCCGTCTTTGCTGTGCGCCCGCGACGATCGAGCTTTCGAGCGGGTCCGTTCGGCTCTCGTCGATTCGGGCGATCTCGGCAACGGCACGCCGATCACCACCGGGCAAGTCGGGGGGCGCTGCGCTTTTCTGGAGGTGCTGACCGACGCGATGGGCGACCCCACCGGAAACTTCGGCGCTCTGCCCGAGCTGGATGCGACGCTTCAGACCTTCTCGGCCAGCGTCGCCATCCCGCTGTTCTTCGACTCCGCGTACTCTCTGATCGTCGCCGACCTCTGCGGCGCCTTTCCGGCCACGCCGATCCCGGAGCGGAGCTCCTGCAGCCCCGACGTCGACATCATCCAGCCCCTCGAAGAGGGCGAGGTCGAGACGCCGGAGAGCCTCAACCTGAGCTGGTTCGCCGACACGCCGGATCTGGACGCTACGGTGACGGCCTTCGAGTTCGACAACCCCGACGCAACCTCGTCCGAGGCCAGGGTCAACGTCTTCGAAACCCCGCGCCGGATCGACTTCGAGGCCGAAGACGAGCCGCTTCCCCTGGAGCTCTTCGTCGTGGTGCGGGACGGCCTCGGCCGCGGAGGCCGGGCCTTCCTGAAGGGCTTGTACACGCTCCGACCGCGACCGATGGGGAGCGCCGACCCTTGATGCGCGGCTTCACGGTCGCGGCGCTATTCCTGCTGCTTAGCGCGCCGGCGACCGCCCAGGAGATCACCAAGCTGCCGAGCCTGGTGAAGGACGTGCAGCCCGAGTTCCCGGAAGCGGCGCTGCGGGACCGGGTCTCGGCTCGGGTGAAGTTCGAGTTCACGATCACCGCCACCGGCACGGTCGAAAACGTGGGCCTGGTCCAGACCTCGACCCAGGCCGAAGCGCAGCCCGACGGGAGCCGTCTGACCGACTCCTCCACCGTGACTGTGACAAACTACGGCTTCGTCGAAGCCGGCCGGACAGCTCTGGAGCAGTTCCGCTTCGAGCCCGCCGAAGCCGGCGGCGAGCCGATCCCGGTCACCATCACCTACACCTTCAACTTCGACCTCCCGCCGCCGCCGATCCCGGTCGAATCGGAGGAGGGCGAAGACGTCCCTCGAGTGGTCAACTTCAAAGGCCTGCTCCGGGAGCGAGGGACCCGACGCCGGATCCCAGGAGCGGTGGTGACGGTGTTCCGACAGGGAACCGAGACCAGCACCGAGGCGGTGGGCTTCGAGGCGATCTCGGACGACGAGGGCGAGTTCAGCTTCACCAACCTCGACCCCGGCGCGTGGCGGGTCTTGGTCGAGAAGGAAGGCTACTTCCCGTACCGAACCACCGAGAAGATCCGGCCCAACGAGCTGACCGAAGTGACCTACTTCGTCGAGGCGGGCAGCTACAATCCCTACGACGTCACCGTCACCGCCGACCGGCCCTTCAAGGAGGTCCAGCGCCGGGTCCTCCGGCCCGAGCGGGCGTCCCGAATCCCGGGCTCCTTTGGCGACCCGATCAGCGCGGTGCAAAACCTGCCCGGCGTCGCCCGGGCGCCCGCCGGCGCCGGCGCGCTTCCCGTGCGCGGCTCGGCTCCCGGCGATACCGGCATCTTGTTCGAAGGGATCGAGACTCCCTTCATCTTCCACTTCGGCGCCCTGCGCTCGGTCGTGCCGGGCGAGTTCATCGAGTCGGTGGAGTTCATCCCTGGGAACTTCTCGACCTACTACGGTCGCTTCAGCAGCGGCATCCTCGACGTCCAGCTGAAGGACCTCGATTCCGAGACCGTGAACGGCAAGACCTCGATTGGCCTGCTCGAGGGGCAGCTCTTCGCCGAGGTGCCGATCACCGACGACTTCTCGATCGCAGCCGGCGTGCGACGGAGCTGGATCGACCTCGTCATCGAATCCGTCGCCCCCGACGACGGATCGATCGACATCATCGCGGCACCGGTCTACACCGACTACCAGGTCCTCGCGAACTACCGCCCGGGTCAGGCCCATGACCTGCGCCTGTTCTTCTTCGGCTCTCGGGACCGCTTCGAGTTCGTGAACCGCGACGCCCAGGAGGCCAACATCCAGCTCACCAGCGGCGGGGGCGACAGCGCGGTGGGCTTCAACCGGGTGCTGCTCCAGTACGACTATCGGCCCAGCCAAGCCTTCGCCAACGAGCTTCAGATCGGCTTTGGGCTCGACGAGATCGCGATCGCCGCCTTCGACGTGTTCGAGTTCAACCTCGACAACTACCAGTGGCAGCTCAGGGACCGGATGCGCTTCAAGCTCTCGGACCGCTTCAGCCTCGACATCGGGACCGACTCCTTGCTGCGGCTGTCCGACATCGCTCTGCTGATCCCCAACCCGAATCAGGACCCCTTCAACCCCGACCTGGACGACACCGTGTCCACCAGAATCGACGGCCAGGCGGACCTCTTGATCGGGCTGTACACGGAGGCGACGGTCGGCGTGACCGAGAGACTCACCCTCGTCCCCGGCGTGCGGCTCGACGTCTTCGAGCGAGCAGGGGAGCTCACCGTCGATCCCCGGCTCCTCGCCCGCTACAAGCTCTTCGACGAGTGGACGCTGGTGGGCGGCGTGGGATCGTTCAGCCAGCCGCCGGCGCCGCAGCAGCTGAATGAGACCGTAGGCAACCCAGACGTCTCGGCCTTTCGTGCCTTGCAGGCTTCGGCCGGCTTCGAGTGGGATCCCTTCGCGTTCTTTGGCGTGGATGTGACGCTCTTCTACAAGCAGCTCTACGATCTGATCGGCACCAGCGACGACTTTCGGGTCGACGAGGAAGGGAATCAGGTCCCGGCCCTGGTCGAGAACAACGAGACCGGCCGGGTCTACGGCTTGGAGCTCTACCTCGACCACAAGTTCAATCGAAACTTCCAGGGCTTCTTGAGCTACACCCTGTCCCGGTCCACCCGCGACCCCGAAGGCGAGGAGACTCGACTGTTCGACTTCGACCAAACCCACATCTTCGTGGTCGCTGGCTCCTACGTCTTTCCTCAGAACTGGGAGCTGGGTGTGCGCTGGCGGGTCATCTCCGGCAGCCCCGACACGCCGATCCTGGGCGGAGTCCTGACCGAGAACCAGTCGGACTACGCGCCCATCTTCGGCGACACGAACAGCCAGCGGCTGCCCTTCTTCCACCAGCTGGACATCCGACTCGACAAGCGTTGGATCTACCAGTCCTTTACCCTCGGCGCCTTCCTCGAGGTGCTGAACGCCTACAACAACCCCAACGTGGAAGGCTTCACCTACAACTTCGACTTCTCCCAGCGAGACCGCGTGCAGAGCCTGCCCATCATCCCCAACCTGGGCTTCGAGGCGCGCTTCTGATGCGAATCCCGGTCATCGTCCTCCTCCTGATGGGCGCCCTCCCCGCCGCCGCTTCGGCCCAAGCCGATCTGACGACGGCGCTCCGGAAGCCGGCGCCCAAGCAGGGCTACTTCATCGAAGGCGGCCCCCGCAGCGGCGTGCTGGTCGTGGGCAACCCAGAGCTGGAGGGTCTGGGTGCCTTCACGGGGGCGGGTGGGGCGTTTCGCTTCGGCGAGATGGCCTTGCCCTGGCTCGGCTTCGGAGGGGTGGCCCACGCCTTCTTCGGGAGCAACGAGGGCTTCGACATGAACTACGGCGCCTTCTCGATGGAGGCGCAGATCGCGCCCTTCGAGGAGTTGGATCTCGCGGGACGGATCGCAGTCGGCCCCTTTCTTCAGAACGTGACCCGCAAGAACCCAGAGCTCGCCCTCGAAGGCGAACCCGACCAAGGCTTCGGCGCCATACTCACCACCGGCCTGAGCTGGGACCTGTTCCCCTTTTATGATCGAGACGGCTACGGCAGCGGCGGCTGGGCCCTGTCGCTGTACGCCGACGGCCAGTTCCTCCTCGGCAGCGACTTCAAGAGCGGCGGCGCCTTCTTGGGCCTCGAGCTCGGCTACTTCTTCGGCCTCCCCAAGAACAAGCTGAAGCTCCCCCTCGACGAAGCTTTCTGACCAAGGGGGCCAAGCGGCGGCGGTCGACGCAAAGCCGAACCCCCTCCCGGACCTACCCGAGCCCTCGAGGACCAGACCACGGTCCGCCCACGAAAGGGCTGAACGTTCGAGGTCGGAATTTGGTGGTTCGAGCGAGGGATCAGGGCTGAGGTACGGCCGATGAAGACGGCCCATGATTTCAGCCACCCCACCATCGACGGCGAGCCCGGCCCGCTGTCCGACTTCGCCGGCAAGGTCGCGCTGGTGGTCAACGTAGCCTCGAAGTGCGGTCTCACCCCGCAGTATGCCCAGCTAGAGGCCCTCCAAAAGGAGCTCGGCGACCGGGGCTTCGTCGTGCTCGGCTTCCCTTGCAACCAGTTCATGGGCCAAGAGCCAGGGACCGAGGCCGACATCAAGGCCTTCTGCTCGAGCACCTACGGGGTCAGCTTCCCGATGTTCGGGAAGCTCGAGGTGAACGGCGAGAGACGACACCCACTGTACGCGTGGCTGACCCGTCAGGACCTGAAGCCGGAGGGCTCGGGGGACGTGCAGTGGAACTTCGGGAAGTTCCTCATCGGCAAGGACGGCGCCGCCCTCGCCCGCTTCTCGCCAATGACCGAGCCCAATGACCCCGAGCTCCGTAAGGCGATCGACGCGGCGCTCGGCAACGCCTAGTCGCAGCGTGTCCCGGTCACGAAGTTCGATCACTCGGCCAAGGCCCGGGTCTTGGCTTTGACCATCAAGGCGCTGGCTTCGGCTCGAAGCTTGGCCGCCTTCCGTAGGTTCGCCTGCATCACGGTGGGGTCCTGGGCCCCTTCGTCCTCGAGGCGCTTGGCTTGGCCTAGGAGTTCTTGGGCGGTGGCTTTCAGCTCGGCCGAAGAGGGCGCCGGGTCTGCGGCCGGCGGGGACGCAGGCGGAGCTTCGGACGCCGGGCAGGCGAAGAGACAAGCGCAGAGAGCGAGCGCAAGGAGACGGGCCATGGGGGCGTGAGCCTACTCCGAGCGGCGGCTCGGGTCAGCCCGAAGCCAGAGTGGAGGAGCGAGTCGACGCGGGGGCGCGCTCGGGCTAACGCGGCGCTGTGCGTGGCTGGAGCTCGTTCCTCTTCGGAGGGTTGATCCTGGGATGTGCAGGGCCTTCGGTGGACCCCAGTCCCCAAGAACGATCCCAGCTGTGCGTGGTCCGCCACGCGGAGGCATTTAAGAACCTCGAGCCCCCGCCCGCCGGCATGAGGGGCGCCGATCTCGACGCGCTCACCCCCGGCGGCGAAGACCAGGCGCAAAGCCTCCGGGCTCAGCTTCCCGGTGGCCCGGCGACCTACTGGGCCAGCCCCACCCGGCGGACCCGCCAGACGGCCGAGCTCCTGGCGGAAGGACGCCCGGTACGCGTGGACCAGAGTCTTCGCCCCCTCGACGAGGCCGACAGCGCCGAGGACGCTGCGGTCCGGGCCCGGGATGTGCTCGACCGAGTTCAGGCGGAGCTGCAGGCCGGCGAGCACGCGGTCCTGGTCACCCACGGCGACATGGGGCCCATGCTCCTGGGTGAGGTCCGAGGCACGCCGCCCCGCGAGCGCGCCTCGGCCCACGCCCTCGGCACGGGTGAGATGGTCTGCCTGCCCGCCGCCGTGTTCGAGTGAAGAGGTCGAATGATGCAGATCCGCAACAACCGACCCATGAGACGCGACCTCGCCGGTCCTTTTGCGTGGCGTGGATTTGGAGCCTGGGCGCGGAGGGCGGTGGCAGCCGCGCTCCTGATGAGCTCGAACTCCGCGTCGGCCCACGACTTTTGGATCGAGCCCAAGACCTTCACGCCAAGGGCCGAGACGCCGCTGGAGGTACGGTTGCGGGTCGGTCACGAAGACGAGCTCCGCTCGGTGGCCCGCAAGCCGGAGCGGATCATCCGATTCGAGGCCGTCGACCCGGCCGGTCGAGCCGTCGCCATCACCGGGGAAGCGGGCCAAGAGCCGGCCGGACGAGTCATTCTGAGCAAGCCGGGCGTCCACACCTTGGTGTTCCAAAGCAACCACGCCTACATCGAGCTCGAGGCGGACAAGTTCGATGACTACCTGGAGCACGAAGGTCTGACCGAGATTTTGGCCGGTCGAAGGGCCAGTAAGCGCGGCCCAGGTCGTGAGAGCTACGCCCGCTATTGCAAGAGCCTGGTTCGGGTCGGTGAGAGCGAGGCGGGCTTCGATCGCACGCTCGGCCTTCCTTTGGAGCTGACGGCTCTTGCTTCGCCCTTCGATGGACCGCTCCGCTTCCGCCTCGACTTCCGCGGCCAACCGCTGGCGGGCGCCCGCGTCGAACTCATGCGGCTGGACGATCTAACCCACAGCCAGACGTCGAAGACGAACACCAAGGGAGAGGTTCGGTTCGAGAAAAAGAGACTCGAACCGGGCGCTCACATGGTGGCGGTGACCCACATGGTCCCGGCGAAGCCGCCCGTCAAAGGTGAGTGGGAGAGCTTTTGGGGGACCCTCAGCTTCGAGCTTCCGTCGGCGCAGACGCAAAACGAGTATTAAACGAGTATCGAGATCACGAAGATACGGCTCCATTTGCTCCAGGCCCAACGCTCCAAGGTGGAACCTGCAATATCATTTCACCGAACGTTGGACGATGTCGCCCATCCGGATGGCGGCGTACCGGCGCAGGGAATGGAGGCCCGCTCGACGGGCGACGAGCTCGGTTGCCCAGAGCGTGGGGCCGAATCGCTGGATCTTGGCCCACTGACGCCGGACCCGATCGTCCGCCCACAGCAGGCCAGCGCGCCAGCTGGCGATGGGCGATGCGCCGGACTCGAAGGCCTCGTATCCCCATTGGGCGAGCGCCGGGCCCAGCTCAGCGTCGATCAGACGCACCGTCTCCGGCGCCATCTTCCGACGCCACTTGAAGGCCTGCTTCGAATCCACGGGATCGTAGGTCGACGACTCGTGGAACCGGAGCATCGACGCGTCGTAGGGGAGGTCCAGGAAGGCCACGAGATCTTCGAGGACCGCCGGCGTGTCCCGGACCAAGTCCTCGAAACGAAGCTCCCGGCGACGGTCTTTCGGGATGCGGTCGCGCACCGCCTCCCATTCCTTCTGCAGGTCACGCCACCAGCGGGCGCCGGCCCAGGCGTTTCCTACCCAGCCGAGACCAAGCCACGACGCGATGACATCCCGGGGGTCACGGGACAGGTGGACGAAACGGGCGTCCGGGAAGAGTCGACGGACGTGCTCGTAAGCACCGTGGGCGACGGCGAGGACGACGCTCGCGTTCGAACCGAGCCGATCGTATCGCTGGGCGAGCAAGGATCGAACGATGTCCGCGTAACCGCCTTCGTCAGGAACCACCAGATGGGAATGGCGGACATCGCGTCGGTCCCGGAGCCAGTCTCGATAGGACGCGAGGTCCGCCGCGCTGGTCGGCCCATCGACGGGAAGCCAGGGCGGGAACACCCACTCGAGCTCCCCGGTGTCCACGATCTGCGGGTGGTGCCCGAGCATCAGTCGCAGGACCGTGGTCCCGGCGCGGGTCGTGCCCGTCACGAAGACATGCGCGGGGCGAGGGGTCGACGTCGTGTCCATCATGAAAGAGGGATCCCGTCGCTACCACCGCCACCGCGGACGATCAAACGGTGGGTCAGCATCAACCGGGCCACCGTCCGGCGAACGGAACAGGCTGGAATCGCCGCTGACTAGAAAGAAGCGGTGAGGAGGAGCTGGGGCCGAATGAGATCGATGCCGCCGGCCGTGAACCAGCGGTTGTAGACCACGCCGGCCCGGGCGTTGAAGCGGCTTCCGGGCGCGCCTAGGTGGAGACCACCTCCCCCGCCCGCTAGGACGCCCGATTGGGAGACGCTGTTGAAGGCCTGCCAGCGCCCTCCGATCTCGGCCACCAGATAGGGAACGGCGGGCCAGCCGACGGGCGGCGTGTAGAAGGTGAAGCCCGCGACTTCCCCGCCACTGAAGTCTCCGAAAAAGCCAAGGCCTCTGACGCCGGGGACGAGGCCGTCGATGAAAGCGTAGCCGACCTGGGCACCGACCGCGACAGCGCTTCGGTTAGACCCAAAGCTCCCGCCCAAGGTGAAGCCGAGGTGGACCGAGCCCTGGGGGTCATGGACGGGCCGGGTGCTCTGGGCAGAGGCGGTGGCCGGGCAGAGGAGAAAAGCGACGGCGATGATGTGGCGCATGAACGGTGAGCGTGGATCAGGCAGAGAATGCTGGCGCGGCTAGTTTCTCATCTGGTCCCTTCTGCGGCTTCCGATGCGCAGGTGAGCGAGTAGTCATGGCCCCGTGTCCCCCCGATTCAGAAGGCGGATTCGGGGATGTCGGTGATGGCCTCGTGGCCGGCGGTGATGGCGGGGAGGAAGCCCTTGGCCTTGGGAAGGAAGTGGTTGGCGTAGAAGGTGGCGCTGGCGAGCTTGCCGGCCGCGAAGTCGGCGTCCACGGTGCCGCTCTCCAGAGCGAGGGCGCTCTTGGCCAGCATCCAGCCGCCGGCCACGGTGCCGAAGAGCTCCAGGTAGGGGTAGGCGGCGGCGGCGACCTTGTTGACCGCCTTGCCGTTGTCGACCACCCACTTCACCGCCGTCTCCAGGGCGTCGGCCGCCTCGGACAACCGGGGCTTCATCGCCTTGAGCTCGGGCTTGCTCGCGTTCTCGAGCTCGTCGGCGGTCTCGCGCACCTGGGCCAGGAACGCGGCCGCTAAGTTGCCGCCGTCCTTCACCGTCTTCCGGAAGATGAGGTCGTTCGCTTGAATGCCGTTCGTTCCCTCGTAGATGGGGGCGATGCGGGCGTCCCGGAAGTGCTGGGCGGCGCCCGTCTCCTCCACGTAGCCCATTCCGCCGTGGACCTGGATGTTCAAAGAGCTGACCTCGCACCCGATGTCGGTGCCCCAGGCCTTCACGATCGGCGTGAGGAGGTCGACCATCGCCAGGGCCTTGGCCCGCTCCGTCTCGTCGGGGTGGCGCTTGCCGAGGTCGACGTTCATGCCCGCGTAGTAAGTCAGGGCTCGGCCGGCTTCGGTCAGCGACTTCATTCGGAGGAGCATCCGACGCACGTCGGCGTGCTCGATGATCGGGACGGGCTTGTCCTTGGGCTTGTCGATCCGCTTGGACTGAATGCGGTCCTTGGCGTAGGCCACCGCCTGCTCGTAGGCGCGCTGGGCGATCGAAATGCCCTGCAGACCGACCGCCAGCCGAGCGTTGTTCATCATGATGAACATCAGCTTGAGGCCCTCGTGCTCTTCGCCGACTCGGTAGCAGACCGCTCCCTCCGAGTTGTCGCCGAACATCATGGTACAGGTGGGCGAGGCGTTGATGCCGAGCTTCTTCTCGATGCCCGCGCACTCGACGTCGTTCCGCTCGCCGAGGGAGCCGTCCTCGTTCACCACCACCTTGGGCACGATGAAGAGGCTGATGCCTTTCGTTCCCTCCGGTGCGTCGGGGGTCCGGGCCAGGACCATGTGGATGATGTTCTCGGCCAGGTCGTGCTCGCCATAGGTGATCCAGACCTTCTGGCCCTTGAGCCGATATACGCCCTCGCCCAGCTCGGGCGCCGGGGTCGCCATCGCCCGGACGGTGGACAGATCCGAGCCCGATTGGGGCTCGCTGAGGTTCATGGTGCCGGTCCAGTGGCCAGTGATCAGGTTTTCGAGGAAGAGCTTCTGCTGGGTCGGCGTCCCGAAACCCTGGAGCAGCTCGACCGCGCTCTGGTTGAGCATCGGGCACAGCGCGAAGCCCATGTTCGAGGCCTGCCACATCTCCTGCACCGCGAAAGCCACCGCCCACGGCATCCCCTGACCCCCGTGCTCGGGCTCGAAGGGGAGCGAGTTCCAGCCGCCGTCGCGGTAGGCGGCATAGGCCTCCTTGAAGCCGGTGGGGGTTTTGACGAGCCCGTCCTCCCAGCGGCTGTGCTCCACGTCGCCGGAGTGGTTGACCGGCGCCAGGGCATCCCGGGCCACCTTCGCCGCCTCGTCCAGGATCGGCTGGATCATCTCCAGCCCGGCGTCCTGAAAGCCGGGGAGCTGCGCGAGCTTGGGTGCTTCGAGGACGTTCTCGAGCACGAAGCGCATGTCGGAGACCGGGGCCGTGTAGGTCATGAACTGAGATCTGCCTCATCCGACGGGGGGCGTCACGGGTCGAGTAGGCTTTTTCGCAGCGCGGCGGCGAGGGCCTGCTCCCGCACTTCTCGAACCGAGACGCCGTGGGCCGCGGCCGCGGCTCGACAGTCTTCGAACTCGGGGGCGAAGCTCGGCCCTTGGG
>CAYZFR010000054.1:0-21929 GCA_964477875.1 uncultured Myxococcales bacterium
GGCCGCGCAGTCCGGGGGACAGCTGAACCCGATCCGATCACAGGTCCCGACATCCTGGCTCAAGTAGTGGACCATGGGATCGTTCGGGTCGGGACAGCTCGGACGGCAGCCGCAGCCACAGCGGGAGTCGAAGCGCTCTTCGCCCTCGGGACAGGTGAAGGTGATGCCGTCGCAAACCTTGGTCTCTTCACTCAAATAGAGCGCCTCGTCGGCGGAAGGACAGGTGTCGTCGCCCCCCAGCGGGCTCGAGTCGAGGGCGACGCAGCCGCAGCCACACATCGAGTCGAATGCATCCATGCCTTCGGGGCAGGTGTAGGGGATCGCGTTGCAGGCCGCTGGGTCGGTGGACAGGTAGATGGCGTCAAGCCCCACCGGGCAGTCGGGCTCGGGACACTGCGGGGGCTGCACCCGGGGCGGCCGTGGGTTCACCCACACAACTTCATCGTCGTCGCCGTGGTGGTAGTCCCAGCAGGCGGCGGTGGTGAGAAGAGGCAAGAGCAAGATCAGTTTCTTCATGTCGTCTCCGTTCGTTCGAGCGCGCGCCGCTTTGGCGCACGTCTCTTCCTGTCACGGAGAACGCATTTCGGGACCGGGCGGCGCCGGTGTGAGCGCCACACTGAAGTGGAGTTCCGGAGTGCGTCTCAGGAACGGTGTGGCGAAGGCGCCACGCCTCCTTCCTTTTTCAAGTTTCTACTGACTCAGGACAGTGCCTTCCACAGGGCGAAGAGGTCCAAACCGTGCTGGCCGTAGCCGTAGGCGATGGCCGAGAGGTAACGAGGGGCTGGAAACTTGAAGCCCTCGCCGGTGGCGCGCCGATAGACCCAAGCCTCGATCGCTCCCGTCTCGAGCTCCACCACCCGTCGAGTCCGCTCGTACTGATCTTCGTGATTGTCGAGGGCGAGGAGATCGTGGTCGGGGAGGGTGTACACCGCGCCCTCGAGCACCTCGCCGGGCGCCGGCTCGCCGTCGGCCACCCCGCCCTCGCCCCACCCGCTGCGCTCGCCGAAGAAGGTCAGGCGATGGTCGTACAGCCGCGCCGCCCCCACCAGCCGGGAGCTGGGGCAGCGTCGCTCCATCTGTTGAACCCACAAGTTGGAGCCATAGGCGAAGTAGAGCTGGGTCATCGCTCAGCCCTCGAGCTCGGCTTCGATCGAGGCCTGCCCCGACTCGGGGTCGAAGTGGACGCGGAGAACGTTGGGCCGGCAGCACACCTGGCAGTCCTCGACGTAGCTCTGCTCCGAGGCCCCGCCCGGGTCGACGAAGCTGTCGTTCCACTCGAAGCAGTAGGCGCACTGATAGCGGGCTGCTGCGCTCACTCGTCGAAGCCTCCGTGGACACGAGAAAGATCGGGGAAGATCTGCTCTAGGCTTCGAACCGGATCCGGACGGCGCAGCAAGCGATCGACGGCGTCCTGAATGCCCTGAATCGTCAGCGGATACATGTCGAAGATCTCGCCGATCATTCGCGTCGTGAATCCGCCCCACCACTCGGGGCGGAGCGGATTGAGCCACACCGAGCGCGGAAACTGCCTCCGTAGTCTGTGCAACCACACCAGCCCCGGGGTTCGGTTTTGATGAAAGTAGAAGTTGGCGCCGAACACGTCCAGGAGCTCGGTAGGGGCCATGGAGGCGTCGCCGACGATGATGAGGAAGGTCTTGGAAGATCGGTCGCGAATGAGCTCGACGGTGTCGATGCCCTCGTCCACCGGTCGAGCCGGCTCCAGCGACTCGTACACGCAGTTGTGAAAGCTGTAGGCCTCGAAGCGCTTCCAGTGCTGAAGCTGATGGGCGGCGGTGAAGAGCTGCTCCACGCGGTGGGCGTGGGGATCCATGGTGCCGCCCACGTCCATCATCAGGATCACCCGGGCCTCGTTCTTGCGTGGCGGCGCAAAGTGAAGGGTGAGCTCGGTGCTGCGGGCGGTCCGGTCTATGCTCTCGTCGACGTCGAGCTCGAGCTCGGCGTTGTCTCGGCTGAGCCGGCGGAGCTTCTTGAGGGCGACCGCCATGCTGCGAGCGTCGAGGGCGCGATCGTGCCGGTAGGGCCGAAAGTGCCGGGCCGACGCGACCTGGATCGCGGAGCGCTGGCCGCCCACGCCACCGACCCGAACGCCAGCCGGGTTGCGGCCGCCGTGGCCAAAGGGCGAAGTCCCGCCGGTGCCCACCCATCGGCTTCCGCCGTCGTGGCGCTCGGTTTGCTCCTTCAGTCGCTCCTCGAAGCTCTTTCGGAGCTCGTCGAGGGGAAGCGCCTCCAGCTCGGCGAGCTTGGCGGCATCGAGCTCGAAGCGCTTGGGATCGTCGAGCCACGCCAGCACCGCCTCGATGGCCGGCCGCGGCATCTCCGCGGTCCCGAACACGGCCGAGAAGACCTGGTCGAAGAGGTCGAACTGGGCCTCGTGCTTCACCAGCAGAGCCCGGCTGATCCGATGGAAGTCGCCGAAGTCCGGTCGAATCGCGCCCTGGTCCAGCGCCCGCATCAAGCCCAGCCAATCACTGGGCGTGACCTTCAGGCCTGCCTGGCGGAGCCCAAAGAAGAAGTCGCCGAAGGGGAGCAGGGGCATCAGCGAGCCCGAGGCGTACCCGAGGCGGCGAGACGCCTCAAGGTGGCCGCCGTGTCGTCCTCTCGCTTGAGGAGCACGCCGAGGAAAGGAAGCTCACGGTCGAGTGACTCCGGGTCTACTCCGTGGGCGAGTAGAGCCCCGATCCAGTCCACCAACTCGCTGGTGCTGGGTGGCTTGCGAACGCCGTCCACTTCGCGGAGCCGATAGAAGGCCTCGAGCGCCCGCTCCAGGAGCCGCGCCGGAAGCTCCGGGTGGTGGGTGGCGACGATCTCGGCCATCAGGGCCCGATCGGGAAACTCGATGTAGTGAAAGACCGCGCGGCGCAAGAAGGCGTCGGGCAGCTCCTTTTCGGAGTTGGAGGTGATGATCACCACCGGCCGGTGCTTTGCCTCGATGGTCTCTCCGGTCTCTGCGATCTCGAAGCGCATCGCGTCCAGCTCGTGGAGGAGATCGTTGGGAAACTCGATGTCGGCCTTGTCGACCTCGTCGATGAGCAGGACCGCCCGCTCCGTGGACGCGAAGGCCTGGCCCACCGGGCCGAGGGAGATGTACTGCCGAATGTCGTCGACGTCCTTGTCCTGAAAGCGACTGTCGTACAGACGCTGCACCGTGTCGTAGACGTAGAGCCCGTCTTTGGCCTTGGTGGTGCTCTTCACGTGCCAGGTGAAGAGCTTCATCCCCAGGCCCTCCGCCACCGAGCGGGCGAGCAACGTCTTCCCAGTACCGGGCTCGCCTTTGACGAGCAGCGGGCGACCGAGCATGGCAGCCACGTCCACGATTCGCTTCAGCTCCTCGGAGGCGATGTAGTCTCGGGTGCCGGTCCAGTTCAGCTCCACCGCTTCGCGATAGCACGAGCGCTCGGCCCCATCAGCCGAAGACGCCCATCCGATCCCTCGGGAGAACGGTGGACCGAGCGCCATCCCTTCGAGTACGGCCCAGCCATGAGCGCGACCCTCGTCGGCTTCGTCGTCTACCTGGTGGTCGTCCTGGTGGCGGGCGGCGTCACCTACACGCTCACCAAGACCCAGGAGGATTTCCTCCTCGCCGGCCGCAAGCTGAACGTCTGGGTGGCGACCTTTTCCGAGCGAGCGAGCGGCGAGTCTTCGTGGCTGCTCCTGGGCCTGCCCGCCGCCGCCGCCACCATCGGGCTGGTAGAAAGCTGGACCGCGATCGGCTGCGTGATCGGGATCAGCTTCGCCTGGTACGCGGTGGCGGAGGGGCTGCGCCGGCAGACCGAGGAGCTCGACGCGCTCACCCTGCCCGAGTTCTTCGCCAAGAAGTTCGGCCGGACGGCGGTCCCGATCCGTATCGTCGCCACCATCATCATTCTCTTCTTCTATTCTTTCTATCTCGCCGCCCAGTTCAACGGGGCGGGGGCGGTGCTGGACGCGACCTTCGGGATCGATCGCTTCACCGGGATCTGCATCGGCGCCTTCGTCATCATCGTCTACACGATGCTGGGCGGCTTCGTGGCCGTGGCCTGGACCGACTTTTTGCAGGCCATGATCATGATCGGCACGCTGGTCGTGCTGCCGATCGTCGGTGTCATCGAGCTCCAGCAGCTCCCGCCCGCGGAGCGCCAGGCCCTGGGGGAAGGCGTCGCCTCCTGGACCGGGGGCGCGACGGGCATCGCCGCCTTCACCGCCATCCTCTCCGGCTTGAGCTGGGGCTTCGGGTACTGCGGCCAGCCGCACACCGTGACCCGCTTCATGTCCATCGACGACCCGAAGCAGATCCGGGTGGGGCGGGTCATCGCCTTTCTCTGGGCCGCTCCCGCCTTCGCGGGCGCCCTCGCCATCGGGATCATCGGGGCCCAGCTCTTCGATCTGAGCGGACTGAGCGATCAGCAGCTCGAACAGCTGATGCCGATGATGGCCCAGGAGCTGCTCCCGGACTGGCTGGCCGGCGTGTTCATCTCGGGAGCGATCGCCGCCATGATGTCGACCGCCGACAGCCAGCTTCTGGTCGGCACCTCGGCGGTGGCCGAGGACGTCTGCCACAAGGGCCTGAGGATGAACCTGGGCCACGAGGGTCTGGTCCGCCTCAGCCGCTGGGTGACGGTCGCCCTCGGGCTCGGCGGTTTCGCCCTCGCGGTCCTGAGCGAGGAGCTCATCTTTCAGCTGGTGAGCTACGCTTGGAGCGGCTTGGGGTCGTCTTTTGGCCCCGCCATCCTGCTGACGCTCCACTGGTCGCGAACCCGAGGAGAGGGTGTGCTGGCCGGCATGATCACGGGTGCGGTGGTGACGGTGGTCTGGTCCTGGCTGCCCGCCAACGACTTCGTCCACGCCCGACTGGTGAGCTTCATGGCCTCGATGGCCGTGATCCTGGGGGTTAGCCTCGCCCTTCGAGGACCGCGGTCTTCTCCGACGCGCTCGATTGACGACGGTCGATGACCACAGAGTTGCCCGGCCGTTCCTTGGCCACGCTCTTCACCTCGGCGGCGACGTGGGTCAGACGGCGAACGTCTCGGACGCCAGGTCGAGAGGTACTCACGCCGCCGATCGACACCGACAAGAGCGGCGCCTGCGCCAAGTGGCCTCTGCGGGTTCGGATCTCGACCCGTCCGGCAGCCAGCTCTTCCTCGGAGTAGAAGACCTGTTTCTCCTGGTCGAAGACCTCGAACAGTCGTCGCGAGAATGGACGGGCGTCACCGTCTCGCACCAAGGCCACGAAGTCGTCCCCTCCCACGTGTCCGAGGAAGACCTCCTCGAAGCAGGGAGACGACGCGACCCGAACGAGGCACTCGGCGAACAGTCGGATGGCCTCGTCGCCGGCGTCGAAGCCTCGACTGTCGTTGAAGGCCTTGAAGTGGTCGAGGTCGATGTGGAGCGCGGTGAAGGTCTCGGGTGACTGCAGGCGACGCTCGATCTCGCCCTTGAGCGCGAGATTCCCGGGGAGCCCGGTGAGCGGACTCATGTCTCGGGCCACCCGCAGGCGGACGAAGACCGCAGACACCCGCAGGCGAAGTTCGTCCCGAGTGAAGGGTTCGGCGATGAAATCGTCGGCTCCCTCGGCAAAGTACCGATGGAGCTCTTCGGGATCTGGTGGGTCGTCGACGACGACCAGCATGGGGATGCAGGCGCCTCGAAAGCTGCGGCGGACGGCGCGGATCCAGGAGGCGAGGGAGGTATCCCGGAGGCCCTGGTAGACGATGATGAAGTCCGGGCACGCCAGGTCGATGGCAGCCCGGGCCTCGGCGCCGGTCCCCACTCGGGTAAGCTCGCACTCCCCTTCGAGCGCACCGTGCGCGTGCTCGCAGCTTTGAGGACAGACGGTCAGTATCGACCCGGGGAGCTCCAACGCCCGCTCGAACACCCGGGGACGCTAGCAGATGCTTCGCGCTTTGGGCGAGGATCCAGGTCCAGGTTTGCGTTTCAAGGTCCGCGACTGTCCGCCAAGAGAGGTCCTTCGATTCGGCCGAGCGAATCGACCATCACGCCAGGCGGAAGCTCGGCATAGGACAGAACCTGCACGTCGGGCCGATGGGGCTGAAGGAGCCGCTGCACGCAGCCGCGGATCTGCGCGTGGGTGACGAGGAGGGCGTCTCTGCGCTCGGCCATGCGCGCAAGGACCCGTTCGGCGAAGCCTTTCCGGGCATGTTCGGATAGCGAGCACAGCGTCTGGCCCCCGATATCCCGAAGCGAAGCATGGATCTCGGCTTCGATCTCCGGCGCCAGCAGCACGACGGGAAGCGTTCCGCGACCCAACCAGCGGGCGCCGAGGGCAGCCCGGGCAGCCTCGATCTGGACCGCGAGCTCTTCTTCGGGCGCGCGCGCGAGGGCATCCAAAACCGGCCCCAGATCCCTGATCGACACCCCGTCCTCGATTAGGGACCGCAGAATTCTCGTCAGCTTCGAGAGCGACACCGCCGCCGGAACAAGCTCTCGCACCAGCGCCGCGTTCTCCTTCGCGAAGTCGTCCACCAGCTCGGACACCGCCTGAATCCCGACGAACAGACTCAGATGTCTTCGAGCGGCCTTCGCCAGGTGCAGGGCGACGAAGCCGGCGCCCGACCACACCCGAGTTCCGGCGTCGGCCACCTCCCGCTCGTCGGCCTCGTCGATCCACGAGACGGCGCCTCCGTGAACCGGATGACGTCCCGGCTCGGCGCCCAGGCCCAGGGCCTCGATGGCGGGGACCTCGGCACAGGCCAAGACCTTGCCGTCCGGAACCCAGCCCTCGTCTACGGCCTGGCCCCGAAGCCGGATCCGGAACTGGCCTCGCCCTAGATCCGGAGAACCCACCTGCACGTCGACGGCCGGCAAGCGCACCCCGCTCTCCGCGAAGATGGCCGCCCGGAGCTGGGGAAGCGCCTGGGCCATGAGCGGACTCCGCGCGTCCCGACCTCGACCGAGCCCGAAGCGGGCGCCGAGGTCGGCGGAGAGATCGACGCCCAGTCCCGGGACGCCGGCTCGGAGCAGCTCGGCCCGGGCTTCGATCGGCCGAGCCTCTCTCGCCGGCTCGGGCTCGGCCGGCGCCGCCGGCGACGATCCTCGAGAGGACCAAACCGCAAGGCCCATCCAGGCGGCGGCGCAGGCCGCGAAGGGGAGCGCCGGCAGCCCTGGCACCACCGCCAGCCCCAGACAAAAGAGTCCGCCCAAGCCGAGGGCTTCCGGCCGAGCGCCGAGCTCTCGCAGCAAGGTCCCGCCTACGCCACTCTTCGAGCTCCCCGCGACCCGGGTGACGAGCATGCCCGCCGCCAGGGTGACGAGCAGGGCCGGAACCTGGGCCACGAGGCCGTCCCCGATGGTGAGCAGGCCGAAGCGAGCCGTCGCCTCGCCGAGGCGCATGCCGTCCCGAAGAACCCCGATCATCGCGCCGACCACGAAGTCGAGAGCGGTGATGAGGAGGCCGGCGATCGCGTCGCCCTTCACGAACTTCATGGCGCCGTCCATGGCGCCGTGGAACTGACTCTCCCGCTGGAGCTCGGCACGCTGGGCCTCGGCTTCGGCCTCGGTCAGCGCGCCGCTCCGGGCGCTGGCGTCGATGGACATCTGGCGCCCCGGCAAAGCGTCGAGGGTGAAGCGCGCGCCGACCTCGGCCACCCGCTCGGCGCCCTTCCCCACCACCAGAAGCTGGACCAGGGTCAGGATCGCGAACATGACGCCGCCGACCGCCAAGTCGCCCCGGGCCACGAAGGCCCCAAAGGCCTCGACCAGCTGACTCCCCCGGCCCTCGGACAGGATGAGCCGGGTCGAAGAGACGTTGAGGGCGAGCCGAAACAGGGTCGTGACGAGGAGGAGACTGGGGAAGCTCGAGACCGCGAGAGGCCGCTCGGCAAGCAAGACGACGGCGAAGACCAGGGCGGCGATCGAGAGGTTGAGGGCGAGGAGACCGTCGAGGATCGGGCTCGGCAAAGGAACGAGCAGGGTCGCGATCAACAGCCCCAGTCCGCCGGCGAAGAGGAGCTCGGGTCGTGTGCTCACGCGAGCCTCCGCTCGAGCGCTCGTCCCAAAGCATCGATGCGCCGCTGGATCACCGGAGGCGCGGCGTCGCGACTCGCTTGCTTCAGCGCCGCGCCGGCCGCAGGGAGCGCATCGCGGCGGAGCTCGACTTCGGCCAAGTTCGCCCAACCGACCGGATCATGAGGGGCCAGACGGAGGTAGGCCTGCAGGGCCTGGCGCGCCTGCGGCAGCGCGCCCAGGGCCAGCGCGCTGGCGCCGAGGCCCAGCCAGCCGTAGGCGGACTCGGGCGACGCGCGCACCGCGGACTGAAAGTCTTCCATCGCCAGGCGTAGCTCACCCTCGGCGGCCAGACGATGGGCACGGCGGAGCGCGTCTTTCGGAGAGCCCGGAGGACCGGGCAGTCGAAGCGGGTCGAGGCCATGGGCCTCGCTCCACGCGAGTCCGCCGTGATGCCGGACCGGATCATCGGTGAAGGCGCGGCGCAGCGCGCTCACCCACGGGGTGGAAGCAAGGCCTTGGACCCGCACGCCCTCTCGACCAGCAAGACTCGGACCGCGCCGCGGGCCCGAGCAACGGGTTCACCCGTCGTCCGGCGTCCATCCGGGCCGGATGACATCCAGACGCCGAACTGATTCACCCGGGGCGGTGGACGGCGACGTCATCGTGCACGGGCACTTCTATCAGCCGCCCCGCGAAAATCCTTGGACCGGCACCGTGGACCGCGAGCCTTCGGCGGCTCCCTTTCACGACTGGAACGCTCGGGTATTTCGGGACGCCTACCGAGCCAACGCGCACGCTCGGATCTTGGACGACCAGGGCTACGTCCTCCAGGTCGTGAACAACTACGAGATGATGAGCTTCAACTTTGGTCCCACGCTGCTGTCGTGGATCGAAGCCCATCATCCGATCACCTACGGCCGGATCATCGAAGCGGACCGCAAGAGCGTGCGGGCGCGAGGCTTCGGCAACGCCCTCGCCCAGGCCTTCAACCACACCATCCTCCCCTTGGACGATCCCCGGGATCGTCGCAGCCAGATACGCTGGGGCCTCGACGACTTCGAAGCCCGCTTCGGCCGACCGGCGGAAGGCATGTGGTTGCCCGAGACCGCGGCCAACGACCTCGTCCTATCCGAGCTCGCCCGGGCCGGGGTCCGATTCACCGTCTTGGCGCCCCATCAAGCGGCCCGGATCCGTCCCCTCGGGACCACCCAGTGGTCGAGCGCCGGCCAAGACCTCGAACTGGACCGGCCCTATCGATGGCTCGACCCCGACGGCTCGGGCCGCCACCTCGATGTGTTCTTCTTCGACGCCGGGCGGTCGAAGGCGGTCGCCTTCCACCGGGCCCTCGACACCAGCCAAGGCTTCGCGGAGCTCTTCAGCCCCGGGCGCCTGCGGGTCCTGGCCAC
Organism: uncultured Myxococcales bacterium; assembly: GCA_964477875.1. Lineage (GTDB taxonomy): Bacteria > Myxococcota > Kuafuiibacteriia > Kuafuiibacteriales > Kuafuiibacteriaceae > Kuafuiihalomonas. The sequence goes on from CAYZFR010000054.1 coordinate 9,369, forward strand.
TGACGGCGAGTCCTACGGCCACCACAGCGTCTACGGGGACCGAACCCTAGCCCACTTCTTCCGGGCCGAAGGACCTCGACGAGGCCTGAGCTTCACCAACTTCGCCACCGTTCGTCATCACCGACCCGCTACCCACGAGGTGCAGCTCGCCCCGGGGCCGGACGGCGAAGGCACCGCGTGGTCCTGCAGCCACGGCGTGGGCCGCTGGACCCGGGACTGTGGATGCAGCACCGGCGGCGGCCCCCACGCGCATCAGCGGTGGCGGGCTCCGCTCCGGGCGGCGCTCGAGAACCTGCGGGGCCAGCTCCACGACGCCTTCGGAGAGATGGGAGGAGAGCTCTTCCTCGACCCGTGGGCGGCCCGGGACGACTACCAGCCGGTGGTTGGCAAGGGCCCGCTCGCCTTCGAGGCCTGGGCAGAGGGCCGAACCCGCCGCAAGCTGAGCCCCGAGGATGCGGTCCGGGCCCGGCGCCTGCTCGAAATGCAGCGCAATGCGCTCCTCATGTTCACGAGCTGCGGCTGGTTCTTCCACGACGTCTCGGGCATCGAGACCGCCCAGATCCTCATGTACGCCGGCCGGGCCATCGATCACGCGGTCGACCTCGGCTTGGCTTCGCCCGAGCCCGCCTTCGTCGAAGCCCTGGCCGAGGCCCCGAGCTACATCCCGGAGCAAGGAACCGGAGCCGACGTCTACCGTCGCAACATGGGTCGGGCTCGGGTGACGCCGGCCCGGGCCGCCGCCCACCTCGCGATCGACGGCCTGGTCGAAGAGCCGCCCGGGGCCGGAGAATTCGCGGGCTTCGCGTTTCGGGTGGTTCCCTTCGAGAAGCGTCGCTCCGGGATCTACGCGGCGGCGGCGGCGTGGATGGAGCTGGTGTGCGAGCACACCGACGCCCGCCACCAGCTCGGGGTGGCCGCGCTCCACCTCGGTGGCATCGACGTCTACGGCACGGTCGCATCGAACATGAGCCGAGATGGTTTTGCGCGAGCCTCTTCGGCGGTGTTCGAAGACATCGAGGAGTCGAGCCTGCCGACCCTGATCCGGCGCATGCAAGATCACTTCGGGACCGAGGAGTTTCAGCTCTCGGACTTGCTCCCCGACCACGCCGAAGGCTTGGCCCAGCAGGCCTTCGGTGAGCTGCTCCAGCGCTTCGGCGACGCCTACGCCCAGCTGTACCAAGACCACGGCCGGACCTTGGATATGCTTCAGGCGTCCGGCTTCGAGCTTCCCAAGGAGCTCCGAGCGGCGGCTGAGTTCACGCTTCAGCGGCGCTTTCAGCGGGAGATCGAGGCCCAGGCCCAAAGCCGCGACCCCCGGGCCTACCAGCGGGCGATCGAGATCGCCCGAGAGGCCGACGCCATGGGCTATACCCTGGACCGAAGAACCTCGGCCGATGTGTTCGAGGGCCTGCTGAACCGCGCGGTGCAGGAGGCGATGCGCCAGCGAGACGAAAGCTCGGTGAGCGCCGTCCAGGACCTGGTCGAGCTCGTCGCTCAGCTGGCGCTGAACGTATCCTTCGACCAGGCCCAGGAGATGGCGCTCGGGCTGTACGGAGAGACCACCGACGCGAAGACGCGCAGCGCTCTGATGGAGCCTCTACGCCTGCGTCCGAGCGCTTTCCGGGTCGGCCCGAGCAGCGTCATCGGAAGCTGACTCAGTTCACGGTGAGCGGGAAGATGGCCTGGACATCCGTGTCGCCCGTGTTGCGGTCCGAGTTCGCCGTCTTCACGATGTTTCCGTTCTCCGGGGGCTGGTGCTGCAGGCGAACCACGAAGCCCTGGTCCTCGGTCCCGGGCGTGGAGAGGGTGTCGACCTGGACCTCCAGGCCGACCGGCAGATCCGGCGCCGTGGCGTCGTCCTGCCAGTCCGACTCGACGTCGGCATAGCTCACCTCGACCAGGATGTTGGTCCCGGTGAAGGTGTCGCTCTCGACCGCGGTGCCTTCGAAGAAGAACTGGTGCTCTTCCGCCTCTTCTTGGATCTCCTCCGTGATGTCCTCGACGTCCGCCGGATCGGTCGAGTCGAGGAGCTCGACGCTCATGGTGTAGGTCGTCTGCTGTTCGAGAACGATGGCCGTCGCCATCGGTGCCGCCCCGCCGACCCCGTCCAGGTCGCTCCACGCCGCCGTGACCGGGGTGCCCCCACCAGTCGGCGTGAAGGTCAAGTTGACGTTGGTTATGGTTTCGGTCTCGGTGTTTCCGTTTCCGTTTCCGTTTCCGTTTCCGTTTCCGGGCTCGTCTTCTCCGCAGGCGGCGAAGGCGAGCGCCGAGATCAGGTACATGCTTTGCTTCTTCATGGGTTGGTTTCCTCATCCTCTCGACCGCCAAACGAGAACGGAACGGAGACCCGCAGGAAAGCCTGCACGCCGGGCTCGTCCGCGTAGTAGCGCAGGCGGCTGAGGTAGTCGCGATAGCGGGCGTTGGTGGCGTTTCGCACCTCGAGGTCCAGGATCAGCTCCTGGCCCGCGATGTCGAAGGTCACCCCCGCCCCCAGGTTCAAAAGGACGTATTGCTCCGGCGGCGGCGTGAAATCCGCCGCCAGATCGAAGCGGGTCTGGCGCAGGGTCACTGCGCCCTCGGCGTACAGAAAGGTGTCGTGCACCTGCGGCCCATCGGGGAGGCCGAAGGTGATCCGCTGACTGAAGCGGTCGGCGGGCACGTAGATCAAGAACTCGTCTCTGCCCAGGTCTCGAGCTCGGACCACGGCGGCCCGGGTGTCGAACCCGAGCACGCCAGCTTCGGCGTGGAGGGCGCCGTCGAAGCCCCAGAAGCGAGCGTCGGTCTGACGGAAAGTGAACTGGGGCAAGAAGCCGACGCCTTCGTCTTCGACGATCGGCTCGCCGTTCTCGTCGATGCGCGGCGCGAGAAAGATGTAGTTGAAGAAGTTGTGCACGTAGCCCGTGAGCTCGAGACGAAAGCGGTCTCGCAGGAGCCGAAGCGTTCCCTGGGCGTTGAGGGCGTACTCCAGGTCCAGGTCCGAATCCCCGACCTGGAGCCCCGGTAGACCGATGGTCGCCCCATCAGCGAAGAGCTCGGGGGGCGAGGGGTTGCGGGAGGCGGTGGCTACCTGCCCCCGAAACGACCAATCGTCGCCCAGGTCGAAGATGGCGCCGGCCGAGCCGGTGAAGGCCAGGAAGTCCAGGGTGCGCTCGGTGGCGGGCTGGTCGGCGGTTCGACCGGGAAGGGTGTTGTCGTAGTTTTGGTAGTCGACCCGGACCCCGGCCTCCGCCTCCCAGCGGGGGCGGAGGTAGCGCCCGATCAGATACGCCCCCACGCCGAGACGCGTGTAGTCGGGGATGAAGGGTACGCCTTCGTAGTCGTTCCGCTGGGCGGTGAGGAGCACGCCCGGTTCGACCACGAAGCGCTCGGACGAAAGCTCCAGTGACGTCGCGACGGAGTGGGTGTCCAATGATAAGGCGGCCTGGGCCGCGTCCCGGAGGGGGCCACGGACGGTGTCGAACTCCCGCCGGTCATCGGTCTGAAAGGCGTAGAAGCTCTTCAGGCGAAGGCGCTTGCTGGGTGTCCACTCCAGCTCCAGCTTCACCTGGTCGTGCCCCACCTCGATGAAGGGCCGGTCGAAGTCATAGTCGAAGCTGAATCTTTCGACCCCCGAGGGCAGGTCCCGTGCCTGCTCGGCCAGGAAGCTGTCGATCTCGGTGTCGCGGATCCGCCTGAACAGTCCGTAGGTCGTGCGGTACAGCCGGCCCGAGAGCTCCAGTCGGAGCGCGTCGTTCGGGGACCACTCCACTCCGGCCGTCAGCCCGATTTCTTCCTGGCCCGTGTTGTCCAGAACGTAGCGCGGGCTGTCCAAGGCCCCGACCCGGCGATAGCTCGACTGCACCCGCGCCGCCCAGGTCTCGCTGAGCCGGGTCCGCACCGAGGCGTTGGCGGCCCCGCCGCGGCCGTTGGCGATGGCGACGCCGGTCCCCTCGCCTTCCACCCGCCCCGGCTGGTCGGGGTAGAGCGCGGGCTCGAGGGAAAGGACGCCGCCGATGGCCTTGGGGCCGTACCGAACGGTGGCCGCCCCTTTGGTGACCACCACCCGCTCGGCGCCAAAGGCGTCGACCTCGGGGGCGTGATCGAGGCTCCAGTCTTGGCTTTCGAGCCGGACCCCTTCCTGAAGGATCAAGAGCCGGTCGGCGCTCAGCCCGTTGACGATGGGTTTGCTCACCGCGCCCGAGCCCAGCACCCGCACCCCGGGTAAAGACTCCAAGGAGTGAGCCAGATCTTGGCCACGCTGCCGGCGAAGCGCGTCCGCGCCCAGCACCTCGGTGGCCCGTGCCGAACGCTCGGCCTCGTCACGCGCCTTTCCCTCGACGGTGACCGCATCGACGGTGCCGGTGAGCAGATAGAAGTCGTGCCGGTTCGGCCCGGCTTGGATCTCGAAGCGTTCGAGGTGCTCTCGATAGCCCGCTTTGGTCACCTCGACTCTGGCCATGCCCGGACAGAGGTCTTGGATGAGGTAGCGACCCGCCGCGTCGGTTTCGCCCCAGCGGTCCCGATCGGTTCGGACCGAGACGCGGGCCCTCGCCACGGGCTCGAGGGTCTGGACGTCGGTGACGGTGCCGCTCAACACCCCGGAGCACCCCTCGTCGGCGGCTCGAACCGTAGCCGGCAGCGCGAAGAGCAGGAGCGAATACAGGAGAAACCGCCCCACCACCGTGCGCTAGGAGAGCCACGGGCGGGATGCAAGCTGATTGCATCGATATTTGCAAGTCAGTAGCGTCTACGGATCTCGATCAGGTCGACGTCGAGGCTTCCGCGGGGAACGAGAGGGCTGCGAACCCAGCACTTCGAGGCCTCGACCGTCCAGGCCGGCCCGAGCGCCTCTCGAAAACGGCCGGCTGGCTTGCGTCCGGGGTCGGTGATCAGGGCTCGGTCGCCCTGCCAGTCCGCGAACAGCTTCGCCAGCCACTCCACGTTGCGGGTCTCGTAGAGGAGGTCGGCGCCGATCAGCAGCTCGGCCTCGAGAGCGCCGGCCTCCCGCCAGTCGAGGACCTGGGTGCGCACCGAAAGCCCGTTCAGCTTGGCGCTTGCCTCGACGTAGGCGAGCGCCTTGTCCTCCCAGTCCGTCGCCGTCACGTCGGCGCCCTGCCGAGCCGCGGCCAGCGAGGACAGACCGAGCCCGCAGCCGAGCTCCAGCACCTTTCGCCCCTCGAGATCTTCCTGGAGCAGCCGCTCGGCGAGGGCGAGGGCCGACGGCCACAGGTCGGCCCAGTAGGGCATCTTGTCGTCGGGGTCGGGCGGCGCCTCCAGGAGAAGCTCCAGCATCTGCTCGGGCGCAGGCGGCCGCCACAGCAGGAGCTCGGCCCCTTGCAAGCTGACCTGCTCCTGCCGCGACGGGTAGGGCAGCGGCACGATGTCTTCCAGTCGGCCCATCACGAGCGGCTCAGCCGCGGGGCCTGGGCCCGATCATATCCTCCGGCCGGACGAAGCGGTCGAAGTCCTCCTCCGACATGAGGCCGAGCTCGAGGATGGCCGCCTTCAGGGTGATGCCGTCTTGGTAGGCCTTCTTTGCTACCTGAGAGGCCTTGTCGTAGCCGATGTGGGGGTTCAAGGCGGTGACCAGCATCAGGGACTCGTGGAGGAGCTGCGCGATCCGGGGACGGTTGGGCTCGATGCCCTCGGCGCAGTGGATCCGAAATGAGCGACTGCCGTCGGCCAGGAGCTGGATCGACTCCAGGACCGCGTGCAAGATCATGGGCTTGTAGACGTTGAGCTCGAAGTTTCCTTGGGAGCCGGCGAAGCCCACGCCTGCGTCGTTGCCGAACACCCGGCAGCAGAGCATGGTGAGGGCCTCGCACTGGGTGGGATTCACCTTGCCCGGCATGATGGAGCTGCCTGGCTCGTTCTCGGGGATCTTCAGCTCGCCCAGCCCACAGCGCGGCCCGCTGGCCAGCCAGCGGACGTCGTTGGCGATCTTCATCAGGGCGCAAGCGGACTGCCGCAGCGCACCGCTCAGGCCCACCATCCCGTCGTGGGCGGCGAGGGCCGAGAACTTGTTGGGCGCGCTGACGAAAGGCAGCCCGGTCCGCTTGGCGAGGGCGGCGGCCACGCCCTCGGCGTAGCCCTGGATGGTGTTGAGGCCAGTGCCGACCGCCGTGCCGCCGATGGCCAGCTCGTAGATCTGCTCCATGGAGGCCTCGATGGCCCGGCGGGCGTGGGCGAGCTGGTCGGCCCAGCCCGAGATCTCTTGGCCCAAGGCCAAAGGCGTCGCGTCCTGCAGGTGGGTGCGGCCGATCTTGATGAGGTCCGCGAACTCGGCGCTCTTCTGCTCCAAGACCTGCTGGAGCTTTTCGAGCTCGGGGAGGAGCTCTTCGCTCACCGCGAGGGCGGCGGCCACGTGCATGGCGGTGGGGAAGGAGTCGTTGGTCGACTGAGAGCGGTTGACGTGATCGTTGGGGTGGACGCCGTCCTTGCTGCCGGGGGGACGACCGGCCATCTCGTTGGCGCGGTTGGCGATCACCTCGTTGACGTTCATGTTGGTCTGGGTACCGGAGCCGGTCTGCCAAACCACGAGGGGGAAGTGGTCATCCAGCTTGCCGTCGATGACCTCGGCCGCGGCGGCGTCGATGAGCTTCGCCACCTCGCCGGGGAGGCTGCCGAGGCCGTGATTCACCTCGGCCGCCGACTGTTTCACCAGGCCGTAGGCCCGGATGAAGACCCGGGGAAAGCGATGGTCGCCGATCCGAAAGTTCTCTTTCGAACGCTGGGTCTGCGCGCCCCAGTAACGGTCGGCAGGGACCTCGATGGGGCCGAAGCTGTCGGTCTCGGTGCGGCTGCTCACGCCCTGCCGCTACCATGGATCAGGCCGCCTTGGGGCGTTGGCGAGCGGGCCTCGACCCTCAAAAGAGGCCGGTCAGCAGGGCGAGCAAGGGCAGTCCAAACGCGACCGCCGTCAGGACGTCTCCCGAAGGAATCTTTTGGGGATCGAGCATCACGACTGATCTTCTTTCAACTTGCGTGCCGACCCCGGCCCCACGCGCTTGGACCCAAGCTCCCAGAAAACCGTGACCGGGGTGCCGCTGCCGTGACGCTTTCACCGGAACCGTGGCACTCCGTGATTCCCCCGATCTCTCTGGGCTTTGCATGACATCGCTCGCGCGGTCGTCTAGGCACAGCCGGCCATGGTCTCGGCGACCAAGCTGCAAAAAGAGGCGGAGCGACGGCGCACCTTCGCCATCATCTCCCACCCAGACTCGGGCAAGACGACGCTGACCGAGAAGCTCTTGCTCTACGCCAAGGCGATCCATCTGGCGGGCTCGGTGAAGGCACGCCGAGCCACTCGCCACGCGGTCTCGGACTGGATGAAGATGGAGCAGGAGCGCGGCATCTCCGTCACGTCATCGGTTCTTCAATTCTTGAACGAGGGACGGGTCCTGAACCTCCTCGACACCCCGGGCCACGCCGACTTCTCGGAGGACACCTACCGGACCCTGGCCGCCGTCGACACGGCGGTGATGCTCATGGACCACGCCAAGGGCGTCGAAGCCCGGACCCAAAAGCTCTTCGACGTGTGCCGGCTCCGAAAGATCCCGGTCGTCACCTTCATGAACAAGCTCGACCGGGACGGCCTCGATCCTCTGGAGCTGGTGGACGACGTGAGCGCCAAGCTCGACCTCCGGGTCGCGCCCCGAACCTGGCCGGTGGGCATGGGCCGCCACTTCAAAGGCGTGGTCGACATCCCGAGCCGGACCTTCATCTCCTACGGCGCCCGCAAGCACGGCGCCGAGATCTTGGAGTCCGAGCGCATCCCCTGGGACGATGCCCGGGCCCTGGTGGGCGACGGGACCTTCGACAAGGTCCAAGAAGATCTCGCCCTCCTCGCCGAGGCGGGCGAGGACTACAGCGACGAGGCCTTCCTCCGGGGTGACCTCAGCCCGCTGTTCTGGGGCTCGGCCATGACCAACTTCGGGGTCGACACCTTGCTCGACTATCTGACTCACCGTGCGGCCCGGCCGGCGCCGCGGCAGGCCGAAGGCGAGGCGGTGGTGGCCCCGGACGACGACAACTTCTCGGGCTTCGTGTTCAAGATCCAAGCGAACATGAACCCGAGGCACCGGGATCGGATCGCCTTCCTGCGGGTGGTGAGCGGCGCCTTCGAAAAGGGGATCAACGTGACCATTGGGCGCTCGGGCGAAAGCCTCAAGCTGACCCGGCCTCTCTCCTTCATGGCCCAGGACCGGCAAGACCTCACCGAGGCCTGGCCGGGCGACATCGTGGGCCTGTACGACAGCGGCAAGCTCCGGGTTGGCGACAGCGTCTCCAACAAGGGCCGCCTCGAGTTCGGCGGCATCCCGCGCTTCGCCCCCGAGCACTTCGGGCAGCTCCGGCTCGAGGATCCGCTGAAGCGAAAGCAGCTCAACACCGGCCTCGCCCAGCTCGGCTACGAGGGCGTCGTCCAGGTCTTCTACCGCTCGACCGCCGACCGGCAGAATCCTTACCTGGGCGCGGTCGGCCTCCTCCAGTTCGAGGTGCTGCGGGAGCGGCTGAAGAACGAATACAACGTCAACGCGATCTTCGAGGGCCTGAACTTCGCCTTCGCCCGCTGGATCGGCGGCACCGAGGAGGCGAAGCGCTGGCTCCTGGGTTCCTCCAGCTACACCGTGGTCTACGATCGCAACGAGCAGCCCGTCTTGCTCACCGAGACCGAGTGGGCCCTCAACTACGCGATCGAGAACGCCCCCGGCCTCGAGCTCTACGACATCGAGCCGCTGTGAAGGACGAACGCTCCCTCACCCTGCGTCTCCTCGACTTCGTCGAGAAGGCCGGGAACCGCCTCCCCCACCCTTTCTGGCTCTTCCTCATCCTGATCGGGGCCACGGCCCTCATCTCGGAGCTCGGCGTTCAAATGGGTTGGTCGGCGGTGGGGCCGGACGGCGAACGCACCGCCCCCCAGTCGCTCCTCAGGGCCGAGGCCCTGCGCTGGTTCGTCCTCCACATGGTCGAAAACTTCGGGCACTTCGAGCCCCTGTCCCTGGTGCTCGTCATGCTGATGGGGGTGGCGGTGGCCGAGGGCGCCGGGATGGTCACCGCGGTGATGCGATCGGTGGCGCTGGCGGTGCCCCGAAGCCTCATTACGCCCGTCCTGTTCGCCCTCGCGGCCTGCGGCAACATCGGCTCCGACGCGGGCGTGGTGGTGATTCCACCCCTGGCGGCGGCGGTCTTCAAGCAGCTCGGTCGCAACCCGGTGGTCGGAGTGCTGGTCGGCTACGTGGGGGCGACAGCGGGCTTCACCGCCAACCTCTTTCCGGCCGGGACCGACGTCCTGGCCATGTCGTTGACCAACGCTGCCACCGGCGGGGAGCCCGAGATCGGAGTGCTCGCCAACTGGTACTTCATGGCCGCCTCGGTGGTCTTCCTGGCCATGATCGGAACCCTGGTCACCCGGGTCTTCGTCGAGCCCCGCCTCCCGGGCAAGGAGGCCGACGCTGGGGCCGAGCTCCCCGAGCTGAGCGGCACCGAGAAGAGGGGCCTTCTGTGGTCGAGCCTGGCCGTCCTCGCCCTGGCCGCGGTATGGCTGCTGACCATCCTTCCTGGACAAGGCATCCTGCGGGCCGAGGACCCGGGCATGTTCTGGCGCTCGCCCTTTTTCAAAGGACTCATCCCGGTCCTGTTCAGCCTCTTCGTCGTGGGGGGCGTGGTCTACGGCCGGGTGGTCGGGACCATCCAGCGAGCCGACGACATCCTCGACTTCATGGGCCACGCCATGAAACGGATGGGTCCCTATATCGTGCTCGTCCTGGCCATCTCTCAGTTCACGGAGATGTTCCAGTATGCCCGACTGGATCGGCTGATCGCCCTCGGGGGCGCGGATGTGCTGCGCTCGGCGGGCATCCAGGACGCGCCGATCCCGTTTTTCGTCGCCTTCATCGCCGCGGTGGCGCTTGCGAACCTCTTCATGGGGAGCGCCTCGGCGAAGTGGGCGATCTTCGCCCCCGTCTTCGTGCCCATGTTCATGCAGGTGGGCTTTCACCCGGCCTTCACCCAGCTGCTCTATCGGCTGGGCGACTCGATCACGAACTGCGTGAGCCCGCTGTACCCCTACTTTCCGCTCCTGCTGGGCTGGATCGCGGACGAAGACCCCGAGCGGGCCAAGGTCGGGACGGTGCTGTCGCTCCTCGTGCCCTACGCCGCCTTCCTGCTGGTGGGCTGGATCTGCATGATGATCCTGTGGTTCGTCCTCGGTCTCCCGGTTGGTCCGGCGAGCCCGATCTTCCTCTGAGCGCCCGTTTCAGCCTGAGCTCGATCTGGCGTCGGCGCGGCGCATCGCCGCCTCGGGGTCCTCGGACAGGGTCTCGAAGTCCCCCTCTTCGACCTCCGCCACCAGCTCGCGGCGAAGCTCATGAAGCCAGGCCCAGGCCGCCGGATCACGTCCGTGGAGGTGGGCGAGCTCGAGCTGGTGCTGCTGAAAGTACAGGCCCAGCGATGCCGAAACCCGCTCGGCCTTTCGGTCATCGGATTCATAGAGGTCCAGCCCCATCTCTTTCGCCTGTCGCTCGAGCGCGTCGACGGCTTGATCGCCCATCTGCCTCAACCTCTGCCGAGCGCCCGGCTTCAGGATGTGGTCCTTCCTGCCGCCGAGCACCATGCTGCCGCCGCCGTAGATGTTGCCGAGGCGAAGGTCGCTCTGCGGGTTTTTCCAAGCCTCTTCGAAGTCACTCTTCTCACCCTCCCCGATCGCCCCTCGCTCGGTAGCCGACTCGTAGAGCGCGCGAAGCTGGGCCTCGGACGCGCCGGCGCGGACGGCACGGGACATGAGATCCGACAGTCGCCCGAGCTGCCTCGCATAATCCTCGACGAAGTCGTGCCAGGCCTTCCTCGTGCCCCTCGGGTCGAAGCGGAAGAATGGGCTCGCATCCTCGGCTTCCTGCAAGGCTCGGTCGAGATCCTGGAACCACGACGCCTCGAGGCGGAACCAAATCCCGGTCTCCTCTCCATACTCGAGCCAGGCCTCGGACCTTGGGGGCTGGGGGTTGCCGAGGGGCGCATCGCCGGGACCGCCGGGCTCGGCCCGGCGCGCGAGGGCCCGGGCGAGCTCGTCGATGTTCCACAGGGGCGGCCCATCGCTCGCCACGGCGTCCCGCGCTGCCTGCTGCATGCCCGCTTCGAAGTCGGCGACGGAGCCGGTCCGACCGAAGTCGGGCGCGGCAGCGCCGGCCGCGGCCGAGGACGGAGCGGCCGGGTCGAAGTCGACCCGTGGCGCGTTCATCATGCGAATGCCGATCACGCTCATGCGAAGTTCCTGATGATGGCCTCGAGGACCTCGTTCTCTTTGCTCAAGATCTCGTTGAGGACCGACACCACGTTGTTGGCGTCGTTGAGCCGCTCTCGGAGGACCATCAGACCTTCTTCGCTCAGGTCGCCCGACTGGAGCTGGGCCATGATGTCGGCCTTCTCCTGCTCGGCGCCGGCGACGAGGCCTTTGAAGAGCGTCCGCATGGTGGCTCGTGTGCCGGCCGGATCCCGATGGCTCCGGTCGACCCCTTGAACCTGGGAGAGCAGGAAGCGAAGCATCGGCTCGAAGGCCTCGCCGTTCTTGGCGAGGGGCATGTGGCTTCGGCCGGGGAGCTCGGCCGTTCGACCGAGCGGATCTTCGAGGAACTCACCGGCCGAGGCATCGAGGGCAAGGGCCAGCTCGACGAAGCCGTTGGCGATCCGCGGCTCGATGGCGGCGGCGAAGGCCTCGCCTCCGCTCCGGAAGTCGAGGTGGTGGGCGAAGGTCGCCAGGGCGAGAACGGCGATGCCCCGCCCCAGCCCGGTTTCCGGAAGCTCCTTGGCCATCCGCAGCACGGTCTCGAAGAGCTCGTTCAGCTCCTCGGGCGACAGCTCCAGGAGCGTCTCGGTCGAGAGCGACAGGAGGTCGGTGAGAGCCTGGTTCAAACGGGCGGCCCCGCCCTTCTCGTCGATGCGGGCGAGCAGCCCCTCCTTGATCCCGTCGACGCTTGGCTCGGGGGCAGGCTCGGCGAAAGGATTGAAATCGACGGCCTCGGCCCGGGCCGACAGCGGTCGGACCTGCTGAGGAGTGACCGAGTGGATGGGCTGGGCGTCGAGGTTGGGTTGGATCGAGTTCGTCATGCCCGGGGGAGATGCGACGACCGTGCCAGCCTTTCCGGCCCGCGCTCTCCGAATTCATCCTGGAAGCCGTCCGGTCATCGTCCGGCGTCCGTCCGGAAGACCGCCAGCTCGGACGGCGCCACCGGTCTCGACGCCGCGACGAGGCTTGGCCCAAAACTTGGAGCAGCGCCGGACATGTTGACTCAAGTGATCAAAGAACTCGTCACCCTCCCCGTGGAGCTCTTCGTTCAAAACGAAGAGGTGAAGGCCAAGCTGGAGCAAAGTCTGGCCACCGCCGTCGACACCGTCGGCTTCTTCACCGGGGACTTCTCGTCCATATTCTCCAAAACAGCGGAGGGAGCGACCGAGGACGGAAAAGAAGCCCCCGTCGAGGCGCAAACGCCGAGCCCCGACGAGCTGACGCCCGCCCACCTCCTTCCCTGGATTTAAGGGGGGTGCTGAAAAACGGCTTCACCCGTCTGGCTGGCGGTCTTTCCGTGGAAC
>CAYZFR010000055.1:0-21532 GCA_964477875.1 uncultured Myxococcales bacterium
GCGTCCCTACAGGAAGGCCTGAAAGGCCTGCCCGGTGAAGTCGGTGGCCACGTTGGCGCCTAGGTCCCGCTTGGCGGCGTTGGTGCTGGCGCCGAAGTTGAATTCGCTGCCGAGGTCGATGGCGCCGTCACCGTCGGCATCGTTGTAGCCGTTGGCCCAGCCGTCTCGATCCCCCTTACCGGCGATCTCTTCGTCGCTGTAGTCGCCGTAGTTCCGGGCCGCGCCAAAGTAGCCCAAGCCCTCGTCCCACTGGTGCTCGAGCGAGGTGTAGGGCGCATCACCGTCCCGCTCGTCCGGTGAGAGCAGGCCCTTGCCCGGCTCGTCGTCGTCCAGGTAGTCGTCGGTGCCTTGGGAGTAGGCCACCGCACCGAGGAGGAACTTCTGAATCAGCTGCTGGAGGTCGCGCCCGTCCGCGGTCACGAACACCTCGTCGACCGGGCCGCCGCTGGGTCGCTGCACCGCGTTGCCCTGAAACCGCTCGACGGCTAGGACTTCCAGCTCGTCGAACCAGGCTTCGATCTGGCCCTCCGGGCTGAGGCCGGGCTCGGAGCCACCGAGGAAGGCCGTGCTCCAGTCTTCATGCTGACCGACCGGGTCGTTGCCGGCGACCTTGCCTCGCAGGGTCTGGTCGCTGCCGACGTCGCCCAGGGTCTGCTGCGCGGCCGGCGGCGTGGTGTCGAAGCCCAGCATGGTGTCAGCTCTGGCCGGGTCGTACTCGAAGGAGGAGTCGAGATCGCTGCGGACCTGGTTGGGGTCGAGGCTGCCTCCGTCGGCCGCGCCGGTGAGGCTGCCGATGAAGCGGGTCAGCTCCGCGATCTGCACCTGGCGCATGGTCTGCCCGCCATAGGCGACGCTGCTAACGCCGTCTTCGAAGCGAGATTCAAAGGCATAGGTGGTGGGGATCTGAAGGCCGTTGCCGTTGCCGTTGCCGTTGCCGTTGCCGTTGCCGTTGCCGTTGCCGTTGGGGCCGTTGCCGTTGGCGCCGTTGCCGCCGGGGCCGTTTCCGTCCTCTCCGCAAGCGGCGAAGACCAGGAGGGCGGCAGGGAGGAAGTGAAGACGTCTCATGATTGAGAATGAGAATCAGTCTCACGCTTCAACGGGTGTCAACCGTGAAATCCGCGACTTTTCGTTTCCGGGCGTCGGGCCGCGCTGTTTTCCTCCCGCCATGCGCTTCGCGGCCGGTCTTCTGGCGTACTTTTCATCCGCTATGGCGCTCGCCGCACCGAGCGGCGGCGACGCCACTTCCCTCGAGCTCTACAACCAGGGGGTCGAGCTGATGCGGGCCAAGAAGTTCGAGAAGGCCCAAGCCGCCTTCGAGCTGAGCCTGCACAAGCGAAGACTGGCCGAGGCCCATAACAACTTGGCCTACTGCCTGCGAAAGCAAGGCGAGACCCACTACGATGCGGCGATGCGGCACTACGACGCCGCCATCGAGCTGAAGCCCAAGCTACCCGAGCCGTACATGTACCGGGGGGTGCTGCACCTGCTCATGGGTCACCGTGCCGCTGCCGAAGCCGATCTCGCGCGACTCCAGAGCCTCGACCCCGAGCTCGCCGAGGAGCTGGCGTGGGTGCTGGAGCACGGACGAGAGAAGGAGCCCGCCCAGTTCTTCGGCGTCAGCGACGCCCTGCCCCTCCGGCGCGGCACCAAGCCTCCGGGCCTCCTCGGCGAGTGAGCGCCCTTCCCCACGCCTCCCGGTCGTCGGGGACCTCGATCAGAGGAACGCGCGGAATTCGGGGCAGACGGCGCTGGCCGGCAGAGAAGGCGGTGGATTGGTGCGGCAGGTCCGCTGCTCGGTGAGGAAGCCGGCATCGCAGATCTCGCCATCCTCGCAGTCGGCCGTCGTTTCGCAGAGGCGAAAACAAGCGGACAGGATCGCGAGGTCGGGCTCGAAGCACTGCTCGACTTCGATGACGTTACCGCCGCTGTCGGTCCTCACCAGATCGGCCACGCCCGGGGTGGTGACGATCTGACAGCCAAAGCCTTCGGAACAGCCATTGGGGGTTCCCGGCTCTTCACAAACGTCGCCGGTACCGCCGCAGGCCGAGACCGCCAAGAACAGAGCGAAAGACAGCGTGCGCGTCGCCACACCGACGCTTTGAGCACGCCCTGCTCGGCTTGGGAAGGGCCTGAAGGACGGCGGTCGAAGCGCCCTATGGGGCGGACTGGGTCGAACGAACGTGACGCTTCGCGTCATCCAGGGAGGTGCCCCGGAACGCGGGCTGAGCATGGCTCAACGTGCGGACTCCACCACCGCAACCGGCGCTCCGCGGGACAGCGAAAGCCCTTCGGCTGCATTGCTCTCGGTGCGGGCGACCTCCAGGACGTTGAGCGAATTGACCAGGGCTACGTAATCCCCCGGCTTTGCGTCGGCGTATCGCTTGCGCAGCGGGAGGCTGTGCCCCCCGATCGAGACCATCGGGGAGCGCAGGCGGCGCAGCTGCTCGACGTCGATGTTCGTCATCAGGTTTCCAAAGCCGTCGACGGCCACCACGACGCCTTGGATGCGGGACTTGGACAGCTCGGGCTCTTCGAGCCAGGAGGGCGTGAAGTCCTCGACTTCCGGCCCGACGGCCTCGAAAGCCAGGGCCCCGCTGGCCAGGTCGGCGGCCAGAGGCGCCAGCACGTCGCGGCCGTGAAAGGTCGGCGCCGGCTTCCGGCCCAAGCGGTGCTCGAAGTCTTTGGGCCGCGCCCCTCGCACCTCGGCGCCTGTCTGGGCCGCCACCGAACCCAGCAGCCCGTTGTCGGGAGCCAGGAAGAGGTGGCCGTCGAGGCGGATCACCAACACCTGCAGGCTGGTGCCCTGCGAGGGGTCGACCACGCCCAGATGGACGGTACCCTCCGGAAAGTGCCGGTACGCACGAAGCAGCCAAAAGCCCGCCTCGGCCGGCCAGTGCTCGACGATCTCGTGGGTCACGTCGATGATCGTGGCTCCAGGAAGGCGCTTCAAAATCACACCTTTCATCATGGCGACGAACGGTCCCTTGTGCCCGAGGTCGGTCGTCAGCGTGATGATGCCGGAGGGAAGGCTCATGCCGTTCGCCTAGCCCGTTCTGCAGCCGACACCAACGATGCCTTCACCCAATCCATCGTCTGAATGGCCATTTGACTCGGCACGGGAGCGGTGTCACCCGGGCCCGACGACCGATCCGTGAGCGGGGGGGAGGAACACACACCTGCGGGCGCAGAAGTCACGCCCGGCGAGCCGGGCCAGCGTCGCCCCCCACCCGCGGAGCGTCTGGCCGAGATTCGGATTCTGACGCCGATCAGCATCGTCGTCCCGACCTACGAAGAGAGGGAGAACCTGCCCCACTTGGTGGAGCGCCTCCGCGAGCTCAAGGACGACCACGGGCTCGAGCTGCAGGTCCTCATCATGGACGACGACAGTCGGGACGGGAGCCGGGCGTGGGTGGAGAAGGAAGCCCCCGACTGGGTCGAGATCCACGTGCGAAGCTCCAACCGCGGCCTGAGCCCCTCGGTCGTCGACGGCCTGAAGCTCGCCAAACATCCCGTCCTGGTGGTCATGGACGCCGATCTATCTCATCCCCCCGACCGAATCCCCGACATGATCTTGGCCCTGCAGGCGGGCCAGCAGCTCGTCATCGGGTCTCGCTACGTGCCCGGTGGCTCCACCGACGACGACTGGGGCTTCTTTCGGTGGCTGAACAGCCAGGTCGCCACCTGGCTCGCCAGGCCCTTCACGAAGGTCAAGGATCCCATGGCCGGCTTCTTCGCCCTGCGCAAGGCGGACTTTGAATCCGCGAAGGAGCTGAACCCCATCGGCTACAAGATTGGCCTCGAGCTCATCGTGAAGGCCGACCTCGAGAACGTGGGCGAGGTCCCCATTCACTTCAGCGACCGCGTGCACGGAGAGAGCAAGCTGACCCTGAAAGAGCAGCTGAACTACCTGGTCCACCTGAACCGCCTCTACTTGTTCAAGTTCGGCGTCTGGTCGAGCTTCGTCCAATTTGCCCTCGTAGGCCTGAGCGGCGTCTTCGTGAACCTGGGTGTGTTGAGCCTGATGCTGTACCTGGGCTTTGGCGCGCGCGTCTCCGTCGCCGGCGGCATCGTGGTGAGCATCCTCTCCAACTTCTTCCTCAACCGAGAGACAGCCTTTCGCTACGCCCGCCACGAAGCGATGGGCCGGCAGCTGGTCGGCTTCATCATCGCGGCCTCGGTAGGCGGCGCCGTCCAATTCGCGGTGGCGACGGCCATCCTCGCCCGCTACCCCTCGTTCGTCCCTCAGATGGCGGCCTTGTTCGGCATCGCCGCCGGCATGGTCATCAACTTCACCATGAATCGCTTCATCGTCTTCAAGGTGAAGCACCCCGCCGTCCCCGAGGACCCCTCGAAGCGCCGTTGAATCGAAGCGCCCCGAGCTGCCGCCTCGGAACTTCTTCCAGGCGTTCGGACCAACACGCTCAGATCGGTCGTCCGATGAATAAGCCGTCTTCGCCCTTGGCGCCATAGGAAGGCATGAGGAGGAAGCCGGTGGTGGGGGCGCGGATCGGTCCGCGGGCGTCGTCCGCCAACGGCTGGCCAGCGACGACCGCCTCCAGATGGTAATGCCCTGGTCGCATGCGGAAACCGTCCCCGGGCCGGAGGGCGTGGCGGTGCACGACCAGGATCTCGTCGGGGACGGGAGGACTGGCGCTGCTCAGCCGCTCCGCCCACGCCTTCGAGGACGCCGGCTCGACCAGCCCCAGCTCCGCGGCCGCGATCCAGAGCAGCGCCTGGTGATGGTCGACGCTCTCTGGCGCGTCGTGCCGTCCCGCCTCGAAGCCGACGGAGATGGCGCCCCAGCCGCTCAGATGGCTGAGGAGCGCGCCCCGCACGTACTGCTCGATGCCCAAGACCTTGATGATGGGGAGACGTCGGCCGAAGGCCAGCTCGTCCTCCCGCGCGCTCAGCATCGCGAAAGGAGGGCCGGCCCCGCTGGTGGTGTGGAGGTCGAGGACGACGAAGGGATGGGCAGGGTCGCGCTCCAGCCACGCACGCTGGAGTACGCCGAGCAACTCGATGAGCTGCCCCTGCTCGACCTCTACCGAGGAAGCTCGGCTGGCCCCCTCGATGCCCTCCGGCGTCCAACAGCGATTGAGGTCGACATCGATGTAGCGCGTGCCGGCCCGAAGCGCCGCCAGGTTGCCGGCCAGTCCAAGGAGGCGCCCCGACATGATCGGCTCGGGCAGCGCTCGGCCGAAGCGCGCCAAGGCCTCGACCCCCGCCGGCTCATCACCGTGGATCCCGCCGACCGCGACCAGGGTCGGCCCGCTGCTGGGTTCCCCGGCGTCGAAGAGACATCTCGAAAGCTCGGACGGGAGGGACATGGCGCTCGGACTCACCCGAGCGCCCGAGCGCCCATCAGGCGATCGGATCGACTTCGGGCTCGTCCGAGAACTGGCTCAACATCAGGTCCTTGGCAATGAACATGTAGTCCCGCTCCGTGATGATCCCGACCAGTCGGTCCTCCTTGACCACCGGCAGGGAGGCGACCATGCGCTGGTCCATCAGGTGCATCGCGTCCAGGGTGCGCGTGGTGGGCCGAACCGTGATCAGCTCTCGCTTCATGACCTCCCGGACCGGAGTCGTGCGGGCCTCGGCGCCACGTTCGAGCAGCACGCGCATCACGGCTCGGTAGGAGATCAAGCCGACCAGATGGTGCCGAGCGTCCTCGACCGGAACGTGCCGGATCTTCTTCCAGTCCATGAGCCGGGCCACCAGCTCGACCGGCTCGTCCTCCTCGACCGTGACGAGGTCGGTGGTCATGTACTGCTCGACCCGGCGGTAGGAGTGCTTCCAGGCCGTACACTCGTTCATGGTCGCCAGGGACCACTCGGCGACCGGCTGCCCCGTCTTCTCGCGGTTGATGGCGGCCGAGGTGATGGCCCCCATGCGCTCGCTCCAGGTGCCGCGGCCCCCCATGGAGTCCAGGGACGTCAAGAGCCAAGACGAGCCGGTTCGGCCTCGTTCGACCCGCTGCTGCAGGACGCCGAGGTAGCGCTCCACGTCACCGGGATCGATGTTCTTGTCCAGCAGCCCCTCCCGCGCCATCGGGAGCAGTCGCTCCAGAACCAGTTCTCGCGCCGTCCAGCTCCGACCATCCGGCCACTCCAGAACGGCGTCCAAGCCTCGCTGTGCTGCGCGGTAGAAGTTGGCCTTGGCCCGGGCGAACTCGAAGCGGCTCGGGATGTCGTCGTGGTCGTGGCTGATGCAGCTGATCAGTCCGAACCAAAAAGCCCCGTTTGCCATCGCGTCGAGGGGCGTCGGGCCCGAGGGCAGGGCCCGATTTTCGATCCGAAGATGGGGCCGCCCTTCGGTGACGCCGAAGCAAGGCCGGTTCCAGCGGTACACGGTGCCGGTGTGAATACGGAGGGCCTTGAGCTTCGGGACCTCGCCGGCACGCACCTTCGCGATCGAGTCCTCGTCGGTGTCGGCACCCAGCAACGCGCGAAAGCGCATGACGTCTTCATGCAAGAGATCGGTGAAGCCACCGTCCCGAACCCAGTCCGAGCCGAAGCTGACCCGGGAGGCGCGCTCCCGCAGATGGCCGGTCGCGCTCCGGGTGTCGACCGACTGCTCGAACAGAGCGATCCGGGTCTCGTGCCACAGGCGCCTTCCGAGGAGGGTGGGCGAGAAGGAGCTGACGGCGACGACCGGCGCCGCGACCAGCTGAGCGACGTTGTACAGATGCGTGAACTCGTCCGGCCCCACCTGGAAGTGGACCTGGAAGCTCGTGTTGCAGGCCTCGACCATCACGTTGTCGTGCTCGAAGCAGAGGCTGTCGAGGCCGAGAATGTTGAAGCGATAGGGACCACCGCGCATCGCGCTGAGTACGCCATTGAGGAGCTCGTAGCGCGGATGGTCGGTCATCGACGCCAGCGTGAGATCCGACATACGCAGCGTGGGCAGGATACCCATCAAGGCGATGTCGGCGCCGTGGGCCGCCGCCGCCGAGCGGGCCTGCTCGACGCAGCCGACGAGCTGCTCCTCCATGTTCCGCAGAGCCCGACCCTCGAAGCGCACCGGGTCGAGGTTGTACTCCAGGTTGAAGGTAGCGAGCTCGGTGGTGAAGTGCTCGTCATCGAGGGTCGCGAGGACGTCCTTGGCGAGAAAAGCCGGCCGGCAGCCTTCGTCGACGAGGAACATCTCCTGCTCCGCGCCGACCCGGCGGACGCCGCTCTCGAACCAGCCCTCCTCGATCATCATTTCGAGGGCCCGAATGTCGTCCAACACGCGCCGCACGAAGTCCCGGTACGTCTGCTCCTGCAGCCGCGCATTGACCGTCATGTCCCCCATTTCCCTCAGCTGAGTCCAAGCGCGGCGAAGCGGTCAAGTCACCCCCCCTGCCGCTCGACGCCTGGCGGGCGCTCGGAACGAAGCGCGAGCCCCAAGACGAACAGGAGCGCCGCCATCATGCAGGGGGTCCACGCCAGAGCACGAGAGCGGTATTCGAAGCGTACGCGGTGCTTTCCGGCGGGTACCGCCGCGGCCAGGTAACCTGCGTCGGCTCGCTCGACCGCCACCGCCTCTCCGTCCACCGCGGCCGACCACCTCGGGTGCCCCACCTCGGCCACCGACACGAAGCCCGGGCACCCGAGCTCGACCTGGGCCTCGACGCGGCCCCAGGACACGTCAGCGGCCGCGACCCGAGCTGCGCACGCGCTGGTGGAGCTCTGGGTGCCGGTCTGGACGTGACGCGCGATGGTCGAGCTCGACACCGGCGCGACCGACTGGCGCCAGGCCGTCAGCACGTCCACGTAGGGCCGAGCATCATGGCGCCAGACCGCGATGGCGCGACCATCCTCGTCCACGTGGTCGACGACCCGAGTCATGTCCTCGAGCCACGCCGGTCGGGGGTCGACGGGCTTGGTCACGACGTAGGCGACTCCAGCCTCCCTCCAGAGCCGCCTCACATCGTCCCAGCGCTCGGCCTCTATGGCCGCTTCGACGGCGCGGTGAAAGCGGACGTAGACGCCTTCCAGACCCATGCCTTCGAGCTCGTCCCGCTGAAAGAGACGCAGATGCTCGTACGCATGGGTGCCGTAAGCGGCCGCGTGGGACACGAGATCGTCATGGTTGGACCGACCCGGGACATCGACCACCGGAGGAATGCTGCCGAGAACGGTCCACGGCCGGCCTCGGGGGCCGCCCCCTTCCAGCGCCTGGCGGACTGGTGGGGCGAGCGCGAGCTCTTTCGTCGGCGTGGTCGGCACTGCATGTCGGCCCGCGCTCGCGAGGTCGACGACCACGATGGCGCTCACGAGCCAGCGGGCCGCTTCCGGTCGGAGCCGGCCGAGCACGAGCGCCCCCGTGACCATCGCCAAGGCGACGGCCATCGTCGCGGCGTGAAGGAGCCTGCCCCGCATGACCTCCCGAACCAGGCTCGCAACGTCGAGACTCCGGAAGGCATCGAAGGCCGGGAGGCGCTCGAAAGGCCGGCCCTCGGAGCGAAGAAACTCCAAGAACTCGGGCGAGCCCACCACGAACCAAACCGAGGCCACCAGCGCGAGATAGGACAGGCTGAGTACGAACAGCCGGCGGGCGCATCGGTCCAGCTCCCTCAGCGCGAATCCACTCAAAAGAGCAACAGCGAGCGAAGCGCCGAGGAGATACTTGATGGCGTAGCGAGAGCTGGAGAAGAGCGGGAGCTGAACCAGAGCGCCATGAAGCGGTCCATGCCGGCCAAGGGCGATGCCGAGAAAGAGCAAGCCGGCGGCGGCCAGCCCCAGAAGCGCCCGATGCCGCCCGTAGGGCGCGCCGAGCGCCAGCAGCAGGCCGCTCCCGAGATACAGGGAGATCAGATAGGGCAGATCGGGCGTCCGCCCGAGCACCGCGGGGAGGTCGAAGAACAGGACCTCGGTGCTGAACCAGAACGAAGGCAGCAACAGGTCCAGGGCCTGGATCGGGCTCAAAGCCCATCCGCTCGCCTCCTCATAGACGAAGCCCGCGCCGCGGCGTGCGGTGGCCAATCCTTCCAGCAGAGGCACCCAATCCGGGGTCGAGGCCGCCAAGCCGAGCAGGAGCGCGCCCCCCCAGACCGCTCCCAGGCGCCAGGTCGGCCGGGGCCGCTCGAGAACGAACAGACCGGCGAGCACGCACAGGTCGATGAGCACGAGCTCCGGCATCACGCCCTGCACGGCCAGAAACAGGGCGAGCGCGAGAGCCGCGGTGCTGCAGGTTCCGGGGCGACGGAGCGAAAAGAGCAGCGCGCACCACAGCCAAGGCGACCAAGCTATCCCCTGAAGCCCGACCACCAGATTCTCGAAGCTCAGGACCGGGCCGGAAAAGGAGGCCACCGCGGCCGTCGTCCCGGCGCTGACGGCGTCTCCGCCGAGCATGCGGACGAACACGAACAGGCCCACCCCGAAGACCAGGAAGTGGGAGATGACGAAGAGGTCGTAGGTCAGCTCGAAGGGCCCGGCCAAGAGGACGAGGGTGGCCGGCGTGAAGAGCGCCCAGCCCGTCGAGAACTCCAGCGGACGCCCTCCTGGGTGGGTGGGGTCCAGGGCGGGAAAGACGCCGTCCCAGATCTGGGTGTGCACCGCCCACCACTGGGGCCGGAACGCCATCAGGTGGTCTCGAAAGAAGAGTCCCTCGCCCGGTCCGAAGACCGCCCCGAAGACGATGACGAGCCCGAGCCCCCAAAGAAGCGCCACGCCGCCCAGCGCCTGGGGCCGGCTCGATTCGGCCATCTCTTCCCCGGCTAGGGGCGCCCGGAGCGACTGTCAAGCCGCCGCGGAAGCGGGATGAAAGTTGTACGGACGCGGACGCGGATGGCAGGATTCGAACCTGCGACTTTTGGCTTCGGAGGCCAACACTCTATCCAGCTGAGCTACACCCGCAGCGAGGTGCCGACCGGACTCGAACCGGTGATTGTAGGTTTTGCAAACCTATGCCTTACCAACTTGGCTACGGCACCGCGGACCGTCGACATGGACAGGCCCGGAGCTGCCAGTCAAGAAAGTCGCGTTGGGGCACCCCCCTAGAACATGTCGATTCGCATTGGACGGGCCCGAAATCGTGTTTAGCAACAGGGTCACGATGCCCCTGTACGACTACGCCTGTAGCGCCTGCGGCGCGGAGACGGAGATCCAGCACAAGATGTCCGACCCGGCCCCGACCGAGTGCCCGAGCTGCGGCAAGGAGGGCCTGGAGCGGCTGGTATCCCCGTCCGCCTTCACTCTCAAGGGCGGGGGCTGGTACGCGGACGGCTACAGCTCCAAGCCCGAAAAGAAGGGCGCAGACGCGCCGGAGGGAAAGAAGGACGGCAAGCCGGATGGCGGGGCCAAGCCCGATGGTGGTGGGAAGTCCGAAGGCGGCGCCAAGTCGGACGGCGGAAGCAAAAAGTCCGAGGGCGGCGGCAGCGCCAAGGCCAGCGACGCCGCCTGACGGGGCATCGCAGCCCCCAAAGTTCTCCTCAGGAGTTGAGCTGGTCCTTCAGGACCTGGCTCGGCTTGAAGGACAGCACCCGGCGGGCGGAGATCTCGATGTCTTGGCCGGTCTGCGGGTTTCTGCCGACGCGCGGCTTCTTCTCGCGCACGACAAAGTTGCCGAAGCCCGAGATCTTCACCGAGTCGCCCTCGGCCAAATTTTCCTTCATCGACTCGAAGAGCAGGTCCACGATGTCGGCCGCGTCCCGGCGGGAGAGGCCGCCGACTTTAGTGTAGACGGCCTCGACGAAGTCGGCCTTCGTCAAGGTCCGGCCCATGATCTCGGACGCGAAGTTGCTGGGTGTTCCGTCGGCCATGTCGGGTTCGTTCCTCAGTCCTGAACCCACTCGAGCAGATCGAGGACCTCTCTGCGCAATCGAGTGAGCTCCGATTTGATGACTCGGCGGTCTTCCGAGCCCAAATTGGGTATGGCGGCGCCGATGCCCGAGGCACTGGCCCCCTCTTCGACCACCGCCCGAGTCTGGGCCACCGTCAGCTGATGGTCGTGGCGTAGGCGCTTGATCTGTAGGAGCCTGGCCACGTCTTCGCGATCGTAGCGTCGCTGGCCGGCCTCGGTCTTTTCGGGCTGGATGCTGGGGAACTCGGCCTCCCAGTAGCGGATCACGTAGGGACGCACGCCGACCAGCCTGGCCACCTCGCCGATCCTGAAGCTCTCCTTCCCCTCGGGAATGCGGGGATCCTGACTGGTCTCGAAAAAGGGGTGGGCCTCGGAGCCTCCGCTGACGGGAGCCGACGCCGCCCCCGGGTCCGATTCGACTTCGGGCTCGAAGACGACGTCCTCGCCCTCGCCCCCGACGTCGGTGGCCCCGGCATCGGTGCCGCCCGCCTCTTCTTCGCCAGCCAGATCGGGTACCGGCAGCTCGTCTTCAGGCGACGCGGGGGCGGCCTGCCCATCGAGGGCGGGGCTCTCGTCGGCGGCAATGGCGCTTTGGGGAACAGCGGTCCCCCTTGCCCGTATGGCTTCGAGCGCGGCGTCGGGATCGAAGAGGTCGTCGGCCTCGGGGAAGACTGCAGCGGGGGCGGCCCCCGGTCGCCTAGGTCCTCCGTCCTGCCCGGCCATCTCCGAACGACGCTGCCCCAGCCCAAAGGCCGGGTCAAGGCGACTAATGCCCGGTGAACATTGAAGAAATCCGCCTCGACGGCGGCAGCGGAAACGGGGGCTGGCACCCTGACAGACGACAGACGGGCGACGGGCCGGCGGGGGCTGGCGACCGGGTGGGGCACCGGGGCCACCGGGGTGGGGCGTCACGCAGAGCGGAGGTGGATGGCGTACTTGGCTTCGAGGGCCTGGAGGATCTCGCCCTGAGCGGCCTCGACGTGCTCGTCTTTGAGGGTGCGGTCGGCGGCGCGGAAGGTGAGCGCGATGGCGAGGCTTCGGGTGCCCTCGGGAGCGTGCTCGCCCTCGTACACATCGAAGAGCTCGACCGACTCCAGGGGGGCGGCCTGGGCCGCCTCTCGGACCGTCTGCAGCACATCCGCGGCCGCGTGCTCCTTGGATACGAAAAAGGACAGGTCCCGCTGGGCGGGGGGCTTGCTGCTGAGACGGCCGAGCTTGGCCGGCGCCGGTCGAACCGCCTCCAGGGACTGTAGGCTCAGCTCGGCCACGAAGATCGGGGGTCCCTCCAATCCATAGGCGTCGGCCACGCCGGGGTGCAGCACCCCGAACACACCCACGTCTCGGCCGGCCAAGCGAAGCGCGCCCGAAGCCCGGGGGTGAAGGTGGGGCGCCTCCAGGGGCCGCACGGCGACCTCCTCGTGGCCAAGCCGAAGAGACAGACCCTCCAGGACGCCCTTGAGGTCGTACACGTCCAGGCCTTCGTCGCTCGCCCCCCAGCTCTTGGGAAAGCGGCGCCCGCGCATCAGCAGGCCAACCGCCGGATGCTCCGCGGGCTGGGGCTGCTTAACCGGGCCCCACCGGAAGGTCCGGCCCACCTCGAACAGACGGAGGTCGGTGCGGGAGGGCAGCTGATCCTGGTTCCGGCGGGCGGCCGCGAGGAGGGCCGGCAAGAGCGAGAATCGCAGATAGGCCGTCTCCTCCCCGAGCGGGTTGGCGAGCTCCACTCGATCCTTGGTCGGGGCCGACAGCGCCTCGAAGTCCCGGGACGCGCAAAAGCCCAAAGAGATCGTCTCGTAGAAGCCGAGTTTGGTGAGGGCCTCCTGGATCCGAAGGTCGAGCCGAGGGCGATGGGCCTCCGCCCGCACCTCGCCGCTCGCGGGCGGAATTTCGACCGGGATCTCTTCGTAGCCTCGCAGCCGGGCGACCTCCTCGATCAGGTCGACCTCCCGGTGGAGGTCCTGGCGCCAGCTCGGGGTCCGGAACCACAGGGCGCCCTGGAGGCCGCGCTGCTGGCTCTTCGGGACCTTGTTGGCGGGGACGGACTTCAGTCCCAGGCGCTTCAGGCTGTTTCGGATCTCGCTTCGCCCGAACTCGCGACCCACCAGCGCCGACGCCCGCTCCGGCCGAATCGGTACCAACTCGCTGCCGTCGGGCAGCTTGCCGGCCTTTACCCGGCCCTTCTCGACTTTCCCCCCCGCGAGTTCCGCGATGAGACCGGCACAGGTGTCGAGGGCCGTCTCTACCATCGATGGGTCGACGCCTCGCTCGAAGCGATGGGAGGCCTCGCTGTGGATCCCATGCCGGCGGCTCGTCTTCCGCACCGTGGTCGGCTCGAACCACGCCGACTCGAGCAACACATCCACCGTCTCGTCCCCGACCTCGGAGTCCAGCCCGCCCATGACGCCGGCCAGGGCGATGGGCCCCATGCCGTCGGCGATCACCAGATCCTCCGGGCTCAGCTTTCGCACGCTCCCGTCGATCAGGGTCAAAGGCTCGTCCTTCGCTGCCGTCCGGACGATGATCTGGTCGCCTTGGATCTTTTGGAGGTCGAAGGCGTGCAGGGGGTGACCGAGCTCGAGCAGCACCAGATTGGTTGCGTCGACGACGTTCGAGACCGGCCGCTGCCCCAAAGAGAGGAGCTTTCGCTGCACCTTGCCGGGCGAAGGTCCGACCTTCACCCCTCGAATGATCCGGGCCCCGTAGAAGGGGCAGCGCTCGGGGTCGTCCAGCAGCAGCTCGAAGGCCGGCTTGCCCCCTTTTTTGGCCTCGTCGAGCTGAACGAGCGGCTTCGGCGCCGGCAGATCGAACAGCGCCGCCAGCTCTCGAGCGAGGCCGAAGTGAGACAGCAGATCGGCCCGGTTGGGCGTCAGGTCCAGCTCGAAGACGACGTCCTTCATTCGAAGCACCTCCGACAGCCGGCGTCCGGGCTTGGTGCGAGGCTCCAGGACCATGATGCCCTCCGAGCGCAGCGCCACCCCCAGCTCGTCGGCGGCGCAGATCATGCCCCGACTGTCCTGCCCTCGGATCTTCTTGGGCTCGATGTGCATCCCGTTGGGCAAGGAGGTGCCCACCGGCGCGAAGGGGACCTTCTGGCCCGCCGCCACATTGGCGGCCCCACACACCACCGGGTGCTCCTCCTTGCCGTCGAAGACCGTGGTGAGCTTGAGCTTGGCCGAGTCCGGGTGAGGCTCGCAGCGCTTCACCTCGCCGACCACCACCTTGGCCAAGGCCTTGCCCGGACGTTCGACGCCGTCCACCGCTACGCCGGCCTGGTCCAGGCGACGGTGCACGGTGGCTGCGTTGGCTCGCAGCTCGGGGAGGAGAGACTTGATCCAATCGAAGGACGCCTTCACCTCAGCCTCCTCGCAGCTGCTCGAGGACCCGAAGGTCGGAGCGGAACATGTGGCCGAGGTCGTCGATCGAGTGGCGGATCATCGCGATGCGGTCCACGCCGACACCGAAGGCGAAGCCGGTGTAGCGTTCGGCGTCGATCTTGCTCGCCTCCAGCACCGCCGGGTGGACCATGCCTGCGCCCAAGATCTCCATCCAGCCAGTCTGCTTGCAGATCCGGCAGCCCGCGCCGTCACAGCTCGCGCACTGCATGTCGACCTCCATGCCGGGCTCGACGAAGGGGAAGAAGCTGGGTCGAAAGCGAGCCGGCCGCTCCCCGAACATCTGATTGATGAAAGACTGCAAAACGCCCTTCAGGTGGGCCATCGAAATCCCCTCGTCCACCATCAGACCTTCGACCTGGAAGAAGGAGGGCGAGTGGGTGGCGTCGGAGTCGCAGCGGAACACGCGGCCCGGCGCGATGATCCGAAGCGGCGCCCCTCTCGCTTCCATGGTTCGGATCTGGACCGGTGAGGTGTGGGTGCGCAGCACCAGCTCCGGCTCACCGAGACCCCGACCCTTCACGAAGAAGGTGTCCTGCATGTCGCGGGCGGGGTGGTCGGGCGGAAAGTTGAGGGCCTCGAAGTTGTACCAATCCGTCTCCACCTCAGGACCCTCGGCGAGCTCGAAGCCCATGGCGGTGAAGATTCGGATCATGTCCTCCATCGTGCGCAGCGTCGGATGTCGGCCGGCAGTGGGGACGGCAGGCCGGCCGGGAAGCGTCAGGTCGAGAGGGTCTCGACGCAGCTCCGCCTCTCGAGCCTCGGCTTCGACCGCCGCAATGCGCCCGTCGAGCTCCGACTCCAGGCGCCGCTTGACCTGATTGGTCCGCTGGCCAGCCTCCCGCCGCTGCTCGGGCGGGAGGGCGCCGACGCTTCGCAGCAGCCCCGTCAAGCTTCCTTTGGGTCCAAAGAAGCGGGAGCGGACCTCCATCAAGCTGCTGAGACCGTTGGCTCGAGCGAGCTCGAACTGGAACTTCTGTTCGACCTCGGCGAGCTTTTCGGGAGTCGGCGCCGCTTCGCTCATGCCCCCGGCTATGGGACGGGCTCGGGCCTCGGTCAACGCGTCAATCGCCGAAGAATCGGGGCAATCGTCTCTGCAAAGCGGGAGAGCGCGCCCTTGTGGGCGTCGTCGTGGGTCGGGTCCAGCTGGCAGATGTCGAGGCCGAGGATCCGGTCCACGTGGGGCAGGCACTGCTCTAGCGTCCGGCGCAGGAAGGCCCAGTCCAGTCCGTCCGAGATCGGCGCGCGGACCGCGGTCATCAAGTGCGGGTCGAGGCCGCCCACGTCGATGCTCAGCACCGTTGGCCCCATGGCGAGGTGCTGCAGCAGAACGGCGCGGTAGCTCGACTCTCCATCCAGCTCGATGCGCTCCATCGACCAAACGTCGGCCTTGCTGGCCTTGGCGCTCGCCTTCACCCGTGCGTTCATCGGCGCCCGTACACCGGCCACGGTCACGAGCTCCGGTTGAACGGCGGTCGCCTTCATCGCCCGGCCCAGAGCGGTGTCCTCGGGCAGAAGGCCAAGGGCCCCCGCCAGCACCATGCGCTCGGCGTCGCCGGTGCTGGTGAATTGGGGATCCCTCTTCTTCTTCGGGTCGTCGTAGGCGGGCGGCGCCGGCGTCTCCAGGTCGAGCACGCCGTCGCACAGCACTCCCACACCGATGCCTTCGGGATGATTGCGAGAGTGCCCGAGTACCTGACCGAGCAGGCCCAGATGGTCGCCGCCGAGGACGACGGGGAAGTCGCCGTTGGCGTTCACCTGCTCGACCGCCTCCGCCAAGGCGACCACGGCCTCGGTCACCGCCGCGTCGAACTTGAGGGGCGCCTCCTCGAGATCGTCGGCCTCGGGGGTCGGGACCTTGACCGCGACCGGGGGCGCGAAACGAACCCCCTCTCCCTCCAGGACATCGAGGAGCATGTCGGGGGCCCCCCGCTCTCCGCCTTCTTCGTAGCGCCCCTTTACGCTGTGCCCCAGGTCGCAGGGGAAAAGGACCGGCACCAGCCGCATGGTCGCAGCACTAGAAGGCGAATCGTCCCGCGACGCAAGTTTGGGACGTCATCGTCAGTGCACCGAGATCTCGGCGATACAGCCTCGGCTGCGGTCCAGAAACTCCAGGCGCACCCAACCCCCGCGACGAGGCTTGCTGAAGAAGACGAACCACTGCGTGCCGTCCGCCTTGCCGAGGGGGAAGAAGCCCCGAGCCGCTACGCCCGGCGACAGGCCGCCCGTTCGCTCCAAGATGAGGTCGAAGCCTCCCCCGACCGAAACACTCGCGCTCAGGCTTTGGGCTTCTCGCCACTCCCCCGAAGCCGTCACGCAGCCGGGAACGACGCGAAGCATTCGCACCGAGATCGTCTCCTCGAAGTGCAGGGTCACGCTGCGCGGTCCCCCCTCCGGGAGCGCCCAGCCTGTGCGGGGATCACCGTCGGCGACGACCGCCGCCGGCGGCCCCTCTCCCGCCTCATCCTCCAGGCCCTCGACCCATACCGGGTCGTGGGCGGGCAGGAAGTCCCGATAGTCTGGTCGCTCCCGGAACTGGGCTTCGGCGGGCTCCCAGAAGTACACGCTCCGCTCGGCGCCCACCGAGACCGAGATGGGACCCGCGCGTCCCTCCACCCGAAGCAGACGTGGACCACGCCGCCACACGATCCGGGCGCGCTCGCCCTCGGGACGTTCGAGGAACACCTCGGGGCTCGTGGGACCGAGAGGCAGGTCCACGCTCGCTTGGCGATCCGGCAGGATGAAGGGCTCCTCCCAAATCACGCGTCCCCGCCCGGCCTCGTCGAAGCGAAGCACCTGCAGATGGTCGACCGTCTCGTCCGGCGCGCGGCGCCGCCGAAACAGGACGAGCTCCTCGCCGTCGACGAGGGCCGCCGGCTCGAGCTTTCGAATCTCACCCTCGGCCGTGGCCACCGCCCGCTCCCGCCAGCGGCGGCCGTCGGGAACCAGCACCCGCAAGCGCTCCTCCCGCCCCCTGGCCTCGATGATGCCGCTGCGCTGCCCTGGGAGCTCGACCCACCGGCGCAGCGTCCAGTCGGCGTCGGCGAGCTGAGAGCGGCGGAGGGCGTCGAGGTCCTGGTCGGGCGCGTTGAAGGACAGCAGGCCGAGCGCACACATCAGCACGCATGGCAGCCTACCTCGATTCGGGTCTCGGGGTCAGTCCGCGACCTGCTCGTCGTAAAAGGAGTCCAGCAGCGCCTTGTACTTCTCGTTGCAGTGCTTTCGCTTCACCTTGAGGGTGGGGGTGAGCTCGTCGCCGATGTCGAAATCCTTGTCGAGGATCGCGAACTTCTTGATGGTCTCGTACTTGGCCAGGTTCGAGTTGACGCCGTCGAGCGTCGCCTGGACCGCGTCCCGGGCCGCCTGGGAGCGGCAGATCTCCTCGTAGCCACCCTGGACGCCCTTTTCGGCCCCCAGCTTCTTGGCCGCCTCGGGCTCCAGCGTCACCAAGGCGACGAGATACTTCCGCTTGTCGCCGTGAACCATGACCTGACTGATCAGCGGATTGGCGGACTTGAAGGCGCTCTCGATGTTCTGCGGCGCCACGTTCTTGCCGCCCGCGGTGACGATGAGGTCTTTTTTGCGGTCCGTGATCTTGACGAAGCCGTCGCCGTCGATGACCCCGATGTCGCCGGTCGCGAACCAACCGCCATCCAGCTTCACCTCGGCGGTGGCGTCGGGCCGGTTGTAGTACTCCCGCATGACCCCCGGACCCCGGATCAATACTTCGCCGTCTTCGGCGATCTTGACCTCGGTACCAGGGAGGGGCTGACCGACGGACCCGATCTTGGCGGCGTCGGGTCGATTCACGCAGCTGGCGGCCGAGGTCTCGGTCAGGCCGTAGCCTTCCAGGATCAGAATGCCGGCGTTGCTGAAGAAGTAGGCCATCTTCTTCGGTAAGGGCGCGCCGCCCGAAATGAAAAAGCGCATGCGCCCGCCGAAGGTGTCGTTGAGGCGCTGGTTGACCTTCGAGAACACGAGCTTCTTGGCCAGGCTCAGCTGAATCTCCAGACCGAGCGGAATCGGTCGCCCGTCGATCTTCAGCTGGGCGTAGCGGTCGTTCACGCCGACCGCCCACTTGAAGAGCTTACCCTTGATACCCGGCGTTTCCATTCCGCCGCCCACGACTTTGGCGAACACCTTCTCGAAGATGCGCGGCACCGAGGCCATCACCGTCGGCTTCGTCTGACCCAGGTTCTCGACGATGCGGGTGGTGTCGGCGTCGATGGCCATCTGGTGGCCGCCGTAGAACCAAATGCACTGCAGCACTTTGGCGAAGACGTGGGCCATGGGGAGGAACAGGAACTGCATGTCTTCGTCCCCGATCAGCCCGATGCTCATGGCCGTCTTGGCCTCGTAGAACATGTTGTCGTGGGTCAGGACGACCCCTTTGGGACGGCCCGTCGTGCCCGAGGTGTAGATGATGGTGAGGATGTCCGAGCCCTGCACCGAATTCTGGCGCTCGCGGATAGTGCTCTCGTGCTTGGAGAGGGCCGCCTCCCCTTGGGCCATGAGCTCGCTGTACTTCATCGTCCAGTCGGAGCTGTCGTCGGCGCCGTCGAAGACGATGACCTTCTGGACACTCCCCAGCTCGGCCCGGCGCTCGTTCAGCTTGGCCAGCTGGTCCGCGTCCTCGGCAAAGACGATGACCGCGCCGCAGTCGTTGACGATGTACTCGGCCTCGTGGGCGAGGTTGCTCTGGTAGATCGGAACCGTCTCGCCCGCGCAGGACTGAATGGCGAGGTCGGCCACCATCCACCGCCAGCAGGTGTTGGAGAGGATGCAGACCCGGTCGCCCTTTTTGACGCCCAGCTCGATGAGCCCGGCCGCGAGCTGCTTACGCTCCCGGTCCATCTCGTTCCAGGTGCTCTGCCCCCAGCTCCCGTCCTCCCCGCGATACTTGGCGGCCAGCTTGTCCCCCCGTCCGGCGACGGTAGCCTCGAAGGCCCCGATGATGGTCGAGGCAGAGGTCGCAGCTGTTTCTTCGGCGGCGAGTGCGGACATGCTCCTGTACCTAGGGTTACCTTCTGTCACTGTCAACGTACGTCCGTGAGGACCGCCACGCAGCGTCGAAAAGGACCGAGACGGGTCAAGCCGTTTTTCAGCACCCCCTAAGGGCGTCCTTCTTTTGCGCGTCTGCTATGCTAGGGCCCCACCGTGAGCAGCAAGCGTCGCATCGGCATCCTCACCGGAGGTGGTGACTGTCCCGGACTGAACGCGGTCATTCGGGGGGCGGTGAAACACGGGGTCTCCCATCTAGGCTGGGAGATTCTTGGAATCCGGGACAGCTTCAATGGGCTCTTCAGCCGCCCCTACGAGGTCGAAAACCTCATCCGAGACTCGGTACGAGGCATCCTCAGCAAAGGGGGGACCATCCTGGGTACCACCAACAAGGGTGATCCCTTCGACTTTCCCCTCAAAAACGCCGACGGTACCACCTCGACCGTCGACCGCTCCGACGAGCTGGTCGAGGCCATGCGGATTCTGGAGCTCGAGGGCCTGATCGTCATCGGCGGAGACGGCACCTTGCGCATCGCCCACAATCTCGAGGCCAAGGGCGTCAAGGTGGTCGGCGTCCCCAAGACCATCGACAACGACATCTCGGCCACCGACGTCACCTTCGGCTTTCACACCGCGGTCGAAGTCGCCACCGAAGCCATCGATCGTCTCCACTCCACCGCCGAGTCCCACGACCGGGTGATGGTGGTCGAGGTCATGGGTCGTGACTGCGGCTGGATCGCTCTGCACGCCGGCATCGCCGGCGGCGCGGACGCGATCATCGTTCCCGAGATCCCGTACGACATTCAGCGCGTCTGCGACAAGGTCCGTCGCCGCCAGGCGGCGGGGCGCTTCTTCTCCATCGTCGTCGTGGCCGAGGGGGCGGCGCCGGTGGAGGGCCATCAACAGTACATCGAAGAGAAGGTGCTCGGTGGCATGCCGCGCCTCGGCGGCGCCGGTGCCCACGTCGCTCGTGAGATCGCGGCTTGCACCGAGATGGAGACCCGGGTCACGGTCCTGGGCCACCTCCTGCGCGGAGGCACCCCCGCCAGCTACGACCGACTGCTCGCCACCCGCTTCGGCTCGGCCGCGGTTCAGCTCGTCGACCAAGGCCGCTGGGGCCACATGGTGGCCCTGCAAGGCACCCGCATCGGGGCGGTGCCGATCGCAGACGCCATCGGCACCCCGAAGCGCGTCGACCCGAGCGGAGAGATCGTGTCCGCCGCTCGGGCCCTCGGAATCGAATTCGGAGGCTGACCACCGCCGTGGCTCTTCCCAAGCTGGACAGGTACGTCGTCGAGGGCGAGCTGGGCCAGGGCGGAATGAGCGTCGTCTACCGGGCCCGGGACACCAAGCTACCCCGTCCGGTGGCGGTCAAGGTGCTTCACGAGTTCCTGGCTCGCCAGGACGAGGCGCGGCACCGCTTTCACCGCGAGGCGGTCGCGGTCGCCAAGCTGGAGCATCCGGCGGTGCTGGCGATCTACGACTACTCGGGCCCCGCTGCTGCTCCGAGCTACATCGTCACCGAGCTGATCGATGGGCCCACCCTTCGCCGCCACGTCGAAGAGCACGGGCCCCCACCTTGGCCCGAGATGGCGATGTTGGCGGCGGCGGAGCTCGCGTCGGCGCTGGCCCACGCCCACGGCGCTGGGGTCCTGCACCGGGACATCAAGCCCGAGAACGTGATGATCCACCGGAACGGTCAGCTCAAGCTGATGGACTTCGGCATCGCCGAGATGGTCGGCGGAGCCACCCAGCTCACCGCCACTGGCGCGCTGATCGGCTCCCCGGCCCACATGGCACCGGAGCTCATCGACGGGAAGAGCTCCGACCACCGCGCCGACGTATTCTCCCTGGGAACGATTTTGTACTGGCTCGGCACCGGCAAACTTCCTTTCGAAGCGCCGAACCCGTCGGCTCTTTTCAAACGAATCTTGGAGGGCGTGTACGATCCCCCCCAGCGAATCCAGCCCAAGATCGGAAACGGCCTCGCCCGCATCATCGAACGCTGCTTGGACCCGGACCCCGAGCGGCGAATGCCGTCCGCCCAAGCCCTGCACGAAGCCCTGGTTCAGGAGCTGGAGCCCCTCGGTCTCACCCCCATCGAGACCATGAGCCGGCGCCTCTTTCAGGATCGCGCGGCCTTCATCGAGGCGCAGCGCCCCCTGCTCTTGGACGGGCTGGTGGCGCAGGGCGAGGCAGCACTGGAGGCGCGACGCCTCGCCAAGGCCTCGGACTGCTTCAGCCGCGTCCTCGCCCACGAGCCCAACGACACCCGGGCCCAGAACTGGCTTCAGACCCTTCGCTCCGGCCGCCGGCGCCGGCGGCGCTGGGCGGCGGTGGCCGCCACCACC
>CAYZFR010000056.1:0-20260 GCA_964477875.1 uncultured Myxococcales bacterium
GCGGTCTGGCGGCGCCTCAGCTCGTCTTCATCAGGGCCCGGTAGGGCTCGACTCGCAGGTCCGCCGGGTCGCCTTCGACGCCGGCCTGCGCCATCAGAGTTCGGATGACGTGCTCGGGGTGGATGACCTCGCCGCCGGGGCTCGGCCGGCCGGTGGCGAGATCGACGGTCATGGGCGACATGCCGAGGTCGGAAGAGGCCCCGTAGACCCCGGGCTGGATGCCCGCTCCCAACAGGAAGCAGCTGTTGGTGAGGGAGTGGTCTCGACCCCCGTTGGCGTTGAGCAAGGCGGTGCGGCTGAACTCGCTGAAGCCCACGATCACGGTGTGGTCGAGCCAGCTCTCGCCGCTGGTGCCATAAGGACTGGACGCGAGATCGTCGACCAAGCGCGCCACGACGTCGAAGCCCACCTGCTGGCGAGGGCCCTGATCCGAGGCCCAGTCGTCGAAGTGGGTGTCGAGGCCGGAGGTGGCCTGGAAGCTGACGCAGCGGCTGACGCCGCCCTTGATGGCGGCGGCGGTCATGGCGGCCTGGGCCTGGGGCGTCCGAAGCCCAGCGCTGTTGTTCGGGATCCCGTAGCGATCTCGAACCGCCTCCATCTGGGGCGTGTTGGCGCGGAAGTCGAAGAGATCGTCGAGCCCAGAGAAGGCCATCTCCTGGGCCTTCAGACGGCCCTGCTCCGCCGATTGCCAAGTCGGCGAGGCCGAGGGCCCCGGGCAGGCGGCGGTATGGCGCAGCAGCGCGTCGAGCTCGACTCGGTGGCCGTCGGGAAGGAGGGGTGGGTTGGGCTGAAGTGCCTCCAAGAGGTCCGGCACCTCGTTCGCCCGAAGCGCCGTGGCGTAGGCGGGGTTGTCCACGTTGTAGGACTCGACCCGCACCGAGAGGTTCGGGATAGGCACCTGGTTGCCGTAGTGAGCGGCGAGCCAGGTCGAAGCCGAAGAGCCCCGGGCCAGCAGCCCCGAAGGCGACTTGCCGGTCAGGAAGCGACGCCGGCCCGCCTCGTGGGTCAGCGTCTCCATCGACATCCCGTTCAAGACCGCGAGCTTGTCGCCGTGCCGAGCAAGCTCACCGATGTGAGGCCCGAAGAAGCGACCCCCCACCTCGACCAGTCGACCCTCGGAGCCCTCCAGCTGCTCGTAGGCCGGCTGCACGAGGGTGCTCGCCACGTTCTCGGGCCCGAAGCGCGTCGGGTCCTTCGGATCGAGCGAGAGCATCACGTCCCAGCCGCCTGCGAAGTAGGCGAAGACGTAGTAGAGGTCGGGGTCGTTCGGTCCGAGGGCGCGGGCCCAGCGCGAGGGCGTGAGGCCCAGGGCCGCGCCGCCGAGGCAGAGTCCGTGCTGGAGAAAGCTTCGTCGGTTCATGGCGTGGCTCCTCAGTAGGTGAAGAAGTCGGGGTGGATGAGCAGCCCGACGCAGACGGTGTTCCAGGCCTCGACGCCGCCGGCATCCGATGCCTGAATCGACTCCATCAAGCCGAGCCAGGGCGCGAGCTCGGCTTCGCCGGCCTCGACCCCGTGCGCCCGAAGGAGGAGATGCTGCAGGTTGGCCTTCGTGGCCGCAGGCGCGGAGACCGGCCCGTCGCTGGGCTCCGCCTCCACGAAGAAAGCTCGCTCAGCGGGCTCGCGCTGCGGGTCGACGACCATGAGCTCGTCGCATACCGCCCGGGCTGCGTCGTCCAAAAACTTCTGGAACATCGCCGAGGGCGTCAGATCCTCGTCCACGATCTGAATGTAGTCCGGGCGGCCGAGGGTCGGGGCCAGCTCCTGGAGCCGGTTGCGGTTGCCCGCCATCCAGCCGATGCCGCCGGAGAAGCGTCGGAGCGACGCGTCGAGCTGGTCGACGTCCATGCGCCGGCGGACCCGCATGAGTCCGGTCTCGGGGTTGACCTCGGGGAGGGCCGGAACCGGTTCGGCCTCGGGCACCGGGACCGCCGAGCGCTCGGCCTCCAGCTCGGGGGGCTCCGGCGGACCGGCGACTTCGCTGCTGCAGCCGGCCGCGAGCAGCGTGAGGAGTGCGACTCGTCTTTGCATCATCGGAGCCTCCCGTAGACCTCGCTCAGGACGACCGCCTTCACGAGGGCCTTGTAGTCGAAGTCGGACGCGACGAAGTCGCGGGTGAGCGCCTCGAGGCGCGCGCCCTCCTCGGGCAGCAGCGGCCGTCCGAACAAAGACTCCATCAAGCGCCGGGCGGTGCAGCTGGGGAAACGGTCGTCGACGACGCTGGTACGCACCAGATGGGCGGGTCCGAGGTCCACGTTGGCCAGATGTTGGTCGCGCAGGAACATGAACACGTCGAGGTAGCCCAGGTAGGGCTCCTCGGCCGGCTGGGTGGCGCGGTCGACGTAGAAGTTTCGGCAGGTTCGGCTGCAGCCGCGCCCGGTCAGGCCGCACTCCCGGCAATCCGCCCGATAGCTGGGGTACTGCTCGGGATCCAGAAAGCCCGCACCCTGCTCGGTCCACCGTCCCCAATGGGCGGCGGCGGGCTCCAGGAGGGCGTGGCAGTACGCGCAGCCGTCCCGCTTTTGCAGATCCGGCTCCGGCAGGACGTCGGGGTCGACGACCGGCAGCCCTCCGTCGGGCGCGGTGAAGGGCTGGCAGAGGAAAGCGTCGTAAAAGCGCGCGGCCCGGGCCCGATTAGTCTGAAAGCGGAGCAGGAAGGCCGGACTCGTCAGAACACCGGCGTGGTACTCGGGCAGCTCGACCTCGATCCAGGTGTCCTCTTCGGTGAAGGGGATCTCGGGCATACGGGCGACGTCGAAGGGCACCGGACGCAAGGTCACGCCGGCGGGTAGGCCGACCTGGTGGCGGTAGAAGTGAAGGATGGGGCCGTTCACGAAGGCCCGGCGACTGGTGAAGAGCTCGCTGTAGGGCTCGCCGTTGCGCACCACCGCCGCCACTCGCCGATCCAGATCCTCGGAAAAGGAGCGGTTGATGACGCGGTTTCCGCCGTAGCGGCAGCGATTCAGGTTCTCCCCGCAGCCGCAGGCCGAGTCCCGCAGGCCCTCCGAGCTGCTGCAGTCGTTGCCCCGAGGCGAGATCTGGGTCGTCTGGGCGTCGAAGGCGCACACCTTGATAATGGTGTCGGGCGCCCAGTAGGGCGCGACCTCGACGAATCCCTCCCGGCGCACGCCGTCCACATCAGACGTCAGGATCTCGCCCTCGGTCCCGAAGCGCGCCGGCTCGTCCAGGCAAGGCACCCGCTCGCCGCGATGGATCTGAGCCGTCCCTGGCCGCCAGTAAAGCTCGCTCCGCCGACTCCGGGCGAGGAAGGTCCGGAAGCTGGTGAGGGCGACGTTCTCGACGTTGTTGAGGAACAGGGCTCGGTGGCTGCGGATCACCCGCTGAAGGAAGGCGCCGTCCTCCAGCATCTCGTCGACGAGGCTCTCCAGCGAGGCGCCGGATTCGAGCCGGTCGTAGTCGTCCTGGTCGGGGATGACGCCCAAGAGGTCGAGGCTCAGCGCCCGGAGGCGCTGGGTGGCCGAACGCTCGGGGCCGGGGTCGGGGCACACCGCTTCGTCGCCCGACTGGGCCCGAGCCGCGGTCGCCAGGAAGAGAGCCGCCAAGGTCGCGGCAGCGCTGGTCCTGGTCCTAGAGATCACTCGCATGGCATTCACTCCGGGAAGCCCGCTTCGGCCCAGGCGCGGAGCAGCTCCAGCTCCGCGGGTCCCAGGGGCGGCTGGGGCGGCAGCGGCATTCGCGCCGACCGCACGTTCTCTTCGATGTCGCTCCACTGAGAGGACCATGCCTCTCGGGTGCTGAGGTCGCGCGCGCTGGCGCTCGGGCCGTGGCACAAAAAGCACGCTTGCTCGGCCAGAGGCCGGACGTCCTCGGACCAGGTCGGCGACTGGGGGCCCGGGTTTGGAGCGGGCGCGGGGGCGCCCTCCTCGCCGCCGACCAAGACGAGACGACCGCCGTCGGCGACGAGCGCTTTTTGGGCCCCCGCATCGAGCAGTCGGGCCGACGGGCTGGGCCCCTCGACGGGGCGCACCACGCCCCAGTCGACGAAGCGCAGGCCGGGCTCGGTCTCGACCCACACGCCGGGGGCGGCCGGGCTGGCGGCCAAAGCCCGGGCAGGCGCCTCGAGCGGAGCCTGCCAGGTCTGGCCGTCGGGGGCGCGGCTGAACAGAGCGCCGGCCGCGTCCGTCCACCACAGACGTCCGGCGCCATCGGCGGCCAGAGCGCGGGCGTCTTCGACCGGGAGGCGGAAGCGCTCCAGCCCCTCGCCCCGAGCCCGAACGCCATGGATGGTGGCCTCGGACAGCAGCCAGATCCCGGGACTCGCGTCAGGCATCAGTCCGTAGGCGAGGGCGCCGCCGGCGGCGGCCAGGACCGGATCCGAGGGCCGGACGAGCTGGTCCCCTCGGTACCAGTGGAGACCAACGGCCCCCCCGATCCATAGGCCGTCCACCGACAGCTCCAGGCGCTGGACCTCCCCCTCCATCGCGTCACCGACCGGGGAGGGAACGAAGACGTCCGCATCCAGCACGTACAGACCGGCGTCGCTGGCCAGCCACAGCACCCCGGCGGCAGAAGCGACGTCCCGCAGCCCCGCGGGCCCAACCCACGTTGGCCCGAAACCCTCGCCTGGGGTCCAGACGGCATAGCCCGAGGCCCGTTCCACGAAGACCTGCTCGCCGTCCAGAAAGCGCCCTGCCCCGGCCGACTCCTCGACCACGGTCGCCGGAAGGACCAGCGGACGGGTGTCCACGGCTCTCTCTCGGGCGACTTCGGCCCCGCACCCGGTGAGCGCAACGGCGAGCAAGTATGTCGGGCACCGACCCACGTCCGAAAACCTGTAGCGGTTGGGACCCACTTCGCAAATCAGGGATCCCCCAGCCTGGTGAAAAACATCACGCTCGTGGTCAGAAGCTACAGATGCGGCTTCTCGGGGTTCTTCTGCTGGCCGCCGTCGTCGGATGCCAGGACGCGGCCGTCACCGGACCGGGCGGCGGACCCGGCCAGAATGGTCAGCTCGTCCCCCTGCCCGATGCTGGAGCGCCGGGAGACTTGCCGCCCTGCGACCCGGCCCTCGAGCTCGCGCCCCTCACGCCGGCCGTCGAACCCTCGGGCCAGACCGGCTTCGTCGCCATGGGCGGCACCGGCGCCTACCGCTTCGCGTTCGTGGATCCGGACACCGACGGTGCCCTCAGCCCCTTGACGGGCGCCTTTCTGGCCGGGGCCGAGCCAGGCTCGACGGTCGAGGTCGAGGTCACCGATACAGGCTGCCTCGGCGAGGCTCGGGCCCGAGTTCAGATCGTGCCGCGGCTGCGCCTGGTGCCGAACGAGGTCCAGACCGAGCCGGGGAGCGCCTGGACCTTCGAGCTCGAAGGCGGCGCCGGTCCCTTCGTCTTCGAAATGGCCCAGGGCGACAGCGGCGGCGCCGTCTCCGGCGACGGCGCCTACCAGGCCGGACCCCGCTCGGGGCTGGACGTGGTCGTGGTCCGAGACCAAGGGACGGGGCAAAGCGCCGAAGCGGAGATCCGCCTGCAGGTGGGAGCCCGCTTCCGCCCCGCCCTCGAGACCCTGATGCTCCCGGTGGGCGGCCAAGCGCCCCTCCGCTTCGACGGGGGCTCTCGCTTCTTCGATCTCGTGCAGGCCCCGGACTTCGTCGAGGTCGTGAACGGAGACCGACTGGAGGGCCTTCGAGCCGGCGCCGGCGTGCTCGAGGTTCGGGACCGATTCACCGACCGCAGGGCCGAGCTGACGGTGGTGGTGGTCGCGCCCTTGGCCCACCAGCCTCGCCCGAGCGGGGACGGTCTGCTCGCCAACGAGGTCATCGCTCCCGGCGACCTGAACGGCGACGGATGGGACGAGCTTCTGGTGGCCGTGCCCGAGCACGACGGCGCGTTCTACAACCAGGGCGCGGTGTTCCTCTACCGGGGCACACGGGAGGGCATCGAGCGCAGGCCTGCTCGTAGCTGGTCGGGTCGCGGTCGGAGTGAAGAGTTCGGCCGGGCGGTCGTCGTGGCCGACGTGACCGGCGATGGGCGGGAAGATCTGATCGTCGGGGCGCCCAACCGAGATGGCGCCGGCGGAACCGACGCTGGCGGCGTGTCGATCTTCGCGGGTCTTCCGGAGGGAGACTTCGAGGCCGAGGCGAGCACCCGGCTGGCCGGCCGCTTCTCCTTCGATCGCTTCGGCTTCAGCCTCGCCGCCTGCGACTTCGACGGAGACGGCGACCTCGACCTGGCGGTCGGGGCCCGGGACGCCGAAGACCGAAGCCGCCGCGCCATCGCCTTCAGCCAGGGCGAGGTGGCCTTGTTCACCAACCGGGGCGGCGACTTCGGCGTCACCCCGGAGCGCTCGATCTACGGCGACGTGCCCGACGGCGATGGAGACTGGGTCGGAGACGGCGGGATGCGGTTCGGCGAAGCCCTGGGCGCGGGCGACTTCGACGGCGATGGGCTGTGCGACCTCGCCGTCGCGGCCTGGCGCTACGACCGTCCCGGCTCCTTTGACGATGGGATGCTCTCGATCCATCTCGCCGAGCCGGGCACCGGCCCGTCCCTGCGGCCCCATCGGCTGTGGCGACCGGACGATCCAGAGGACCGGGGCAGCCACTTCGGCAGCGCCCTGGTGGTCGGCGACGTGAACAAAGATCGGCTCGACGATGTCCTCGTCACCCAGCCTCGCTTCGACGCCGGCGAGGGTGACAACCACGGGGCCATTCGACTCTTTCTCGGGCGACCGGCTCGCGAGCTGGCTCAGGACTTTTCGAACGCCAACGAGGCCGACTGGTCCGTCGTCGGGCCCGACAGCGGCGACCAGTTCGGCTGGCGGGTCGCGGTCGGCGACCGCACCGGTGACGGCGAGCCCGACGTGCTGGTCGGCTCGCTCTACGTCGAAGAAGAGGGGGCCCCCGGCAACTCGGGCAGCGTCCAGGTGTTTCGGGGTCGCGGCATCGGCCTTCTCCCCGAGACCCAACCCGAGGAGCGGGTCGCCGGTACGAGCGCCAACCTACAGCTCGGCGGCAGCGTAGCCTTGCTGAAGGACCGCGACGCGGATCAGCGGGCCGAGCTCGCCGTCTTCGCGGCCGGCGACGACGAAGCGGGCTTGGAGGTCGGCGCACCGCTCCTCTTCGTCTCCCGTTCGCCGTCGACCCCCATCCGAGCCGAGCTGCCGGCGCAAGCCGCCGGTGGCCGCTTCGGCTTCGGGGGCGCGGCGGTCGGGGACGTGAACGGAGACGGCTTCACGGACGTGGTGGCGAGCGCGCCCTACTCGCCGGTGGACGGCCTGGGCCGGCGCAGCGGGATGGCCTCCTTGCACTTGGGCAGCGAAGCCGGCGTCGTCTCGGAGCCAGCGCTGGTCCTGGAGGGCTTCGCAGGGCACCGAGGCTTCGATCTCCTGGGCTGGGACGCGGCGCCGGCCGGCGACTTCGACGGCGACGGTAAACCGGACTTCGCCGTGGTGGCGCGCTTCGGCGACCGTCCGGCCGATCCGAACGGCGACGGCTTCGAACTCTCGGGCGGGCCCTGCGAAGGGGGCCGCTTCAACCGAGGAGCAATCTTCATATGGCGCGGAGTGAGCGCGGGCCTTCCGGATCCGACGCCGGCCTTCGTGATCATCGGCCCGCAGAACCAGGGGATTCGAAGCATCGCCGGCGGCGGAGACGTGAACGGGGACGGCTTCGGGGATCTCGCCTTCGGCTCCTCGGACTGGGACGCGCCCGGCGCCGGCAACGCAGGCGGCTACGCCTTGGTGACCGGACGCTCGGCTTCCCGCGCCCGGACGCGGGTGATCTGCCAAGCAGAGCTGGTCGTCCTCGGCCGCGCAAGCGGCGACGGCCTCGGCTACGGCCTCACCATGGGTCGCCTCGACGACGATGCCTGCGCCGACGTGGCCGCGGGCGCGCCCTTCGACGACCGGGTCGAGAACAACGAAGGCAGCATCGAGGTGCTCCACGGCTGGGGAGGCTTCGGCTGCCCGTCCGAGCCCGCCCGCACCATCATCCGCTCCGGCGATCCGAACGCCCAGTTCGGTCGAGCTTTGGGCGCGGGGGCGCTCGGTGGCGCTCGGAGGGATCGCCTGGCGGTCGGGGCGCCCTACGCGCGGATCGACGGCGAGGCCCGGGGGCAAGTCGTCTTGCTCGACATTCCCAGCGACGGCCCGCGGGTGCCGGTCGGCCAGCGCGACACGGCGGCGGCCACCCGGCTCGCCGCCGATCTGTCGCCCCCCGTCGTGCGCGGCGAGACGCCGGGCGCCGAGTTTGGAGGGAGCCTCGCCATGCTCGATGGGCAACTCGCGGTGGGCGCGCCCCTCGGCCAGGCGGACGAGGTGGCCTTCAGCGGCGCCACCTACCTGTTCCGTTTCGACGGTCCACGCATTCTTCGCAGCGGCCTCTTCGTCGGCGAAGCGAACGCCCCCACCGGCGGCGTGGGCGGCACGGTCCGCGCCTTCGGCTCCACTCTGTTCATCGGCGGAGAATTCGGCGCCTCGGCCGGTCCGGACACGGGATCGGCCTATGCCATCCAACTGCCCTGAGTCGTCGGACCTCGACCCCCCGCCCACCCAGCGGACCGGGGTCGCAGGGGACCCGACTTGACGCCGTGAGGCCTCACTGGCGTCGTTTCCAGGTGGCCCGCTCGTTCGCCTTCATCGCCGGCCTCGTTCTCGGGCTCTCGAGCAGCGCCGAAGCCCACGCCCTGACCGTGGCCGCGCTTCGCTACGAGATCCGCGGGGACGCGCGCCCCACCGAAATCTTGGAGCGGATCCGTCGCCACGCTCAGGCCGCATCCGAGGCCGAGGTGGAGCTGCTGGTCCTCCCCGAGCTCGTCGCTCTCGACGCCTGGCCCCTGGCTTCGAAGGCCAGCGAAGCCCGCATCA
Organism: uncultured Myxococcales bacterium; assembly: GCA_964477875.1. Taxonomy (GTDB): domain Bacteria; phylum Myxococcota; class Kuafuiibacteriia; order Kuafuiibacteriales; family Kuafuiibacteriaceae; genus Kuafuiihalomonas. Next base: position 8,821 of record CAYZFR010000056.1, read on the forward strand.
CCCGGGACATCGCCGCCGAGATCACCCCGAAGCTGTGGCAAGGATTGGCCCGGATCGCCCGGGAGGAAGGCCTCGCGATCCTCGGCGGCTCGGCCCCGGAGCTCCGGGATGGCCGGATGTACAACCCCGCCCGCCTCTTCTTTCCCGACGGCGACGTCGCCCGGCAAGACAAGCTGCATCCCACCGCCTGGGGCCGCGAGGTCGGCTTCAGCCCCGGCGCCGAGCTCCGGCCCATCGACGCGCCCTGGGGCCGGACCGTCATCCTGATCTGCTACGACGTCGAGTTTCCGAGCGTCTCTTCGGAGATGGCGGCGATGCGTCCCGAGCTCATTCTGGTGCCCTCGATGACCGAGTCGCGGGCAGGGGCCAACCGGGTGCGCTTCACGGCCCGGGCCCGGGCCATCGAGCATCATGCTTTCGTGCTGGTGGCCCCCACCCGCGGGCGTCCGTCCCGGAGCTGGCGGCACTTCGGGGAGGTCGAGATCTCGACCCCACGAGACCGGGACTGGCCCGGAGAGATCCCGCGAACCGAGGTCGTCCCCGACCTCTTCCGCGGGCGCCTCGACCTCGACGCCCTCCGCAAGAGTCGGTCCGTCACGAAGTGGTACCCGGCCCGGGACGAAAGAGGGGCAGCTCTCGCCTCGGATTGAGCCAAACCCTCAGCGTGCCCCGTGCCCAGCCGATGAGAGGGATGAGGATACTTCGTGGCGCAATTTCAACGAACCCAGGACGGAGACCGAGCGCGGATCGAGATCCGCGGTCGATTCGACTTCCAGAGCCATCAGGACTGGCGTGCGATGCTGGACGCGCTCCCCTCTTCCCCTATGTGCATCGTCGACATGACCCACACCAGCTACATCGACAGCTCGGCCCTCGGAATGCTCCTCATGCTCCGGGACCGTGCGAAGGAGACGACCATCGTCGGCCCCAACGAAGACGTGCGCGCCATCTTCGACATCGCTCGCTTCGACCAGGTCTTCCGGGTCGAGCCCGCGGCATGACCCGCGTCCTCGTCGTCGACGACGACCGGACCCAGCGCCTCCTCCTCGTCCGCTGGCTGGAGGCCGATGGCCTCCAGGTGACCGAAGCCGGGGACGGGGAAGAGGCCCTGCGCGCCTTCTCCGAAGAGCCGGCCGACATCGTCCTCCTCGATGCGCTGATGCCGCGAATGGGCGGCTTCGAGACCGCTCGTCGCCTGCGGGCGAGGCCCCAGCCGGGGCGCCTGCTCCAGATCCTCATGATCACCGCCCTCGAAGACGAGTCGAGCCTCGTCGAGGGCCTGGAGGCCGGCGCCGACGACTTCGTGAGCAAGCCCCTCTCCCGGACTCTCCTGAGGGCCCGGATCCGCTCCTTCGCCCGGGCTCGCCAGATGTTCGAAGCTACGCAGCGCCAGGCCCGCACGCTGGAGCACCTGGCCGAAGAAGAGGGCCAAAAAAAAGCCATGGCGGCCCGGCTGATGAGCAATCTCCTCTCCAGCCCGATCCTCGAGCAGCCGTGCTTCGAGCTTCACTCCAGCGCCATGGAGGCCTTCAACGGAGACCTGGTCATGGCGGCGCCCCTCGGGCCGCGGAGCTTCCGGATCCTGTTCGGTGACTTCTCGGGCCATGGGATCGAGGCGGCCGTCGGATCCCTGCCGGTGGCGATGGACTTCGAGCGGGCCTGTCGCGAGGGCGAGCCCCTAGGCGCCTCTCTCGACGCCGCCGCGAGGCGCCTGAGGAGCGTCGTTCCCCGGCATCGCTTCCTGGCGGTAGCGCTCATGGACGTCGACCTGAGGACCCGCCGCGCCACTTGGGTGAACGCCGGCATGCCAGACCTTCTCCACATCGGCAGCTCTGGACTTCAGAGGCTGCCCTCCACCCAACCGCCCCTCGGGATCCTGCCGCCGCCGCTGCAGAAACAGCCGCCGTCCTCCCTGGAGCTCGCTACCGGCGATCTGATCTACTTCCAGACCGACGGGCTGATGGAGACAGAGAACGAAGCCGGTGTTCCGTTCGGCTGGGCGCGACTGACGGAAGGCCTCGCCGCCTGCGAGGGCGAGCTCGACCGTGTCGTGGATGCGCTCGACCGCTTCCGAGGAGACGCCCTGGCCCGGGACGACGCGACCTTGTTGCGCCTTCGCTTCGAGCCCGAGATGACCTGCGGCGCTGCTCCGAGGGTCTCGATGCTCGCAAGCTGAGTGGAGCAACCGACTCTGGGCCACCGCCGCCCAAGTAGCGCCAGCCTAGAAACTGATCGAACTTCGTCAGGGCGCGGGCACGTCCCGGTCGAGGACGGTCTTTCGCTCGTTGCGTCGACTCTCTCGAATGGATTCATCGCACAGCCGGCGGACGTGATCGGAGAGCGCATCCATCACCCCGGAAGAGACGTTCAGGCCGCTCCGGGCCTTGATGTAGGCCTTGACCTTGGAGGCGACGACCAGGACCTCGTCGTCCGGCCGAGGGTCGAGGTCGTCGTCCTTGGGCACGGGAGCCGGCGGCGCCGTGACCCGGCGGCGCTCCGGTGCCCGGTCTTCCTTGCCGGCGGGTTCGGGCTCGACCGTGCTCGGGGCGGTCTTTTCCAGGGCGTAGGCTTCCTTGTGGCGCATCATCGGAACGTGGGCATCCCAGCAGTTCACGCTGCAGAACACGTAGCCAGTGCTCCGGCGGTTGCAGGTGCTGACGCTGCACACGAAGAAGAGGTTGCCGAGCTCGATGGGGGTCTTACAGGTCGAGCACTTTCTCCAGGCCAAAGACACGGTCGCAGGTTGGTTCAAGCGCCGGCCTCACGCAACATCTCCTCTTCGGGCTCCTCCTCCGAATCGAGCATGTCGAGGACCTGAGGCGGGTAGTAGCGACCGAGGAACAGGCGAATGGGCACCATGACCGCGATGACGAGCGGGAAGAAAAGCGCGTAGGCGCTCAACTTGACCAGCCAGAGGACCCCCAAGCACAGCATCTGAATGGCGGTATAGGAGTGGAGGTAGCGGCGGGGGACCCGCCGCACGTAATGGGTCTGGGGATAGGAGGCCGGCTCCTTGGCCCACAGCTTCACCCGCTCCCAGAGCTGGTTGCCGCTCAACGAGCTGATGCCCATGAACAGGAACAGGCCGAAGAGCACCGACATGGGGATCTCGATGCCTCGCGCCTTCAGCCACGGGAGCACGAAGACGGAGGCGCCGATCAGCAGATGGATGCCGAGGCCGGTGAGGCGGGTCTCACGGGTGTGGACGATGTGCTCGTGGACTTGGCCCCGGGTCACCGAGACCTCGTAGGTGGCCAGGGCCCGGACGTGGTTCAGCGAACGCACCGTCGCCGCCACCAGCCACGGCAGGCCGAAGAAGGAGTTGAAGGCGATCAGCAGGCTTATGACGAGGAAGTCCAGATGGTAGGCGGCGCCCTTGCGGAGCTTGTTGTCGGCCTGGTTGACGAGTCGGGTGGTGATGTTCTGGTCCAGGTACATCAGCACCGTCCCGAGTATCGCCGGCACCGAGGCCCCGAGCATCGCCCACATCGGCAGCGAGCCGAGCTGAACGAGCCATGGACGACCGGAGCTGGTGCCGAGCTGGTCGGGCACGAAGAGGACCGGCAGATCGCTTCGATCGAACAACACAGCGACGCCGATCATGACGGCGATGGCGATGACGGACCCGAAGTCGGCCAGGAACTCTCGGATCTGGGGCCGAAGATAGACCGAGCGCCGAAAGTCCTTGAGGCTGGTCGCCAAATAGAAGGTCCCGATCGCCAGGACCAAGGCGACGAGGGCGGTGTAAGGCGTAACCTCCGGGTCTTCGAACACGTGCCACATCTCCCGCAGCGCCTCGCTGACGAAGATGGCCGAGATGAGGAGCGCGAAGATCTCGTCGGTGAAGCGGGTGCAAAACCGGATGAAGACGCTCCCGTCGAAGAGCGCGATCGCCATGCAGAAGGCCGCCGTCCACAGGCCCACCCAGGAGAAGAAGGGGAGGAATGGGAGCTCGAAGCCGACGCAGAGCTCGTAGATCACGCCCGTGAACACGAGCAGAGGTCCCGTTCCGCCGACGATGGTGAGGGGCTGACCGCAGAAGAGGGCGTACACGGTTCCGCCGACGGCGGTGGAGACGATCATCTCCGTGACGCCTATGCTCCCCTGGGTCAGCTGATGCATCAGCCCGCCGAAGGCGACGGTGGGGGCGATGCAGGCGAAGTATAGGAACAGGGTCGCCGCGAGGGCTTTCGGGTGAAGGCCGTCGACGAAGTCGCCGAGATAGTGGGGGAGCCGCCTTCGGATGTCGCCTCGAAGCCCGCCCGCGAAGCGACCGGTGGGGAGCAGCCCGTCGGCCTCGAAGCGCCCGGTGTTGGTGCGGGCTGGTCGCGCCGGCGCCTCGAGCGAGAAGAAGCCCGTCACGGCGTCGAGGACGTCCTGCCTGCTCGTGGCGAAGGTGATGTCGGCCACGACCTCGTCGTCGGAGAACAAGCGGGCGGCCGCGACCAGCAGCTCCAGGTGGAGCTCGGAGGCCTGCTCGGGGCTGAGGAGGAGCACCACGAAGTGGACGGGGCGGCCGTCGGGCGCGCCGAGGTTCACGGGGGTGCTCAGTCGGGCGAGGGCCACGAGTGGCTGGTCCAGCCCAGGCACCAGACAATGGGGCACCGCCAACCCGCGGCCGATGGCGGTCGAGGCCTCGGACTCGCGCTGAAGAACCCGCTTGTGGGCCTCGCGCCGCAGACCCTCGGAGTGTCCGAGGCTGGGCACCGCCTCGATGAGCTCCCGCACCACGTCCGAAATGCTCGCTGAAGGGTCGTCCAGCAGGATCGAGCCTCGGCCGAGCCCGTCCAAAAATGCAGCGCGTCCGTCCAAAACGGGTCCACTCGCCAGCCTTCCAACCTCGAAGGTGAAAGGCAATGTCGCGTGCCGAGGGCGCAACGAAGACAGCGCACCGTCCCATCAAAGCCATGCGAATGCTGATCTTCGTGGTCCGCGGCGCCGTCCCGGTTCGGCAGAGCTTCGCGGAACTCGGCGGCAGCTACAGCTTCCGAGGAGCTCGGAGCTCCCGGGCCATCACCACGTGGGGGCCGATGTCGCCGATCTCGAAGACACCCGAGCGGTGAATGAAGCCGGCGCGCTCGTACAGGGACAGGGCGCCGGTGCGAGCGTTGCACCACACCTCGACCGCCCCTTGGTGCCGTGCGTGCTCGACCAGGCGGTCTAGGATCCGCTTGCCGAGGCCCTGACCTCGATGGCCGGGCTCGGTCGCCATGCCGCGGACGCGGTAACCCGGAGCGGCGCCATCGCTTCGGTCCTCGGGGTGGATGGAGCCGGTCGCCACCACCGTCTCTCGATCGTCTCGAGCCACGACGTGGAGGGCCTCTTCGTGGTCGTCCATCGGGAGGGCCACTTCGGTCAGGCTCCGACCGGGACGGAGGACCGCCAGGCGCAAAGCATGGGTGACGCCTGCCGCGACGACCTCCACGACGTAGTCCACCTGGGTCGGATAGGTCGCTCGGGCGAACTCGACAAGCGCCGCATGAACGGCGCCCAGGTGAAGATGATGCAGGCTGACTGACCCACTCCGGCGAGGCCCGCGCCTCGACCGCTGGAGTTTTCGCGGCTGTGGCCGCTCGCCGTCCTCCGGATCGAGCCGCATGGTACACCGGGGATATGTGTGGATTTTCGGGCGAACTTCGCTGGGATGGCCGCCGACCCGACCTGGCTCAGCTCGAGAAGAGCGCCCGGGACTTGGCGCCCCGCGGACCCGACGGCGACGGCATCTGGGCCCAAGGTCCGGTCGCCCTCGCCCACCGGCGCCTGAAGATCATCGATCTCTCCGACCGGAGCAGCCAGCCCATGGTCGACCCTGCGCTGGGGATGACGGTCGTCTACAACGGGGCGATCTACAACTACCCAGAGCTTCGAGAAGAGCTGGAAGCGGCCGGCGACCGCTTCTTTTCCGACGGCGACACGGAGGTCATCCTGAAGGGCATCCGTCGCCATGGTGCCGAGTTCGTAGAGCGGATGAACGGCATGTTCGCCTTCGCCGCCTACGACTGGTGGGATGGGAGCTTGACCCTGGGCCGGGACCGGCTCGGCATCAAGCCACTCTACCTGGCTCACCAGCCGCGAGGCCTGTCCTTTGGCTCGAGCCTTCCCGCCCTCGTCGCCCGCGGCGACGTGGACACCGGCCTGGACGCGGTCGCGCTCCACCAGTACTTCAGCTTTCACAGCGTGGTCCCGCCGCCCCGCACCATTCTGATCGGCGTCCGCAAACTGCCTCCGGCCACCACCCTCCACATCGACGCCGAGGGCAACGAGACCCGCCGCACCTATTGGAGCCTGCGCTACCCCGATCGAGAGGAGGAGCGCTCGGAGACGGAGTGGAAAGAGGCCCTCACCGAAGAGCTGGACCGAGCGGTGCAGCGGCGCCTGGTGGCCGACGTGCCAGTTGGCGTCCTCTTGTCGGGCGGCCTCGACTCGTCGCTGATCGTGGGCTTGCTCGCCCGCCACGGCCAGAAGGGCCTTCAGACCTTCTCGATCGGCTTCGAGGACGCGGGCGGCGAGAAGGGCAACGAGTTCGAATACTCCGACGTGGTCGCCCAGCACTTCGGGACCGACCACCACCGGATCCCGGTCGACTCCGCCCGGGTGCTTCCGAACCTGGGCCGCTGCATTCACGCCATGTCCGAGCCGATGGTCAGCCACGACAACATCGGCTTCTTCCTCCTGGCGGAGGAGGTCGCCAAACACGTCAAGGTCGTGCAGAGCGGCCAGGGCGCCGACGAGGTCTTCGCGGGCTACCACTGGTACCCTCCCATGATGAAGACCCAGGATGCGCTGGCCACCTACCGCGCCCACTTCTTCGACCGCGACTTCGAAGAGTACGGCCAGCTCATCAATCCGGACTATGCCCTCGACGACGACGTCGCGACGGACTTCGTTCGCGCCCACTTCGACGCCCCCGGCGCGCCGGCGCCGATACAAAAGGCGCTGCGCCTCGATACGACGGTGATGCTGGTCGACGACCCGGTGAAGCGGGTCGACAACCAGACCATGGCCTGGGGTCTGGAGGCCCGAGTTCCCTTCCTGGACCACGAACTGGTCGAGTTCGCGGCCCGGGTCCCCTCGGAGCTCAAAGTGAAGGGAGATGGAAAATATCTGCTCAAAGAGGCGGCTAGGGCCATCATACCTTCCCAGGTCATCGACCGTCCCAAGGGTTACTTTCCAGTCCCGGCGCTGAAGTACATCTCGGGCCCCTACCTCGACCTGGTGAAGGATGTGCTGCTCCAGCCCGCAGCCAAGCAGCGGGCCCTCGTCCAGGAGCCGTACCTGGAGCGCTTGCTGAAAGAGCCCGCCGAGCGAATCACCCCCCTCCAGGGCTCGAAGCTGTGGCAGGTAGCGCTCCTCGAGCTGTGGCTACAGGAGCACGAGCTATGACCCGGGGCCTCGACGTCGACAGCCCGACGCTGCGCAGCTGGGGCGAGCTTCCCGAAGATCTTCGGACCGACCTCCCCGAGAACCAGATCCTCGACAGCGGATGGGGCCGTCTGATCTTCGGGCACACCTTCCGGGACCCGAACCGCCTGCGAGAGGCGATGGAGCAGGAGCGCCCTGGGGAGCGGGACATCGCGCTCTACATCCGAGATCCCCATGTGCTTCTCTCGCTGGCGCCCGATTTCTTGTTCTTGGACCCGAGCCACACCTACCGGATAAGCTTCTCCGAATACGATCCGACGCCGCCCAAGGTGCAGCCCTTCGATGTCGACGTCCTCCGGTCGGAGGATGACGTGAAGGCGCTGGTCCAGATCTACGAGCGCCTGGGCATGACGCCGCCTCGCCCCGGCTTCGTCTTCGAGCACCGAAACGACGAACGCTTTTGCTACCTGGTCGCCCGCTCCCACCGCGACGGCGCCGTGCTCGGCACCGTCACCGGCGTCGACCACAAGAAGGTCTTCGACGATCCCGAGGTCGGAAGCAGCCTCTGGTGTCTGTCCGTCGACCCGCAAGCGTCGATCCCGCGCATCGGCGAGGCCTTGGTGCGGGGCCTCATCGAGCACTTCCGGACCCTCGGCCGGAATTTCCTCGACCTTTCGGTTCTTCACGACAATCGGCCCGCCATCGGCCTGTACGAACGCCTCGGTTTTCGTCGGGTGCCGGTCTTTTGCGTCAAGACCAAGAACGCCATCAACCAGCCTCTCTACGTGGCCCGGGACGTCGAGTCCCAGCTCAACCCCTACGGCCAGATCATCACCCGCGAGGCCCGAAAGCGCGGTATCGGGGTCGAGATAGTCGACGCCGAGGCCAGCGTCTTTCGTCTTTCCCACGGCGGTCGCAGCATCCTTTGCCGCGAGTCCCTCACCGAGCTCGCGTCGGCGGTGGCGATGTCCATGTGTGAAGACAAGCGGGTGGCGAGCCGACTTCTGGGCCGGCAGGGGATCCGGGTAGCGGAGCAGCAGCCCACCGCCAGCGACGAGGAGAACACCGCCTTCCTCCGCCGGCACGGCCGCATCGTGGTGAAGCCGGCCCAGGGTGAGCAAGGCAGGAACGTCTTCGTCGACATCTCCACCGAGTCGGAGCTGGAGAGGGCGCTGACCGCCATTCGCGGTAGCGGAGAGGAGTCGGTCCTCGAAGCCTTCATCGAGGGCCACGACCTCCGGCTGGTCGTGATCGGCGACGAGGTGGTGGCGTCTGCGCTTCGTCATCCGCCGTCGGTCGTGGGAACCGGTCGCCACTCGATCCGCGATCTGATCGAAAAGCAGAATCGTCGCCGAAGAGCTCAAACTGGCGGTGAGTCCTTCATCCCCCTCGACTCGGAGACGAACCGCGTGTTGGCGAGCGAAGGCTACGAGCTGCACGACATCCTCCCGGCGGAACACTCGGTGGTGGTCCGCAAGACGGCCAACCTCCACACCGGCGGCATCATCGAAGACGTGACCGAGCGCGTGCACCCCGAGCTCCTCGACGTCGCCGTGCGAGCGGCACACACCCTGGGGCTACCGGTGGCCGGCATCGACCTCATCGTCCCCGACGTCGCATCCCCTGAGTACGCGCTCATCGAAGCGAACGAGCGTCCGGGCCTCGCTAATCACGAACCGCAGCCCACGGCTCAGAAGTTCGTGGACCTCCTCTTTCCACAGACCATAGGATTCGAACGAGGGTAATGTTCATGAAGAAGCTCAATATCGACACCCAGTGGATGCTCGACCGACTGCTGGAGCTGCTCGCCATCCCTAGCCCCAGCGGATACACGGACTCGGTCGTCCACTACACCTGCGAGCAGCTGCGTCAGCTCGACATTCCCTTCGAGGTCACGCGACGGGGCGCCATCCGCGCCGACCTCTCCGGCGAGACCTCCTCCCCCGACCGCGCGATCGTCTGCCACCTCGACACCATCGGGGCCATGGTGAAGAACCTGAAGGACAACGGCCGCTGCGAGCTGGTGCCGGTCGGGAGCTGGTCTTCACGCTTCGCCGAGGGCTCCCGTGTGACCATCCTGGCCGAGGATGGGCCGATTCGTGGCACCGTCCTCCCGCTCAAGGCCTCGGGCCACACCTTCAACGAAGAAGTCGACACCCAGCCCGTCGCCTGGAGCAACGTGGAGCTGCGAGTCGACCGCCACCTGGAGAGCGTGGCCGACCTTGAGAAGGTCGGGATCCATGTCGGGGACTTCGTCGCCTTCGACCCCTGCCCCGAGATCGACAAGAGCGGCTACGTCAACAGCCGCCATCTCGACTGCAAGGCCGGGGTGGCCGCCATGCTCGCCGCCGCCCGAGCCATCAAGCTGGACGGCTGCCGGCTCCCCCTCGACTGCCACCTGCTGTTCACGATCTCGGAGGAGGTCGGCTCCGGCGCCTCGTCGATCCTACACGGCGACGTGGCCGAGATGCTCGCCATCGACAACGCCACGCCCGCACCGGGCCAAGCTTCCAGGGAGCACGGCGTGACCTTGGCCATGGCCGACTCTTCTGGACCTTTCGACTTTCACTTCGTTCGGCACCTCATCGACCTTTGCCGTTCGAACGACATCCCTTTCCAGCGCGACGTCTTTCGCTACTACCGGACCGACGCCGCCTCGGCCATCGAAGCCGGCAACGACATCCGAACCGCGCTCGCTTGCTTTGGCGCCGACGCCTCCCACGGCAACGAGCGCACCCACGTGAACGCGCTCGAGTCCTTGGCCAAGCTCCTCGTCGCCTACGTGCAGACGCCCCTCATCGTGGAGCGCGACAAGCAGTCTCTGGGGGGCCTGGCCGGCTTTCCGAGCCAGCCCATGTGCCCGCCGCCGGGCGATCCGATCGTCGACTTCCCACCCAAGGACTGATGTCGCGGCCGGACGAGCCCGAATTCACCCTCCGCGCGGTCGCGACGGGGATGGTGCTCGGGGCTCTTCTCGCGCCCTGTAACGTATACGCCGGCCTGAAGATCGGCTGGGCCTTCAACATGTCGGTCGCCGCCGCCCTCTTGGGCTACGGCTTTTGGGGCGGCCTCGAGCGCGGCGCCGGCACCCCGAACTGGGGCATCAAAGAGAGCAACATCAACCAGACGGCGGCCTCCTCCGGCGCCGCCATCGCCGGCGCCGGCCTGGTGGCGCCGATCCCCGCCCTCACTTTGCTCACTGGGACCGAGCTCAGCCTGGGTCCCCTGTCGCTCTGGGTGTGGACCGTGAGCTTGCTCGGGGTGCTGGTCGCGGTCGCGGTTCGCCACCGCCTGCTGGAGCAGGACGCCTTGCCCTTCCCCACCGGCGTCGCCACCGCCGAGACCCTGCGGGAGCTGTACGGCCGGGGTCGTGAGGCCGCCCTCCGTATGCGAAGCCTGGTGGCGGCCGGCGTGGCTTCGGCGAGTCTGAAGCTCCTCTCGGTCCCCAAGCTCTTTCTTCCCGGTCAGATCGGCAGCCTCTCTTTGACCCAGCTCGGCTGGGGCTTCGACCCCTCGATGATGTTGGTCGGCTTCGGAGCCATCATCGGGCTTCGCTCGGGGGCCTCGGTCTTGTTGGGCTCCCTCCTCGCCTGGGGCGTGCTCGGGCCGATCGTCCATGCCCGAGGCTGGATCCCGGGTGCTCCCCCGGCGGGGGCGCCGTGGTTCGGGCGCATGGTGGAGTGGCTGCTGTGGCCGGGGGTCGGGCTGATGGTGAGCGCGTCGCTCACCTCCTTCGCCATGGGCTGGTTCGTGAGGCGAAGCCTTCGTCAAACGGCAGTGCCCGAGAGCGAGAAGAGCCGGCGGATCGGTTGGAGCAACTGGCTTTGGGCCATGGCCGCCATGACTCTCCTCGGGACGGCGGTCCAAAAGCTCCTCTTCGACATCCCCATCGCCATTGGCATACTCGGGGTCCTGTTCGCCTTCGCCCTCGCCGTGGTAGCGGGCCGGGTGGCCGGCGAGACCGGTATCACCCCCATCGGGGCCATGGGCAAGGTCTCTCAGCTCGGCTTCGCTGCCGCCGCCCCCGCCAACGTGACCGTGAACCTCATGGCGGCCAACATGGCCGGCGGCGCGGCGA
>CAYZFR010000057.1:0-20257 GCA_964477875.1 uncultured Myxococcales bacterium
CACCATCAACGCCATCGCGGCCGGCCTCGGCTCCACCGGCTGAAGCACGCCCTCGGCCTCGGCGTCCTGAATCTGGACGCCACCGCCGACCAGTGGAGGCGACGGGCCCTGCTCTTGGTGGTGCTCCTTCAGGTGGGGCTGTACGGACGCCGGCTCTTCTTCGAGCTACTTCGGCTGTGGGCCCAGCGCCGGGATGACCCGCCCAGCACCTTGCTCGGCGCCCTGCGCTTCGTGGGCAGCTTCGTGATCTGGTCCTTGATCCTGATGTTCGGCCTGTCGGCGGTCGGCATCGAGATCAGCGCCCTCCTCGCCGGCCTGGGCGTAGGCGGCGTGGCGGCGGCCTTGGCGGCCCAGAGCATCCTCGGGGACGTGTTCTCGGCGGTGTCGATCTACTCCGATCGGCCCTTCGACATCGGCGACTTCGTGAGCTTCGGCGAAGACCGAGGCTGGGTGACGGGAATCGGCTGGCGTACGACCCGGCTGAAGTCCCTGGGCGGCGAGCTCCTGATCGTCCCCAACTCGGACATGTCGGGCTCGAGGGTTCACAACTTCGGCAGGATGGAGCGGCGGCGGGTCGCCTTCGACATCGGCGTCGTCTACCGGACCACGACCGAACACATGAAGATGATTCCAGGCCTCATCCAGGAGGTCATCGACCAGACCGAGCTCGCCACCTTCGACCGCAGCCATTTCAAGCACTTCGGCGACTTCTCCTTGAACTTCGAGACCGTTTTCTACGTCGAGGCCAAGGAGTACGGCACCTACATGGAGGTCCAGCACCACGTCATGATGGGCATCCTCGAGCGCCTCCGGACCGAGGGCATCGAGTTCGCCTTCCCGACCAGGAGCCTCTATCTGGAAGGCATGCCTGCCGTCCAGGTTCAGAGCCCCGAAGTCTGATGAGCCCCTCGGCGCAACGTCAAGCTGTCACATCCGCGTCGACCAAGGGTCATTTTTCGAGCCCCCAACCGAGATCCGCAGCCATCGCCCCCTCGAGTGACACCCCCCCCCTCGACTAGGTCCTGCCGCCGTGTTCTTCCGTTAGGAGGCTCAACCATGATGATGTCTTCGCGTCTACTGCTCGCCCTTGCCGCTTTGCTCACCGGTTTCGCGTGCCGAAACATCACCGTTCACCACAAGGGTGAGATGACGGTTAACCACAGGGGCGCAGTGACGCTCGACAGCCCCGGGCAAACGAACGGGGGCGGGGGCGGAGGCGCGCCCCTGTGCGACCCGATTTGCAGGCTCCTTCTAACCAGTCAGACCGACCGTTTCGTCTTGGACGTTCACGTCAACTCCGATTTCACGCTGATACCCGGCGGCGGCTCACAGCCGGATCCCAAGATCATGGTCCAGAACAACGGTAACGGAAAGAGTTGCCAGCTGGCACTGACCGGGGCAGCGAACCAGACTTCGGTGTGGCAGCCCAGCTCGACCTGGTTCGTCGAGGTCGAGAAGCCGACCGCCGCCGATGCCAAGGGATGGACGTTCAGCAATGGATCCGATTGCCTGACCAACGATCTGTTCGACGGATTAGCCCCGAACGACCAGAACAACCCGGTGGGAGCGGACATCGAGGTCCAGACCAGCGAGGGTCCGCAGACCAGCCGGCTCTCTTTCGAGAGCAGTCTTTGACCGCGTGATCTCCGGTCGAGCCGGCGACGGGTCCAGCTTTGGATTATTCCGCTTTTTGACCGTCGTCCTCGCCGCCATGGTGCCCGCATGCCGTGAGGTCGAGTCTTCCGCGCCGGCTCCGGCTTTTGCGCTGACCGGCGCGCGCTTCGTCGTCGAGGACGCAGCCGGCGCGTATCGGCAGGTGTTTTCACCCCGTCGCCCGCCCGTGGCGGTGGCAGAAGGCTGCAGCACGGCCACCAGCGCTCCGCCCGTGTGGAGAGGTTCATCGGCGAAGGAAGATCTCTCCCCCGATCTCCCCCCCCTGTTCGAGGGAGCGGTGGAGGTCGCCTGTTTGTCGCCTCGGTCGGAGACCGCATCTCTGCCCTTCCTTTGGATGACCGAGGCCTTGGCGCTCCAGGCCGACCCTCCAAAAGGGCTGTCCGACGCGCGGCTCGCCGAGGTCTTGGGGAAGGACAACGGTTGGGCGCAGCTCGGGCGGTCCCTCCACCGTGCCCGGTCCTTGGCCGACCAGGGGCAACATGCCGAATCGGCGCGCGCGTACCTTCAGGGCGCTGACTTGGCCCAGCGCTTGGGCGTCCCCTCCGAGTGCGCGCGTCGCTACTTGGCCGCTGGCTTTCAGAGGCTCTGGGCCTTCGACTTCGGCGGTGCGTCGTCTTTGGCCCGACGGGCCGCCCGCATCGCCCGGTCTCTCCCCGACGAAAAGACCGCCTGGGCGCACTACTTGCTGGCCCAAGTTGCCGCCCGCTCCGGAGACCGGCTGCGGGCACGGGCGCACTACGACCAAGCCCTGGCCCATTGGCCCCCCGGCTTTCCGGCCCTCTCCTCCCTCGGCATCCGGACCGGGCTCGCCGACCTGGAGACCGATCTAGGCCGCCCGCGGGTGGCCTTGCGCATCCTCCGCGATGCGCAAGCAGACCTGGGACAAGCCGCGCTCCCCCCGGCCTATCGCAGCGCCCTGGAGCAGTTCCTCGGCATGGCCAAGCTAGCCCTATTTCAAGACGCCCCCGAGGCCGTGGACGCCGCCGCCATCCTTACGCACTTCGACAACTCGGTGCGCTTGCGGCGAGAAGTCGGCGCCCATCCATACGTGGTCCAGACGCTCGTCGACCTCGCCGACGCCCAGCTAAAGCTGGGCGAGCCGCGCGCAGCCCTGCGGACTCTGGCGCAGGTACCGCCCGACCCCCAGGAGCCGAGCCCGCTTGCTCGCGAGCACTTCGAGTGGGTCCAGGGCAGGGTGCTGCTGGCCCTCGGAGCCTTTGACGAGGCCGAAACCTGGCTCCTTGCCGCTCTGCGAAAGGCCAAGACATTGGCCATCAGCGGTCCGAGCCCTCTCGGCTGGCGCGTGAGGCACAGCCTGGGCCGGCTTAGACGCGCGCAGGGGAAGCTGAAGGAGGCGGAGGCTCTCTTCACGGAGGCCCTGGCCGAGCGGCGAGCCCTGGCGGCCTTGGTGCCCATTCAAGAAGGTCGATCATCGTACGTCGACGGCGGGCGGGAGCTTGTCGTGGACGCGATAGAGCTGCTCCGGAGTCAGGGCCGAGTGCGAGAGGCCCTTACGCTCTCCGAACGCGAGCGGGTCACGGTGCTGCAGGCGCTAGACGCCGAGTCGCGACGGGCTCGGCTGAGCGAAGCGGAGAACGCCGAGCTCTCGCGGCGACTGTCGGAATACCAGGCTCTGAAGGCGCGCGTGGAGACCGAGCGAGGCAAGCTCAGCACGTCTTTGGAGGGCGGACGAGAGGCCTTCGAAGCTCTGCGAAGGCTGGAAAACGAAACCAAGCGAGCCTTCGACAGGGTCTACGAATGGCTCGACCGAACCGCCGGCGGAGATGGGCCGCAGGCGGCTGATGGGTTCCACCTGCCGCCGGGTACGGGGGCACTAGCCGCCCTGCCCCGGACGAAGGGTCGATTCAGCTACGCGCTCCTCACAGAGGACGAGCTCCACGAAATGACCGGCGCCGAGCTGGGAGCTTCGCTCGTCGCGCGCACGAAGGGATTGAACCGCCTCATCGTCGCACCGGTAGCAGGCACGCCCATAGCCTCCGTCCACACCTCGACCACGAGCGAAGGCCTGCTCCTGGAGCGAATCGCCATCAGCTACGTCCCATCCCTCGCCCTTCGAGATCCGCCGCGCTCCGAGGGGTCGAAAGTCCTCGCCGTGCTCGACCCCAGCGGCGACCTGCCCATGGCGCGCCAGGAAGCGGCGCTCATTCCTGCAACGCGGAGGACGATTCTTTACGACGACGCCCAACGTCGGACCATCTTGGCCGCGGCGATGGACCTCGACCTCTTCCATTTCTCCGGGCACGGCCTGATGGAGCCCGCGAGCCCTTGGGACGCCCACCTGCAGCTGGCAGGAAGCGAGCGCCTCACCCTTCAAGACGTTCTCGTCTCCCGAGTTCACGCTCGGCTCGTGGTCCTGAATGGCTGCGATACCGGCCTGGAAGGCGAACTCAGTCGCCGCCAGCGCATCGGCCTTGCCGACGCCTTTCTGGTCGCGGGCTCCCGCCACGTCCTGGCTAGCGACCGCAAGGTCTCGGATGCGGGCGCGCTCGCGTTCGTTTCTCTGTTCTACGAAAACGATGGACTCACCGATCCAGTCGAAGCCTACCGACGCGCCGCCCTAGAAGCCGAGAGGCGAGGGCTCTCGGAGTGGACCGCCTATCGGCTCCACGGCCGAGACCGGAAGGAACACCGATGACCCGTCACCTCCCGATGCTGCTCTTCCTTTCCGTGGGCTGCGCCCCCGCGGTCTGGGTCAGTCACACCCCCAAATATCTGGCGGCAGCCCATATGAGCTCGATCACCGTCGGCGCCGCACATGCCAAGGGGATCCGCAGAATCGACATCGAGATCCTCCAAGGCCCCCTGAGGAGCTGCGCTTCGAACCCCAGCCTTCCGTGCCGAAGCAGGGCCTACCGATCGGCCATGAGCTGTCGAGACAGCAGCCTCCCCAAAACGATGACCTGCACCGTCAGCGTGCAAATCCAACAGGAGAGCCTGATCAGCTACCGGGTCAAAGTCCGAGGGGCCAACTTCATGACCTCTCAGCCCGACGAGGTCACCTATGCCGGAGGCCCGTTGAACACCAGTGTGGGAGATGAAACGGGTCGGCCAGTCTACTGGGTGAGCGGGCGAAAGCTGGGCCGTAACCTCGACTTGGCCTTCGTGCCCAACCTCGGCGACTACACCAGCTACGCCGAATTCACCGAGGACGCGATGAGACTCCTGAACTTCTCGTCCGATCGACCCTCCCGGGACTTCTTCATCGAGCATGCCAGCCGCTTCAACTTTTGGCTCTTCCCTAAGGAGGGCGAAGTGGGCAGCTTCGATCCCGTCAATTTGAACTGTCAGCACGAGCTCGCGCTCCCAGCACGCGGCTTCTTGGACGGGAGCTTCATCATGCACCGAAGCGGCCCCGCTCACCGAGACTGCGCGAACATCGTGCGTGGAACGGGCTTGGCCAGCTTGAACGCAGAGGGAGCGAATGCGGGGACGCTCCAGATGAAGTTGGCCCACGAAAGCGGTCACGCTGTCTTCGGCCTGGGCGATGAATACAGCTGCGGTGGGCACTATACGACGGGGGGGATGTGCGAAAATGTCTTCCGCTCCGAACAGACCTGTTCGAGCTTCAACCAGACGAGAACGTGTACGAGCTTCAACCAGACCAACGTGCGTACATGCCGGCTACTGCGAGGCCGCCAGGGGCCTGGCCCGTGCAGCCATCCCGTCTTTCACTATACCGAAGGGCCTCACGCCATCGAGATCATGGGCGTGACGCACGTCGACGGTGATTGGCAGGACGACAGCCGCGAGTGCGTCACGTCTACGCTCGAGTCCTGCGAAGACTCGAGCTGTTACTGAGAGGAACGGCCATGTCTCAAGCGCCCTTCCAAGCCCTTGTCGGCCTCTTACTCCTGCTGCCGGTGTCGAGCGGCTGTCGAACAGCCGGGCGGCAGGACATCTATATCGCTCCCACGCCCGTCGAGTTGGACGAGGAAGACGAGATCGGAGCGCACAGCCTTGTCGAAGGCATCGCGGTCACCCTCGAAGCCTCGGAGGCTTCGGTCGTTGAAGCCGTCGAGACGCTCGTCATGTACGTTCCCGATGACGAGCGAGACGACAAATCGACACTTTTTCCAGCCGTTCGCTTCATTGCGCTAGCCGGCTCGACCGAAGTGGGGGCTCGGACCGTCCCCGACCTGAAGTTCGTGGCCGTCGAAGGTTACGGCACGGTCATCAACGAACGACGAAGCATATATGCCAACATTCCGGTATCAAAGCGACCAGAAAGCCTCCAAGTAATATTCATCAACGATTCGGGCGCGCTGACGAGCGGTGGTACATACAGCGTGCAAGAGGCTGTCCATGGGTTCTGCTCTAAACGCCCCTCGTTGCCCTTCTGCAGGTCGGACGACGCCTCCACTAATACTAGTACGAGTACTAGTATTCTTAGTCAGTAGAAACTTGAAAAAGGAGGGCCTTCGTCCGAGGTGGTCCGACGAAGAGGGCGCGTAGCCGTAGCTACGCAACCGATGAGCCCAAAGAGCGGCCCGAAGGGAGGGTCGTCGGGCCAGGTCGGGCGAAGGGGAACGACGATGGCGAAGGGCTCAGGCGCTGCGCTGCTCTTCCTCGTAGATGAGGATGGGGGGCTCGCCTTTCTCGATCACTTCCTTGGTGATCTTGCACTCCTTCACGCCGGGCAGGAAGGGCACCTCGTACATGATGTCGAGCATCTGGTTCTCGAGGATGGCGCGCATGCCCCGGGCGCCGGAGGCGCGGCGGATGGCCTCCTTGGCGATGGCTTCGAGGGCGCTCTTGGTGAAGGAGAGCTTTACGCCCTCCAAGGCGAAGAGCTTTTTGTACTGCTTCACCAGGGCGTTCTTCGGCTCGGTGAGGATCGTGACCAGGTCCTCGGTGGTCAGATCTTCCAGGGTAGCGACGATGGGCAGACGGCCGACGAACTCCGGGATGAGGCCGAACTTCGTCATGTCTTCGGACTCGACTCGGCTCAGGATCTGACCGACCCGCTCCTGCTTTTTGGCCTGAATGGTCGCGTCGAAGCCGATCCCGCTCCGTCCTATGCGCCGGCCAATGATCTGGTCCAGCCCCACGAAAGCGCCCCCGGCCATGAAGAGAATGTTGGAGGTGTCGACCTGCACGTACTCCTGCTGGGAGTACTTCTTGGTGCCCCGGGGGGCCACGCTGCACTTGGTGCCCTCCAGCAGCTTGAGCAAGCCCTGCTGCACCCCCTCGCCGGAGACATCTCGGGTGGCGGAGGGGTTGTCGCCGCGCCGGGCCACCTTGTCGATCTCGTCGATGTAGACGATGCCCTTTTGGGCTCGCTCGATGTCGTTGTCCGCGGCCGCGAGGAGATTTTGGACGATCGACTCGACGTCCTCCCCCACGTAGCCGGCCTCGGTCAGGGTGGTCGCGTCCGCCACCGTGAACGGCACCTTGAGGAAGCGGGCCAGGGATTGGGCGAGGAGCGTCTTGCCGGTGCCGGTGGGGCCAACCAAGAGGATGTTGGACTTTTGGATCTCGATGTTCTCGGGGTGCTCGCGCAGGTTGATGCGCTTGTAGTGGTTGTAGACCGCGACCGAGAGCACTTTCTTGGCCTGCTCCTGCCCGATCACGTACTCGTCGAGGAAGGACTTGATCTCGGTCGGCGGCGGGACCCCCTCCTTGGGGCCCATCGCGCTGTCCTTCATCCGCTCCTCGGCGATGATGTCGTTACAGAGGCGGATGCACTCGTCGCAGATGTAGACCGTGGGGCCGGCGATGAGCTTTTTCACCTCCCTTTGGCTCTTTCCGCAGAAGGAGCAGCTCAGGTTGATGTTTCGGGAGTCTCGCTGACGGGCCACCGGACCCCGAACAGTACGCGTCGCCTGCCTCCCCCACAATCGGAACCGGGCTCGGGAACCAAATGGCCACGCTTGGGGTCAGAGGAGCCGGGTCGAGGCACGTCACGACCATCACATTCGGGCCCCGAACGGCTCGACGATGGCTGCCGCTTGTGCTAGAGGCCCGAAATTCCTGGGTTTTCGGCGACAGCCGGACCCGGCAGGGATCGTGAGCATGGCGTCCAACACCGACAACAACCCGAAAAACCCTGACGTCGAAGGCGCGCCCGCCCGCAAGGCGGGCTTCGGTAGCTTCCTCCGCGACGTCCTCATCGTCTTGGCCCTCGGCGGAGGCGCCATGTACTGGTACCTCGGTTACACCGAGACCCAGGAGAAGATCGCCGAGCGCACCCTCGACGCGCGCAACGAGATGAATCGGCACGACCTAAAGTCGCTTCAGGACGCCGAGGCGCTCTACCGCGAGATCTTGGAGCTCGACGCCGGCCATGGCCCGTCAGCCGCCAGCCTCTCCCGAACCCTCTACTACCAGCACGATCACGGCCTCGACACGATGGCGGAGGCGAAGTCGATGCTGCAGAAGGCCAAAAGCGCCAACGCCGAGACCCCGTCGCGCTACGCGGCGGAGGGCTTCCTCATGGTGGCCGACGGTCAGGCCGAGCGCGCCGTCGCCCAGGTCAAGGAGTGGCTCGAAGGGGGCAAGGCGGCCCCGCCGGTGGCCCACGCCCTCGCCGTTGCCCACCTCGCCAACGGCGACTACATCGAGGCCAACCGCGTCGCCCGCCAGGCCAAGGAGGCCGACTTCTCGAACATCGCGGTCCAGCTGACGATGGCCGAGTCCTCGGAGCGAAACGGTCAGGATCGGGAGGCGATCAAGGACCTGAGCGCCGTCATCCGCAACAACGCCAACCCCGAGCACTTCTTGGCCAAAGCGTGGCTGGCCGCCCTGCGAGCCAAGAACTACGGCGTGCTGGACCGGCCCTTGGCCCTGCTTTCCGAGCTCAACGAGCTGAACGAGAAGCAGCCCGACCGCCTCGGGCCGCGAACCAAAACCTACATCACTTGGGGCGAAGGCGAGCTCTCCCTGGCGGTAGGCAACGCGGAGGGCGCCATCGAGAAGGCCGACGCCGCCCTGAAGGAGCTGGAGAACTTCCCGCCGCTGCTCGACCTCAAGGCCCGGGCCAACATCGCCCTCGGCAAGCTCGACGAGGCGATGGCGGCCTACGACGCCGCCATCGCCGTCGAGCCGACCTATCGCGGCATCAAGTGGGACTACGCCGAGCTGAAGTCGGCGCAGGGCGACGACGAGGCGCTGGCCCTGATCGAGGAGCTCGAGAAGTCGGACCCCGCCAAGTACAAGGGCCCCGACTACCTGGTGTTCAAGGCCGAGCACGCCCTGAACAAGGGCAACTTGGAAGAGGCGATGGAGCTCTACAAGGCCGCCGCCGAGAAGGGCGACTCGGCCGACATCCTGTTCGGGATCGCGAAGGTGACCTTCTTGGAGGAGAAGGAAAAGGGGAAGAAGGCCGACATCGAGAAGGTGACGTTGGCCTTCCAGGACGCGCTCAACAAAAAGAAGCGCTTCCCCGAGCTCCACGAGTACCTGGCCGCCGTGAACCTGTGGAACTACCTGGTCGAGGGCGCCCACGGCTCGCTGGTCCAGGCCGAGAGCCAGTACAAGGCCTTGAAGAAGCCCATCCCGGAAATCGTGGCCTTCTACGACCGGGCCATCGCCCTGTTCGAGAACGCCGAACCCAAGATCCGCCGCGAGGCGGCCAAGTTCGCCGAAGAGTGGAAGCGAAAAAAGCAGGAGTTCCTCGGCTCGCTGCAGAGCAGCTGAGGCCAAGCTAGGGGGGTGGGCCGATCCGGGGTGGACGTCCTTTTTTCATGGGCGGCAGCCGGGAAATGCATCGCGTTCATTGCGGCGCGATTGGCTCCCGCGAGCCGAGGCGCCAACCTCCGGGTGTGGAAATCAAAGTCGTGCCCAACGGGCCGCTGCTCATGAACGGCCCGCTGGAGATCAAGACGCCCGACGGCAGCAGCCACACCGTGGGTGAAGGCGAGAAGACGGCCCTGTGTCGCTGCGGGCAGAGCGGCAAAAAACCCTTCTGCGACGGCACCCACAAGAGCTGCGGCTTCAAGGACGACTGAACCCGACACCTTCAGGACACCTCGGGAATCTCGAGCCGCGCCGCCAGCCAGCTGACCAAGGGGAGGGGTGGATTCGCGGCGACGAGGTGATGCTCCGTCTCGATCCCTTTGGCCACGCCGTGGTCCGTCCAGCCCTGAGCGAGCAGCTCCGTGGCGACGGCCTGAGGCACCGCGGCTCGACCGGGCTCGCCCCAGCGCTGCCAGCTCTCGAGGTCCTGAAAGACGGGACGGAGCCGGGTCGGACAGAGGCCGTCGAGGAGCTTCGGCCTCTCCCACGCCGCCAGCCGAACCCAAACCCCATCGCCCCAAGGCGGAGAGACCACCCGCCAGGTCTGGCGCCAGGTGCGCAGGGCCCGGAACCCGGACGCGGGCCGAAGCTGGGTGAAGACGCCGTCGCAGCGCTGCCAGCCGTTCCGGTCCCCACCAGCGGCCGGTCCGGGCTCGGTGCGGACCCGAATCCCCGGAGCCTGGGTCCTGAGCAGGCAGCCGAGCTGGGCCCCGAAGACCCGCAGCCCCCAGCCATCCAGCCCCAGCCGAAGGCGGCCTCGGGCCTCGGAGGGCGCGAAGCCCGGGCTCGGGTTCACGACCTCACGGATGCTTCGAACCGCGGCCTGCACCCGAGGCTGGAGTCCTTCGGCCACCGGCGTCCGGGCCATCCCATTGCCGCGTCGCGTCAGGAGCGGGTCTCCGAACATCTTGCGTAGCCTGGCCAGCGCATGGCTCACCGCCGATTGGGTCACCCCGAGCTCTTTGGCCGCTCGGCTGACGCTGCGCTCCCGGAGGAGGAGCTCGAGCACGATCAAGAGATTGCTGTCGAAGCCGGCGAGGTCATGCATGGCGCGCTGGAAGGTCCATCGGCCCAGCAACTTGATTCATGAGCGCGGTCCTTCGACCGCCGCCGAGCCAGGAGCCTAGGTCCGCACTTGGCGTTCTTTCGTGATTCGCTCCATCTCGGCGGCGGTCTCTTCCACGGCGCGGGTGGAGGTGTCGATGACGGGCCAGGTCGGGTTGCGGGCGTAGAACTCCCGACACCAGCGAAGCTCCCGGGCGATGTTCTCTCGCGCCGCGTACTCTGCGTCGGGGGGGAGGCCAAGGGCCTTTAGGCGCTGGTGGCGGACCCGAACCAAGGAGTTGAGGTCGATGATCAAGGCGTAGATCTTCTCCTGGTCGATCTCGAACAGCTCGTTGGGCGGCGGGATCTCGGGGACGAGGGGAACGTTGGCCACCTTGTAGCCCTTGTGGGCCAAGTACATCGACAAGGGCGTCTTCGAGGTTCGGGATAAGCCCACCAGCACCATGTCGGCCCGCTTGAGGTTCTGCAGCGACTGGCCGTCGTCGCTCTTGACCGCGAACTCGACCGCCTCGATGCGCCGAAAGTACTCGGCGTCCATCTGATTCTTGATGCCCGGGCTGAACAAGGGTTGCGCCCCCAGGTAGATGGCCAGTTTGCCGACCAGACCGCCGATCACATCGGCGGCCTCCACGCCGAGGTCGCCCGCCTTCTGGATCAGGTGGTCCCGGTGCTCGGGGTCGATGATCGTGAAGATCACGAAGGCCTCCTCCCGGGCCGCCTGCTCCAGCAGCTCGGTGATTTCCACCTTCGAACGGACCCGGGTGAAGGTCTCGTGCGACACCTCGACCCCGCGGAACTGGGTCAGGGTCGCCTTCAGGACCTTCTCACCGGTCTCGCCGGTGCCGTCGGCGACGATGAAGATGCGGGCCATGACCTCGGGTTGGTCCCAATCTCCCTCCGAGTCAAAGCCTCATTGACGCTCAGCGGGGACCACTCCCGAAAGCCTCGGCCGGTTGCGCCGGTGCCTCTTCCTGGCTCGCCCCGCGGCGCCGCGACCACAGGTACAAGATCACCCCGGCGGAGAAGACGAGCAGGGACAGCGCTTGGCTGGTCGAGAAGGGACCGATGCTTCCGCGTTCGGGGTCGCCTCGGAAGATCTCGGTCACGTAGCGGGCCACCGGGTAGGCCACCAGAAGCCAGGCGACGATCTGACCGTCGAAGCCCCGGCGGCCGAAGCCCCACGCCAGACCGGCGCCACACAACCCGGCGAAGCCCGCGTCATAGAGCTGGGTCGGATGGACGAGCGCCCCCTGGGTGTCCGGAAAGGCCATGCCCCAGGCCAAGTCGGTCGGGACGCCGTAACAGCAGCCGGCCATCAAGCAGCCCACCCGACCAAACGCAGCGCCGACCATGACCGCGGGCGCGAACAGATCCGCATACTGAAGCGCGTTCAGCCGGGGACGCCGGCGAAAGTAGACCACCGCCGTCAACAGGGCGGCGATCATGCCGCCGTACCACACGTAGCCCCCTTCCCCGAGCATGAAGGGATGCAGGGGATCTTCCCGGAGAAGCTCGGGCAGAGAGCGGATGATGTGCCCGTCCGCCGCCCGGTGCCCGGGCGCCTCGAAGAGCACGTGCCCGAGCTTGGCCCCGATGACGGAAGCGACCAGCATCACGATGAACAGATCCACCGCCTGGGCTCTGTCGACCTCATGGGCGGCGGGGGAACGCGCGAGCCAGAGGATGGTCAGGAGCGCAGCCACATAGCCGGCGACCATGAACAGGACATAGCTCGAGACCTGGAGCCCGAAGATCGAAAGCACCGGCGCCACGCCCTCATGATGGGGCCAAGCGGCCCCGGAGTCGAGACGAGGTCGCCGGCTTGGACGCGCTCAACCCCGCAGGCGGACGAGGGAGGAGAGGAGCTGATGCACGCCCTCCACGTCCTCAATCCAGTGACGAGCGGCGGTCTCCGTCCGGAGCTTGGGATCGTCGATGACCCGGATCGTGATCGCGTGCTCGGGCAGCGCGCGGAAGACGTCCTCGTCCGTCGTATCGTCACCCACGTAAAAGGGGAGAGCCTTGGGCATCCGCTCCTCGATGAGCCTCGTGAAGGCGGTCCCCTTGTCGTGGCCCGCGGGCCGCGCCTCGATGACCTTCTTGCCGGCCATGACCGAAAAACCGTCCGGCACCGCTTCGCGAAAGGCCCGATGGACGACCGGTTCGACCTCGGGGTCGAGGCGCCGGGTGTGGAGCGTGAGGGCGAACTCCTTGTCCTCCAAAGCCAGGGCGGGATGCTGCCGAACGAGGAGCTCGAGCTCGGTCCTCATGCCCCGGATCTTCGCCTTGGCCCCTTCGACGTCGAAGTCCGGCGGCGGGCGCGGTCGGCCGCCTGGAGCCGACCACTGCAGCCCGTGGCGTCCCAGCACCCAAACCTCGGGCACGTCGAAGACCGCGTCCAAGTCGAGAATGCTCCGGCCGGTCACGATCGCCACCAGATTGTCTCGACGGGCGGCGAGGCGAGAGAGCTGTTTGCCGACCGAAGCAGGAGCCCGTGCGCGTTCCGGCCGGTCTACGATCGGAGTCAGGGTTCCGTCGTAGTCGAAGCCAAGGGCGACCTCCTCGGCCGAGGAGAGCTCGGCCAAGACCTCGGCTTCGGCGAGGGAGAAGTGGCTCGCGCTCACCCGGCCGCCCCCGAGCCTCCGGGATTGATGCTGCGGCTGACGATGGAGCGGAGCCACCGATGTACGTCCCACTCCCGGACGTGCTCCCGCATGGCCTTCATGCGGCGCTTCCGCTCCCCCTCCTCCATCGTGAGCGCCCACTGGAGGGCGATTGCCATGTCTTGAATGGAGTATGGATTGACATGAAGAGCTGTCTCGAGCTCCGAGCTGGCGCCCGCGAACTCGGACAAGACGAGCACCCCGTCGTCGTCAATCTTGCAGGCGACGTACTCCTTCGCCACCAGATTCATCCCGTCCCTGAGCGGCGTGATCAGGGCGACGTCGGCCGCCCGGTAATAGGCGACGAGCTCCTCCCGCGGCAGACCGCGGTAGAGATAGATGATCGGCGTCCATCCCGAGTTGCTGAATCGTCCGTTGATCCGACCCACCGTCTCGTCGACGTTGCGCTTGAGATCCTCGTACTCCTTGACCGCCGTCCGGCTGGGGACCGCGATCTGGACGAAGCTGACTCGGCCTCGGAAGTCGGGGTAGAGATCGAAGAGACGCTCCACCGCGTAGAGTCGCTGCAGGATGCCTTTCGAGTAGTCGAGCCGATCCACGCCCAGTACGAACTTCTCGGCTCCGACGTTCTTGCGAATCGCCTCGCTTCGCTGGCGCGTCGCATCGGCCTTCGCCATGTCTTCGAACTGATCGGTCTCGATGCCGATGGGATAGGCGCTGACGTCGACGCTGCGATTGTCCCAGCGGACCCGCCCCGAGACCAAGTCCACGTCGGCCTTCAGGACCCCCGCGCAGCTCTCCAGGAAGTTCTTGACGTAGGTGTCGGTGTGAAAGCCGAGGAAGTCGGCCCCGAGCAGGCCATTCAGAATCTCTCGACGCCAGGGCAGCACTCGGAACACCTGCTCGGGCGGAAAAGGGATGTGGTGGAAGTAGGCGATCGGATTGTTCTTCCTGCTTCGTTCTCGGACGAGCTTCGGCAAGAGCGTGAAGTGGTAGTCATGGACCCAGATCAGGTCCTCGTCGCTCTCCTCCGCCACCACCGCCTCGGCAAAGCGCTGATTCACGTCGAAGTAGGTCTCGTACTCGGACTCGTCGAAGTGGCAGGAGTCGACGAAGTAGTGACAAAGCGGCCACAGGGCCCGGTTGGCGAACCCACGGTAGTAGTCTTTTATGTCGTCCGCGGACAAGGGCACTTGGCGCAATATGAATTGCGGTCCCTCGCTGGGGACCTCGTCCCGGCGGTCCTCGCCCTCGGGCTCCCAGGCGATCCAGACCCCCCGGCTGCTCCGCATCACCGGCGCCAGCGCGGTCACGAGCCCCCCCGCCCGGAGCTCGAACTCGACGTGGCCGCTGTCGTCGACTCTTCGCGTATAGGGTTCGCGGTTGCTCACCGCCAAGATGCGGCGAGCGCCGAGGATGTCGGCGGTACTCGTCATGGCTCGACGCTAGCAGGTCCCCCCCAGTCCTTCAGCTCTGCTCGTCCAGAATGCCCAGAGCGTCGGCTACGGCGAGGACGGTGGGCGAGGAGATGGCGAGCCTGGTCAACCCTGCCTCGGCCAGTTGCCTGAGCGCGTCCTGCAGCCCTTTCGGCGTGGTCGCCGGCGCGGCGAGGAGGAAAGCGCGACCCGGGTCTTTCGCGGGAGACCCCGAGTGTTCAAAGAGCCACGGGGGCTGGTCGGCGACCAGGAGCTGGTCCTCATCGGCCCACAAGGCGTCGAAGGTCCGGGGGATGCTCGTCGCCTCCCGGGCGGCGACGACGAAGGGGCGACCGAGTCGAATGCGCGCGAAGAAGCCCGCGTTGACGAAGCGTCCCCGGTCCTCGAGGAGCCCCGTCGAGACCTCGATCCCCGCGCGCTGCAGTCGACGGATCCCGCTGCCGTTCACCCGAGGGTCGGGGTCGAGACAAGCCACCACCACCCGGCGCACCCGGGCCCGAATGAGCGCGTCGGTGCAGGGGGGCGTCTGTCCCCAATGGCAGCAGGGCTCCAAGGACACATAGGCCGTAGCTCCCTCCGCCGCCGAGCCCGCGTCCCGAAGAGCGATGACCTCGGCGTGGGGCCGTCCTCGAAGCTGAGTCCGGCCTTCGCCCTTCACCTCGCCGTCGCGGACGATGACCGCCCCCACGGATGGGTTGGGCCATACGCTTCCGAGACCCTCCTCCGCCAAGTCCAGCGCCCGGGCCATGAAACGGCCTTCGTCTTCGGCCATGGAGCACGTTATCCTCAGCGCCTCCGGACTTCCAAGCATGGCCGTCAGCATCAAGATCTGTGGATTCACCGAGACCGCGGACGTCGAAGCCGCGTTGGCGATGGGGGTGGACGCTTTCGGCCTCGTGCTCGATTCCTCCCCCCAACAGGTCGACGCCGGTCGCATCCCCGAGCTCCTGCGGGCCGGCAGCGGCGCACTGTCGGTGGCGGTCACCGGTCGCACGGATCCCGATGGCGTGCGCCGCGCCTTCGAGATGGGCTTCGACCTGGTTCAGGCGGTGATGGCGCTGGAGGACTGGTGGCGGCTCGAGCCCGAGCTCCCGGCCCTCCCGGTGCTCTTCGACGGCCCCGATCTGGTGGAGCGAGCGGAGACGCTCTTCGCCCTCGGCCGCCCTCCCACGGCCCTGGGCGCCCTGAGCGTGGACGGCGCCGGCGGCGGCGGGACCGGCCGCCAGGCCGACTGGACCCGAGCCGCCGCCTGCGGCCGAAAGGGGCCCCTCACGCTCTCTGGCGGCCTGCGCAGCGACAACATCGGGGAGGCCCTGGCGGTGGTCACCCCAGCCGCGGTGGACGTCTCCTCCTTCACCGAGTCGTCCCCGGGCCGAAAGGACCGAGCGCGCATGCGCGCGTTCATCGAGGCGGTGCGGGCCGCTTCCCCGGGCCCCGGGGGCTGACGCGGCCGCCCTCACACGGACTTCACCCACTGACCGGAACCCCGCCGAAGACGTATGGGTGTCTCATGCACGTCCTCCTCCTTGCCGCCGTCTTGGCGGCGCCCGCCGCCTCCGACGAAGCGGCGGCCACGGCCCCCCTGCTCGGCGGTCCGGACGCCGCCTGCGAGGCTCGGACCGAGGGTGCTCGGGTGGTCCTGTCGATCCGGCCCGGCTTTCGACCCGAAGACGTGGCCGCGGTCGTCGGCGACCGGCTCCCCCGAGTTCAGATGGTGGTGGACGGACGCCAGGTCTTCTTGGAGGGCGTCACGCTCTCCCGTCTGAAAGCCGACCTGCAGTCGGCCCGGGTGGCGCCGAGCCCCGACGACATCGACGCCCTGCTCGCCGCGCTCGGCGGCGACGCACAGCCCATCGACGCGGCCAGGGAGCCCCCGGTGGTGCTCGACGAGGACGAGATGGTCCTCACGGCCCGGGTCCTCGACGTACGGCGCCAGCGATTCCCGCTCGTCTTCGTGGAGGTGAAGATCCTAAAAGCCCCTGAAGGCGCCCCCGTCTCCGCACCGCGCCGCCTCCTCGTCCTGCCCCGGGTGCGCTCGACCCGAGGCCTGGTCGACCCGGCCGATGATCGATCTAAGGTCAACGTCGGGGCCTGGTACGCCAAGCCAGGAGACCGGGTGCGGCTGGTGCTGGAGGACCGGACCGAAGACGAGAACGTATGGCTGGCCGCTCTGTTCCAGCGAACCGAGCGAGCCGACCAGTCTCAGCCGGGCAGCTGAATGCGCGGTACGACAGGCGTCGGCGCCGGCGGCCCCACGTGGAAGCCCTGCACGTAGCGAGCGCCCGCCCGAGCGATCGCCGTGAGCTCGGCCTCGGTTTCGATCCCCTCCGCCACCACTTCGGCGCCCATGCGGCGACAGAGATCGATCACCCCCTCCAAGAATCGAAACGATCGTTCGTCCTTGGTGACGGTGCGAACCAGCTCTCGGTCCAGCTTCACGACTTCGGGGACGAGCTCGGAGATGTAGAGCAGATTGGAGTAGCCGGCGCCGAGATCGTCGACGGCCAAGGCCACGCCCTTGGCCCGGATCTCGCTGAGGGTGCCGTGGCAGTGGCTTTCGTGGCTGAGGGGGACCGACTCCGTGATCTCGAGATAGACGCTGTGGCCGTGCCGAAAGATCGGATCGTCGGGACGGACGATCCATCCGTCGTCGAACTCGCGCGGATGGACGTTCAAGAAGAGCGGGTGGTGGCGACAGCCCTCGATGGCGAGCTCTCGTAGCACCCGGCCGAGCTCACCGGCGACGTTCTCTTCGATCCCCGCCTCGATCACCTGAGGTGGGCTCACGAAGTGCGTGTCGTCGGAGCGGAGCAAGGCCTCGAAGGCCAAGAGCGAACCGCTCTTCACGTCGATGATCGGTTGAAAAGCGACTTGCAGATCTTCGAGTCCGACGCTGCGTCGGACCATGGGCGCGAGGTCTTGTGTGATCCCTCGCCGCGGAGTCGCCATGGAGACAATGTAGGCCGTGAGGAGACGCTTGCCAACGGGTGTGCCGGCTTCCAAGGCGTCCCTCATCGCGATAAGGAGGGGCGTGGGCACGACCCGAACCAAAAAGGTCGGTCCCTACGACGTCGGCGCCGAGATCGGGCGGGGCGGAATGGGCGAAGTTCTACGGGCCCGTCATCGCCTCCTGGAGCGAGATGTAGCGCTCAAGAAGCTCCACGCCGACCACACCCAGGATCCGGAGGAGCTGAGAGAGCGCTTTCTTCGGGAAGGACGCGCGCTTGCAAGCCTGCGCCATCACAACGTGGTGGCGGTCCATGATCTCTTCGAGCGGCGAGGAGAGCTCTACATGGTGATGGAGCTCGTCGACGGCGTCGATCTCGCGACCCTGCTCCGGGAAGGAGCCCTTCCCGTGGACGTCGTCTGCATCATTGGGATCGAGGTCGCCGCCGCCCTGGAGGCAGCCCACCGGATGGGGATCGTCCACCGCGACATCAAGGCCGGGAACGTCATGATGAGCCGAGATGGGGCCATCAAGCTGATGGACTTCGGCATCGCTCGCCAAGCCGAGATCGAGGGCGTGACCCGGACCGGGCTCGTCATGGGCACCCCCCGCTACCTGGCCCCCGAGCTGCTCCAGGGCGCCGACGCCGACGCCCGCAGCGACGTCTACGGGCTGGGGGCCCTCCTCTATCACTGTATATCGGGCCGACGGCTCTACGAGGAGGCCACCCCCGAGAACCTCTTCCACCTCATCCACTCCGGCCGCTATCGGCCCGTGCGTTCGGTCGCGCCGGCGGCCCCCCGAAGTCTGCGACGACTCATCGAGGTCTGCCTGCACCGCAAACCGGAGAAGCGGCTCCAATCCCCCTCGGAGCTCCGGCAAGGCTTGGAGGGCTTGATGTCGAGCCAGGGCGGGTGGGCCAACCACGCCGAACGCATCGTGGGCTTTCTCGCGGCCCGGGGTCGGATCTCGACCGAGGAGGCGAGCCAGTGGGTCGACGCCAGCGACCTGATCATGACCTCGACCTTCACGCGGCAGAGCTCGCCAGGGCGGCGCTTCGCCGGCGCGCTGATGATGATCCTCCTGGTCGGCCTGGCCGGCGCGGGGGCGGCGATCTATCTGGGCCTCATCGACCTGGAGGCTCCGCTCGACCTGAGGCCCTCTTCACTCCCCTGGTTCTGAGCCGAGGGAAGCCTCCAGCTGGCGGGGCTCCTCGAAGTCCGCATCCGGAAGGTCTTCGTCCAGCGAGACCGCGAGCGCCTCGTGGTCGAGGAAAAATCGGGCCGCCCACAGCCGAGGATGGCGGCGGGACATCGCGATCTCCTCCAGGCTCGCCACCGCGATCCGTCGCAGCTTGTTCACGATCGACTTCGCCATCGACACGCGATTCAGGTAGCGCGCCTCGTCGACCACCACTTGCAGGGCTTCTTGCAAGACCGCCTCCAGAGCCGAGCGTCGCTCGGCCAGACGAGGCCCGAGCGAGGCCACGTCAGGATGCGCTTCGTCGGCCACTGCCTGCTCCAGCTCCTTCGAGATCATGATCTCGGCACCGTAGGACAGCTCGGTCACGCTGCTGGGGATGTCGGCAAAGTATTTTCGATAGAGCTCGGCGTCGACGTCGTTTTCGCACAGCTCCAGCAGTCGTCGCCGAAAGGCCTGCATCTCGTCGTCCCAGGCGTCGTCCGCCGACTCGAGGGAGGCCTGCGTCTCGACCCTGCGGGCGTCGAGCCGCACCAGCTCCTCCTCCAACGAGCGGATCCGATCCGCGGCCTCCGAGAACTCCCGGGCCAGATGGCGCGTCTCCTCCGAAGCCGAAAGCCGAGCGGCGGTGTAGCTGGCTTCCAGGCGATAAGTGCGAAGGCTGGCCCGAGGCGACAGCTCGATCATGCCATCGGCCTAGGGCGAGCCGGTCCGAGGGTCAACCGAGCCACCTCAGAGCTCTGCGACGGAGGCGATGACTCGGGACGGCTGGTAAGAGTAGTGCTGATAGCCATCCGCGCCCGTCACCCCCGACAGGACCAGTGTCGTCTCCAAGCCGGCCTGAATGCCCCCGATGATGTCAGTCTGCATGTTGTCGCCGATCATTATCGTGTCTTCGGAGTGGACGCCGAGGTGGTTGAGCGCGGTCCGCATCATCAACGGGTTCGGCTTGCCGACGAAGAAGGGCTCGACCCCTGAGGCCTTCTCCATCAGCGCGGCCAGGGCCCCACAGGCCGGCTCGATCCCTTGCTCCCCTGGACCTCGAACGTCGGGATTGGTGGCAATGAAATGGGCGCCGCCGGCCAGAAAACGCACTGCCTTGGTGATGAGCTCGAAGTTGTAGCTGTGGGTCTCACCAAGTACGACGTAGGCGGGTTCATGGTCCGTGATCACGAAGCCCGCTTCGTGAAGTGCTTCGGTGAGGCCGCTCTCGCCGATGACGAAGGCGGTGGGATTCTTCGGCCGCTGGCCGGCCAAGAAGCGGGCGGTGGCCATGGCGGAGGTGAAGATCCGCTCCGGCTCGACCTCGATCCCGATCGTCTCCAAGCGGTGGGCGAGGTCCCGGGGCGTGTAGATCGGGTTGTTGGTGAGGAGAAGGAACGGCGCCTTCTTGGCTCGCAGCCGCTGAATGAAGGCGTCGGCGCCCGGGATCATCGCGCGGCCCCGAACGAGGACGCCATCCATGTCGATGAGGTAGTTGCTGGCCACCGACCCGCTGTAGCTAGTCCCGATGCCCGAGACAAGGCGAGGACGAGCTACGACTGCTTGCTATGCGC
>CAYZFR010000058.1:0-20064 GCA_964477875.1 uncultured Myxococcales bacterium
GCGCCAACGTGGCCACCGACTTCACCGAACAGGCCTTTCAGGCCTTCCTGGAGGGACGCGCCATTCTGGCCGCGTCCGACGGCGATCTGGGCGAAGAGATGCGGTCGCGCCTGCTCGATGCCCGAGACCGGGCCGTCGACGCGTGGGAGCGCGCCATCGCCGCCACCGCGGTTCATTACTTCAATGACACCCTCCAGGACATGAACGCCTTCGGCAGCGGCGACTATGTTTTCGAGGACCACGCCAAGCACTGGTCGGAGCTGAAGGGCTTCCTGCTCTCGCTGCAGTTCAACCCCCGGGCCCAGATCAGCGACACCGATTTGGAAGAGGCGCTGATCCTCGTCGGTGGGGCGCCCGTTCTCGCGACCGCCGAACAGAGCGACATCGACATGTACGCCACCGACTTGCTCCAGGCACGAAGCATCGTCGTCAACGCCTACGGCTTCGCGCCCGCCAACGCCGGCGACTCCTTCGGCGAAGGAGGTTGGTGAGATGAAGACGCTTTGGCTCCACAGGTTGCTGTTCGGCGCCGGCATCGGGCTCGCCGCCTGCACGAGCCCCACCTCGGGTTCGAACGATGATGGGATGGGCCGGGCGCCCGGCTTCGACCGCAACGCTCTACTCGAAGACATGGCCGACCAGGTCATCATCCCCGCGGTGAAGGACTTCGATGGCGAGGCGGGCTCTCTGATGGCAGCGGTCGAAGCCTGGAGCAACGAGCCCGCCGACGGCCAGCTTCGAGAAGCGGCTCAGCAGGCTTGGCTGTCGACCAGCCTGAGCTGGCAGCGCATGGAGGTGCTCCAGGTCGGCCCTGCGGGAGGGGCCGGTGGTCCCTCGGCCGGGGGACGGACGGGCGGGCAATCTCTCCGGGAAGAGATCTACTCGGGCCCCTTTGCCAACCCTTGCCGAGCCGACCAGAAGCTCGTCGACCGAGGCTATGCCCAGTCCGACTTCTTCGAGACCTCGACCGTCAACGCCTACGGCCTCGACATCCTCGAGTATCTGCTCTTCGTCGACGACGGCGCGACCCGCTGCTCCTCCTTTGCCATCGACCTCGATAAGTGGGACAGCCTCCCCGACGAGGACCTGCAGGCCCGCCGCGCCGAGTACGCCGCCCTAGTGGCGTCGCGGGTCTCGGGCGACGCTCTTCGCCTCGACCAGGCTTGGGCGAGCTTTCGAGACGACTTCGTGAACGCGGGGCGTCCTGGCTCGGCCTTCGACAGCGCCCAGGACGCCATCGACGAGGTCTTCGCGGCGCTCTATTACGTGGACCTCGTCGTCAAGGACGACAAAGTGGGCACGCCCGCCGCTCTGAACAGCCGCTGCCTCGAGGACGACTGCTTGGAGCAGTCCGAATCCCAGTTCGCCGAGGCGAGCCGAGTCTTCGTCCACGCCAACCTGGAGTCGGCGCGTGAGATGTTCACGGCGAGGCAGGGAGTTGGCTTCGACGACTACCTGGAGGCGGCCGGCTCGCCAGAGCTCGCCGGCACCTTGCTGCGCCAGCTCGACGAGGCGGTTGCGGCGGCCAGAGGCTTCGATTTCAGCATCCAGACCGGGATCCGAGCCGGGCGTGATTCGGAGGAATTTCAGAAGGTCGCCGAGCTTCACGCCGCGGTGAGCGCCTTCAGCAACACCTTGCGCGCCCAGTTTGTGTCCGTCCTCGCCCTCGAGATTCCCCAGGAGGGCGCCGCCGACAATGACTGAGGCGGCCGGTCGAGGTCGAGGAGGCCTCGACGCCCTATCGCGGCCGGTCTCCATCGCGAGTCTCTCCGTCTTCCGCGCTCTCATCGGCGCGGTGATGACGGTGGGTCTCGTCCGCTACGTCGCCCAGGGTTGGGTCGACACCGTCCTGGTCGAGCCGACTTTCTTCTTCAAGTATCCGGGCTTTGCATGGGTTCGGGTCTTCGAGCCGCCAGGGCTGTACGCCCTCTTCTCCGTTACCGCGCTGGCCGCCTTGGTGGTCGCGGTGGGCGCTCTCTACCGGGTGGGCATCGTCGTCTTCCTCCTCGGCTTTACCTATATCCAGCTCCTCGACGTCACCAACTACCTCAACCACTACTACCTGATCGTCTTGCTGGCGGCTTTGCTGTGCGTGCTGCCCGCGGACCGGCGTTACAGCCTCCGGGTGTGGGCGCGCCCAGAAGAGCGCCGCGACCAGGCCCCGGTGTGGATGCTGTGGCTGCTGCGCTTCCAGGTCGGAATCGTCTACCTCTACGCCGCCGTGGCCAAGCTCGGGACCGACTGGCTCGTGCACGGTCAGCCCATGAACCTGTGGATGAGCAGGCTCAACGAGCTCCCGCTCCTCGGTCCTTGGATCGGTGAGCCCTGGGTCGCGGTCGCGATGAGCTGGGCGGGGCTTCTTTATGACGGCAGCATCGTTCCCTTGCTGCTCTGGAAGCGGACGCGGGCGTGGGCCTACGGCCTCGTGGTCGTCTTCCACGGCTTCACGTGGCTGTTTTTCGACATCGGGATGTTCCCCTTCATCATGACGGCGGCGACGACGATCTTCTTCGAGCCCGACTGGCCGGACCGTCTTCGGGAGCGATGGATCCGAGGCCGGCCCCTGGACCTTCCGCTGACGGGGACGGCGGCCCGTCCACTGAGCGCCGCCGGGGCATTCGCGCTTGGCGCTTGGGTCCTGTTTCAGGTCGCCGTCCCGGCGCGCCACTCGCTGTATCCCGGCGATGTACTCTGGAACGAAGAAGGCATGCGCTATGCCTGGAAGGTCATGGTGCGAGAGAAGAACGGGGCCGTGACCTATCGGGTCAAGGACCCGAAGAGCGGCCGCGTCTGGTACGTGAGCCCCCACGAGTACCTGGACTGGCGTCAGGCCAACGAGATGAGCGCGCAGCCCGACCTGATCCTCCAGCTCGGCCAACACGTGGGCTGGGACTTTCGCCGGCGGGGCGTCGAAGAGGCCGAGGTCTACGCCGATGTATTCGTCTCCCTGAACGGTCGGCCCCCCGCGCGCTTGATCGACCCCGATGTCGACCTCATGGAGGTCGAAGACTCCTGGCGCCCGGCGGCGTGGATCCTCCCCGGGCCCACCAGCGCTCCGCCTCGGATTCGGATCGCTCGAGACTAGCCATGAAGCGCTTCACCTCGATCATCGTTGGCCTCCTATTGGGGGCGGGGCCGAAACTCGGCCACGCCGCCGAGGAAGGCACCAAGAGCTCGACGACGTCGCTGAGCGATGAGGATCTGCGGTACTTCGACGACAGGAGGGAGGCGCCGGAGGGTGGAAAGCGAGAGGGGGTGCCGCGCCCGCTTCCCCAGCTCGACCCTCGCCTCATGGACCGGGTCTCGATCTTTGGCGAGGACGCCGACAGCCCCCGGATCGCGGGCTCGGCTCACGTCGTCGACGACGAGACGCTCCAGCGCTACGAGCGCAACGACATCCACAAGATCTTGAGCCAGGTTCCGGGAGTGTACGTCCGTGGCGAGGAGGGCTACGGACTGCGGCCCAACATCAGCCTCCGTGGCGTCGACCCCAATCGAAGCTCGAAGATCGTTCTGCTGGAAGACAACA
Organism: uncultured Myxococcales bacterium; assembly: GCA_964477875.1. GTDB lineage: Bacteria > Myxococcota > Kuafuiibacteriia > Kuafuiibacteriales > Kuafuiibacteriaceae > Kuafuiihalomonas. The sequence goes on from CAYZFR010000058.1 coordinate 3,530, forward strand.
TCCTCCTTGGCCCCGCGCCTTACTCGGCTCCGGCCGCCTACTACTTCCCGCTCGTCACTCGGATGACCGGGGTGGAGGTCTTCAAGGGACCGGCCGCCATCGTCACCGGCCCCAACACCATCGGGGGCGCGATCAACTTCCTCACCCAGCCGATCCCGGAGTCGGCGGTGGCTTTCGTGGATCTGGCTGGAGGCAGCGACAGCTTCGCGAAGATCCACGGCTACGCCGGGACCGGAGCCGAGAACTGGGGCCTGCTGGTGGAGGGCGCTCACATTCGGACCGACGGCTTCAAGGAGCTTGCCACCGAGGCCTTCGACTTTGCCGACGACGCCGGAACCGGCTTCGACCGCAACGACGTGATGGTGAAGGCTCGTATCAACACCGATCTGGACGCCCCGGTCTTTCAGAAGCTGCAGCTCAAGCTGGGCTGGGGCTCGGAGGTGTCGAACGAGACCTATCTCGGCCTGAGCGAGGCCGACTTCGACCGGGGGGCGGCGCTTCGCTATCCCGCCTCTCAACTCGACCGGATGACCTGGGATCGGCTTCAGGCCGAGCTGACCCACGAGGTCAGCCAGGAGCGCTGGCGTCTTCGGACCACCTTCTATCGCCACGACTTCTGGCGGATCTGGCGGCGCCTGGATGGCTTCGGCCCGCCGTTCTCGAGCGGCGCCAACCTCAACGAGATCCTCCGCCGACCGGGCAATGATGCCCAGCGGGCCATCCTCAGCGGGACCGCCAATACGACGGCGCCCAACCAGACCCTGCTCGTTACCTTCAACGACCGAAGCTTCGTCAGCCAGGGGATCCAGTCCGAGCTGACGGCTCGCTTCGCGACCGGCGTCCTGCAGCACGACGTCCGCGCCGGGGCCCGCCTTCATCACGATCGCATCGAGCGAGACCACGACTCCGAAGAGTTCGCGATGACCGGCGGCCGGATGGTCCGTACCGACACCGCGCGCTTTGACACCACCGCGAACCGGGACAGCGCGCTAGCGGGGGCCTTCTTCGTTCAGGACCAAATTCGGCTCGGACGGCTGACGGTGGCGCCGGCGGGTCGGGTGGAGATCATTCACATCGAGCGGGCGGTGCTCCCCGACAACCCGGGCCAGCTGCCGGATCGGTCCCAGACCAACGTGGTCGGCCTTCCGGGGCTCGGTGCGAGCTATGGCCTCACCGATCGGCTGTTCCTCCTCGCCGGGGTACACCGGGGCTTCAGCCCTGCCACCCCGCCCTCGGCTCGGCCGGTGAACGCCGGGGACGACGCCGAGACCGTCCCCCCCGAATTCTCTTGGAACGTGGAGAGCGGCCTGCGCTGGGCGGGCGAGAAGCTGAGGGCCGAGGCGATCGGCTTCGCCAACATCTACGAGAACTTCGTCGTCAACTGCACCGCCTCCGCGGGCTGCACCACGGCGCAGCTCGACGTCCAGCAGGACCTGGGTCGGGTGAACACCTTCGGCGTCGAGACCGAGCTGTGGGGAGAGACGGCGCTGCCCTGGGGGCTGACCGGCAGCCTCGGCGTCGTCTACACCTTCACCCGCTCCACGATCCAGAACGAGATCAGCGGCGGCGTCATCCCCACCTTCAACGGGGCCGAGGCCGGTGACCGCTTTCCCTTCTTGCCGCTGCACGTGGGGAGCCTGACGGGCGGGCTCGGAAATGAAGACTTCGACGTCAGCTTGACGATTCGGGGGCAAAGCCGTACCTACGATGCCCCAGAGGGCGCTGTGCCCGACGAGGGCGAGCTGAGGGATGCTTTCTTCACCGACGCCTACGCCGTCTTGGACGCGAGCGCTCGCTACCGGCCTACGTCGTGGCTGGAGGTCTACGCCACCGGCATCAACCTCACCGACGCCCGCTACGTGGTGGGCCGCAGGCCCTTCGGGCCTCGACCCGGTCAGACGCTGACCGTCTTCGGTGGTCTGAAGCTGCGCTACGGGCAGTAGTTGGGCTTTCGGTTTCGCTCGACTCCCGATGCGTCCTTGGCGATGGCGGCGCTGGGCGCCGACGGCCCAGGAAAACCGGAATGAGAATCGAGACGATACTGAAGAGCTTGGTGCTGGCGGGCTTGTTCGCCTGCGGCGAGGACGGGATCCAGGGCGAGCAGGGTCCACCGGGACCGGAGGGCCCGCCCGGTCCTCCGGGGTCGAACAGCATCTTCATGACGGAGCTTGCGCGCTATCGGGCGCCTGAGGCCCAGTTCGACGAAGGCGCGGCCGAGGCTGTGAGCTTCAACGCTTCGACCGAGCGTCTGTTCGTGATCAATGCCCAAAGAGGCACCGTCGACGTCCTCGACGTGAGCAATCTCGCCATGCAGATGGGGACTGGCCCCGCCTTGATCGGCACCCTCACGCCGATGGGAGATGGCGTGAACAGCGTCGATAGCTTCGAAGACAAGATCGCGGTCGCGGTCGAGATCCATGACGAGGTCGACGACTCGATTCAAGAGTCGGGCCGGGTGGTGTTCTACGACGCGCAGAGCCTCGAAGAGCTCGGCAGCGCCGAGGTGGGCAGCTTGCCGGACATGGTGACCTTCACACCCGACGGCCAGACCGTGCTGGTGGCCAACGAGGGCGAGCCCAACGACGACGTGGACGTGAATCCGGAGGGGTCGATCTCCGTCATCGGGATACAAGACGGTTTCGACCCCCAAGAACTCAACGTGAGGACCGCCGACTTCGACGAATTCGACGTTGGCGGCGCGAATGCCGGGGCCTTCCCGGAGGGTATTCGTCAGCTCTTTCCGGGCGCCTCACGCTCCGAAGATTTGGAGCCAGAGTACATCGCCACCAGCGCCGACGGCGGAACGGCCTATGCCGTCTGCCAGGAGCACAGCGCGCTGGCCGTCATCAACGTCGTCGACGCCGAGGTGACCAATTTCATCGACTTGGGCGCCAAGAGCCACGCCCTCCCCGGCAACGAGCTCGACGCCAGCAACCGAGACGACGCCATCAACATCCGGAACTGGCCGGTGCGGGGGCTTTACCAGCCCGACGCGATCGCGGCCTACGAGGTGAACGGCGTGACCTATCTGGTGACGGCCAACGAGGGAGACGCGGCGGACTACGACGGCTTCAGCGAGGAGGCCCGGATCGCCGACCTGGTTCTGGACCCGGTCGCCTTCCCCGACGCGGCGACGCTGCAGCGGGAGGAGAACCTCGGTCGCCTCAACACGACGACGACCCTCGGGGACCCCGACGGAGACGGCGACGTGGACGAGCTATTCGCGTTCGGGGCTCGCTCCTTCACCATCTGGGATACCCGGACCTTTCAACCGGTCTACGACTCGGGCAACGAGTTCGAGGTGATCACCGCCAATCGCTTCGGAGAGCTCGGCTTCAACGCGAACAACGATGAAAACGGGTTCGACGCCCGCAGCGATGACAAGGGGCCCGAGCCCGAAGGCTTGGCCCTCGGCGTCGTCGACGGTCGGACCTACGCCTTCATCGGCCTGGAGCGGGTAGGCGGCATCATGATCTACGACGTGACCACGCCCGAGAGCGCCCGCTTCGTGCAGTACGTGAACGACCGAGACTTCTCGGCGGGCCAGGCCGAGCTCGAAGCCGGCGAAGCCGGAGACCTCGGCCCCGAAGGCATCGACTTCGTCCCCGCCGAGGACAGCCCCCGCGGTGTCCCGCTGTTGATCGTCGGCCACGAGATCACCGGCGACGTCGTCATCTACGAGATCGACCCCCTCTGATTGACGTACGTCCTCGCCGTAGCCCTTTGGAGCTGGCCGCGAACGAGCACCTGCCAGAGTTGGCTCTCGTGTCCTCTTATTCCAAGGCGGCGAGGACTTGGGCGGCGAGGGCCGGGACGTCGTGCTTCGTGGCGTGGAGGTGGATGTCGGGAGCGGCGGGTCGGTCGAAGGGGCTGGTGAGGCCGGTAAAGTTCGGGATCTGGCCGGCCCGGGCCTTCCTGTACAGGCCCTTCGGGTCGCGCTGCTCGCAGACCTCGAGAGGGGTGTCGACGAAGATCTCGTAGAAGGGGAGGCCGGCCGCTCGGTGGACGGCCCGGGCGGCGTCGCGCTGGGTCTGAAGCGGGCTGATGGCGGCGGTGATCGCCACCGTCCCCGCCTCGGCCATCAGTCGGGCCACCTGGGCGAGGCGACGAAGATTTTCGGTTCGGTCGGCCTCGCTGAAGCCCAGATCGGTGTTGAGGCCCAGGCGAACGATGTCGCCGTCGAGCCGGAAGGCGGGGTGCCCCGACTCGACCAGCCGACGCTCGACCTCCGCCGCCACCGTCGACTTGCCGGAGCCCGATAGGCCGGTGAACCAAAGCGTCGCACCTGCGTGGCCCAGGGCCTCCCATCGACGCTCACGGGTGAGCACCGCAGGCGGTGCCACCACGTTTCGCGCCTCGTCTCGTTCCGTCACTGGTTTGCTGTCCGGCGCCGGTCGGGGCGGCGTCAATCGATCGTGAAGTAGAAATGCATCGCCGACTCGTTCACCTGGGCGTGAAAGTGGGGTGCCATCTCGGGCTCGCCCCACAGATAGATGAAGCGGGCGTCGGCGGGGGCGACGTTGGTGCAGCCGTGGCTGCGGACGTCGCCAAAGGTGTTGTGCCAGTAGGCGCCGTGGATGGCGTAGGCCCCGTGGTAGTAGGTCGTCCAGGGCACCTCCTCGACGTGATAGATGCCCTCCTTGGGGTCCCGGCCCCGCATGGTCTTGGTCAGGTACTTGCGCTGGACCTGGTACAGACCGGTCGGCGTGTCGTGGCCCGGCTTGCCGGAGGAGACCAAGGTCGCGAAGACCGGCTCGTCACCCTCGTAAGCGACCAGCGTCTGCTCGCCGAGGTTGACGTGGATCCACTTCTCGCCTGGCTGGACCCCTGGCGGCCGCGAGATGGGGCGGGCCACCCGCACCCGATCCGCGGCGATCATCTTGCCGTCCCAGTTCCGCAGGTAGGTCTCACCCTGGTGAGAGACCACGGCCTTGGGCCGGAAGCGTGCGTGCTTTTCGGCCTCGCCGCAGCGGCGAAGTCGGCCCTCCTGGTCGCACCACAGGGCGGCCAGGCTCTCGCCGCGAACGAAGGCCACCGGCAGCGGCGCCTCCTCGTCGATGAACTCCCCCTGCATGGGCGGCGGCTCGAGAATCTTCAGGTGAGCGGCGAGGACGTACTCGCCATAGACCGTTCGCACCACGGGGACGTCGCCCGCCATCTCCCGGCTGCCGAGGGCCAAGAAGAAGTCGTCCCACATCCGCTCGATGACCGCCGCCGGGACCTCGGCGTCGGGATCCGCTGGCGAGAGATCCTCCGCCCAGCGGGCCTCGGCCGGAGTCGGTCGCCGGGAGAAGCGGGGCGCTCCTTCGACGATGACCCGCGCGAAGCGGAAGGGGAGGCCTCGGTCCACCGCCGGGGGTCGCTGGGGCTCGTCCAGGGGAGCGAGTCGCCTTCCGAGCTCGTAGCCGCTGGCCGAGCATATGACGCCGCCGGGAACGGTCCACCACTGGCCGGGGCGGCCGTTGTCGTGGCATGCGATGGAGGTCTGGGCCCGGCGGGCTGGGAAGACGTCGCCGCGGCGGGTGCGGGCGATGAGCGCTCGGGGGCGCTCCACCCGGTCGTACACCGGGATCCGAAAGCCCGTCGGCCTCGCGAGGTGCGTCCAGCCCGGCGGAGGTTCGGCGAGGGGCTCGGGCCGCTGCGCCTTCAGGCGAGGGGACCAGTCGGCCAGCCGGGGCGCGCGCCAGGCGGGCGCAGGCGGTCGGCCGCCGCCCCCGACCGAGTCGAGGGAAGGCGCGTCGTCGGCGCGGGCATTCGCCGCGACCAGGATGGTGGCCGTCATGAGCAGGGATCGCATTCGCTCGACGGGATCATCTGCTAGATGGCCTGCAATTTCCACTTTGGTCCGGATTTTCGAAGGAGCTTTTGCAACGGGATCACTTTTCGATCAGGATCCCGATCCGTGGATCTGCGTCAGTGGGGCGCGCGTGGCCTCGGCAGAAGCCGGGACGTGATGGCCCTCGTCCGGGACTTCGCCGCGGACGGGGCGCGGACCTGCAGCTTTCTTCGCGGTCGGCTGGAGTTTCGGCCCCGGGCCGACGACGTCTTCGTGGCCACCTATCCCCGCTCGGGCACGACCTGGATGCAGTACGTCCTCCACCTCCTCCTTCGGGAGGGAAGCGACGACTTCGATCACATCTGTCAGGTGACGCCCTGGTTCGAGCGAAGCTTGGCTCTGGGTACCCGAACCGCGGCTGATTTCGAGGCCATCGCAGGCCCCCGGATCTTCAAGACCCATCTCGTCCCGACCTGGATGCCAGCCCGGGGGCGGGTGGTGCATGTCCACCGAGACGGACGGGACGTCGCCCGCTCGTACCATGAGCTGTATCGGAGCCACCTCGGCTACGACGGGGACTTCGATGCCTTCTTCGAGCGCTTTCTCAGGGGAAGAGTCCAGTACCGCTCCTGGTTCGCCCACAGGCATGCCTGGACCAAGGGCAGGGAGGGGCTCGAGGTCTGGTCGGTCCGCTACGAGGACATGCAGGACGACCTCGGTCAGGTCGTGGACCGCCTCGCGGAGTTTCTGCAGCGGCGGCCTTCGCCCGCCCTGCGCCGCCTCATCCTCGAGCGGGCTCGGCGCGACGCCATGAAGGCGAACGAGGAGCGCTTCGACCCCATCGTCGAGGATCAGATGGCCCGAGGGCTTCACCGTGGACGATTCATCGGCAGCGCCGCCCGCCATGCCGCTTCCGAGCTGAGTCCCGGGCAGGCGGCCCGTTTTCGTGCTCTACTGGCCGAGCCTCCGGCGCCGACTGGGCCTTGGGCGCTCCCGGACTTCCTCCACTGAGACGGCCATGGACGGACTGCTCCGCATATCCAATCGACCCGGGCCCCGGATCAGCCAGCCGCCGCGCCGGACTCGCCCCGCGTGGCTGGGCCGCCTGGAGCAAGTCGTCCTGCAGGAGCCGGGGATCGCCACCAAGCCCAGCCTGCTGGGGCTCGAGCGGTTGATGTGGTCCATGGCCCGACCGGCGGCGGTCTTCGTGGGTATCGGCTTGTGCTCGACCCGAGCCCTGAGTCGGGGTCTGCCCTTAGACGCGCTTCACATGCTGCTCGCCGCCGAACGCCTGCGAGCTGCGATCGGCGCAGGGACCACCGTGGTCTTGGTCGCCGACCGGCACGCCGAGCTCAACGCCTTCGAGCCCAGCGCCATCCGCCGTCGCGCCGACGTGACGGTCCGAGCTCTGCTCCGGGTGCGGGCTCGTCTCGGCCTGGGCGGTCTCTGCGTGGTGCGGGCCTCCCGTCTGGAGCAGGACCCGAAGTACGAGGTTCGGTTGGCGGCGGCCCGAGAGCGGGCCGGGCCGCGAGCCAACGCCTACGCCGTTCGACAGGCGGCCGACGTCGGCTACATGCACGACGCCCTCGGTGGCATCATCAAACTGGGGTGGGTCCTGAGCCGGCAGCGGGTGCACGGCACCAACCTGGACGAGGTCGCCTTCGACCAGTGGGTCCAGGAGTGGACCTGCGCCACGCCCGCCTTCGCCTACACCGCGCCGGGCCGGGTCCTGGACGACCGGGCCCCCAAGGCTCCGCCCTACGTCGAGGTCAGCCCTGCTCGCCGGCTGATGCTCGACCCGCGGGAGGATGTGAAGACGAAGCTCTCCGCTGCCCGGGTCTCGAAGTCGACGCGGAATGGGGTCAAGCGGCAGCTCCGCCATCTGACCCAGCTCTACGCCCGCGAGGTCGAGCCTCTGCGTGGCGACCTGGGGGAGCGGGTCCAGATCATTCTCCAGCGGCTGTACGGCCCGGCTCGGGCGATGGTGGGTCCTCTTCCTCGTCGAGGTGCGGGAGCCCCCAGATCAGAAACATCCCGGGAAGCGTCGCGAGGAAGGTAAAGAAGAAGTAGGTGGCGAAGCCGAAAGACTCGGCGATCACACCGCTCACCGTTCCCGCCACCGTCCACCCGACGCTCATCATCGACGTCAGCAGCGCCATGTGGGCCGCGCGGTGCTCGGGCATGCAGCAGCGCATGATGAAGACCATGAACACCGCCGTACCCAGACCGGCTCCGAACATCTCCACGATGATCACGATGCCCATGGTCCAAAGACCGACGTCGGTCCCCTCCAGCGCGATGGCGAGACCGGCGTAGAGCAGGTTCAGGACGTTCTGGGCGATGACGAAGGGCCAGATCCAGCGGCGCAGCCCGTCACGGGCGATCAGCCACCCGCCCAGAAGCGGCGCCACCAGAGCCGCCGCCATGCCCACCGTTCCCTGGGCGAGGCCGTAGAACTCCTTGGTCATCCCGTGCTGGAGAAGGAAGACGAAGCGCATCTTCTCCAAGAAGGACTCGCCGACTCGGAAGAGCAGGATGAAGGCGAGCATGTGCCCGACCTTGGGCTGGGCCATGAAGGTGACGAAGCCCCGGGCGAAGGGGGAGCTGCTGCCGGCGAAGCGCTGATGGGCGAAGCGGGCGCCCAAGAAGCCGCCTACCAGGATCAGCGCCACCAGACCGAGGCTGAGGTTCCGGGCGCTGAGCCACGGCGGCAGCCGCAGGGCCTCCTCGCTTCGGAGCATCCGCGTCAGGAGCAGGCCGAGCACGACCAAGACGACGGCGACCACCAAGCCTGGCCGGCCGAGCCAGAAGGCCCGGAAGCTCTCTTTCTGCTGAGGCACCCGCGGAAGGATGAGGGCGTGGAGGACGAATAACCCGAGCAGCACGACGGCGCAGGCTGCGAAGCCGAAGCCCCAGCCGAAGACGCCGATGCCGGCCAGGAGAGGACCGCCCACGACCAGCAGCGCGGCCCGATAGGAGGGCGCCTTGAGGCCGACCAGCTTGGCCTGGAGCTTCGGCCCCAGGGCCTCGAGGTAAAAGCCGTCGATGGCGATGTCGTGGGTCGCCATCATGAGCGCGACGAGCACGAACAGGACCGACACCGGGCCCAGGGAGCCGGTCCCCGAGACGAAGGCGAGGCCCGCTACCGCCACCGCCAAGGCGAGCTCGGCCCCCAGCAGCCAGGTTCGCTTGCTCCCGTAGGTGTCGGCCCAAGCAGCCCACAGGAACTTGAGGTTGAGCGGGAGGTGAAACAGCGAGGTGAGCCCGATGGCGCTCAGGCTGGCGCCCATGTCGGCGAAGAAGATCTCCGCCAGCTTGTGGACGATGTTGTACGGAAAGCCCTCAGCGAAGTAGGTCGAGAAGGCCCAGACCGAGTGGGGAACGGGAGCGGGCGCCTCCTCTTCGGAGGGGCGCGCCTCGGTCGCATCGGCCGCGGCCACGCTTCACCATACACGACTTTACAAGCCGCCGTGGGGATGGCCGTGTGACGAGGTGGTCACGGACGCCGAGGTCGAGCTCGAGTTCTACGAGAAGTTCTTCCTCGCCCGGGATCTGGAGCCGTATCCGGTCCAAGAGCAGGCGGTCACCGCCATCTTTGGCGGGGAAGATCTGCTGGTCACGGTGCCCACCGGGACCGGCAAGACGCTGATGGCGAAGGCCGCCATCATGCGAGCCCTGCGACAGGGGAGAAAGGCGATCTACACCACGCCTCTGCGGGCCCTGACGGAAGAGAAGTTTCGGGAGCTCCAGGAGGACTTCGGCGAGGACCAGGTGGGCTTCGCCACCGGGGACTACAAGGTGAATCCGGAGGCCCCAGTCCAGGTGCTGGTGGCCGAGATCCTGTGGAATCGCATCTTCGGGAGCCCGGGGGTCCCGCCCGCCGACGTCGTGGTGATGGACGAAGGCCACTACTTCAACGACCCGGAGCGAGGCTACGTCTGGGAGCAGTCGCTCATCGGCCTCAGTCCCGAGACCCAGCTCGTGGTTCTGAGCGCGACGGTGGGGTCGGCCCGGCAATTCACCCAGTGGGTTCGGACCGTGCGGGGGCGGCCGATGTCTTTGGTGCAGAGCTTCGAGCGAAAGGTGCCGCTCCACCACGAGTTCCGCGAAGACTATCTGGTGGACACCATCAAGACCCTGTTCGCCGAGGGCGACGTACCGGCTCTGGTCTTTTGCTTTGGGCGCAAGCTGTGCTTCGAGAAGGCTCGACTCCTTCGGGCGTGTCCGAAGTTCATCGACAAAGAAGAGCAGGAGGAGGTGAAGCGTCGGAGCAGCGGCGTCCTCCTTCAGGCCGGTATGTCGGCCGACTTCGAAAAGCTCCTCCTCCACGGCATCGGCGTCCACCACGCCGGCGTGCTCCCCTCCTATCGCCGGCTGGTCGAAGAGCTGACCGCCGACCGACTCCTCAAGGTGGTCGTCACCACCGAAACCATCGCCGCCGGGATCAACCTGCCCGCAAAGCGCTGCGTCTTTCCGAGCTTACGGAAGTACATCAAGAAAAAGGCGCGCCTTCTTCACCCCGCCGAGTACCATCAGATGGCGGGGCGCGCCGGCCGGCCCCAGTACGACACCGAAGGCATCGCCATCACCCTCGCGCCGGAGGAGGTGGTCCAGAATTTCCGCAAGGAGCTCAAGGACCTGAAGAAGCGAGGAAGCCACTCCGTCGACGAGACCAAGATCAAGAAGAAGTACTACAGCAAGGCCAAGACCGAGGCCCGGGCCAGGGACGACGTCACCTGGGACCCCGAGGAGCACCAGAAGCTCGTCCAGGGCGAGCCGGCGGCGCTTCAGTCCAAGACGAAGGTTACGGCGGAGCAGATCCTGGCCATCGGCCTGCCCGACCTGAGGCGCTCGGCCCTGCCGGGCCAGTCCATCCTCCAGAGGGAGCAGGCAGCCGAGGCGGCTCGAGAGGCGGAGCGCGCCCGGCTGGTGGCGGAGGCGACCGGCGAGACCCCGCCCGCGGGCCCGGCTGGCCCGGAGGTCTCGGCCCCATCACCCGGGGCAGCGACCGGGGACCCGTCGCCTCCCGCCGAGCCCAGCGAGGACGAGGTCCGGCTCGACATCATCTACGTCATCGACCGGCTGCTGCTTCCCGATGGTCAAAAGGTCGAGGCCCACAAGCAGCTCGCGATGATCACCCGGAATTTGCAGGCCTTGGGGGTGGTGGACGAAGCCGGCCAGCAGGTCGCGGGTGAAGTCATCAAGGAGATCCGCGGTATGGACGGTCTGTTCGTGTGGGCGGTGATGAAGGGCCATGACCTGGACGAAGAGCTGGCGCTTCAGATGGTCGAGTATCTGGTCGACCACGATGCGATTCAGCGGATCTTCGACCGCAAGGCAAAGGAGGCCCGGCGGCAGTGGGTGCTGGAGCGGCTCCGGGAGCTGCGGCGCGACAACCCCCAGATCAGCTTCGAGGACGTGGACAAGATGTACGAGGAGGAGCACCCCTACCAGCCCACTCGGATCGAGCTCATCCACGGCGAGTTTTCCGCTCGTTTGCCTCATCCCGAGCTCCACGGCGGAAAGCGCCCCAAGCAGATCTGGGCCGAGATGGAGGCCGACGAGCTGACCTTCGCCGACTACGTGGAGCGCCACGACCTGGGCTACGAAGAGGGGAGCCTCTTCACCTACTTGGCGCGGGTGATGCGGTCCGCCAAGATGCTGGGGGAGGTGACCAAGGTGGAGCACTTCGAGGCGCTGGAGCATCGGATCCGAACCCGTCTGGCGGCGGTGGACGAGCGGGTCATGGAGGGGCTTTGGTGATGGCGAGCGGCGCCGAGCTGGCCGAGCTCCGGGAGCTGATACGAAGTCGCCGACCGCTGACCGTCCTCACCGGGGCCGGCATCTCGGCCGAGAGCGGGGTGCCGACCTTTCGGGACGACGATGGTCTGTGGCGGAACCATGACCCCATGGAGCTCGCCACGCCGGAGGCCTTCGAGCGGGATCCGAAGCTGTCCTGGGAGTTTTACCAGGAGCGGCGGGCAAAACTGGTCGAGGTGGAGCCCAATGCTGGCCACGTAGCGCTGGCCGCTTTTCAGCGGCGGCGCCCCGACACCGCCCTCATCACCCAAAACGTGGATGCTCTGCACCGGGAGGCGGGGACCGAGCAGTTGATCGAGATGCACGGCTGTATTTGGGACGTGCGCTGCATCGAGTGCCGCTACCAAGAAGAGAACCGGCACGTCGACCTGCAGCTCCCCCCTCGCTGCCCCGACTGTGGGGCCCTGTTGCGGCCCGACGTCATGTGGTTCGGCGAGGCCTACGACCAGCAGATGATGGGCGACATCCTGGCCTACCTGAGCCGGGGTGGGGTGATGCTCGTCGTCGGGACTTCGGGCCACGTCCACCCGGCGGCGGACTTCGCTGGCTTCGCCAGGCAGAAGGGCGCCTTTTGCATCGAGATCAACCCGAACGGCTCGCTCATCGAGTCGGACATGGACGCCCTGGTTCGGGCACCGTCGGGCGAGGTGCTGCCCGAGCTCCTCGCCGTCGAGGGGCCGGGGCCGTGATCGAGCGGGACGCTCTCGCGGCGACGAAGCGGGTGGTGGTCAAGGTGGGGACGCGGGTGCTCACCCGAGCTCCCGGGGGCCTCGCGCTGAGTCGACTCTACGAGATCGTCGAGCAGCTGGCGGAGCTGCACCGGGACGGTCGAGAGGTCCTCCTCGTCAGCTCGGGGGCGGTGGGGCTCGGCCGCGAGAGCCTGGGTCTGGCTGGCGAGCCCACCGAGCTCGGCCTTCGACAGGCCTGCGCTGCCGTGGGGCAGAGCCGCTTGATGGAGCTGTACCAGCACGGCTTCGCGCGGCTCGGGATTCACGTCGCCCAGCTCTTGCTGACCCGGCAGGACTTCGAGCGCTCGAGGGATCTCGACAACGTGGAAGGCGTCCTGCGGCAGCTGCTCGACCGCCGGGCGCTCCCGGTCGTGAACGAGAATGACGTGGTGTCGACGGAGGAGCTCGCGCTGAGGTCCACTCCCGACGGGCGGAGCACCTTCGGCGACAACGACCAGCTCTCGGCCCTGGTGGCGACGCGGCTTCACTGCGATCTGTTGATCCTCTGCACCGATGTGGAGGGGGTGTTCGAGGCCGATCCGCGAACCGCGCCCGAGGCGCGCCTGCTGAGCCGAATGGCAGCGCTCGCCTCCGAGGCCGAGACGCCCCTCCTGGGGGGCCCGGCGGCGGGCGGCCGGGGCGGCATGCGGGCCAAGGTGGAGGCCGCTCGGAGCGTGGCCCAATCCGGTTGCCATGGCTTGATCCTGAACGGGACCGTCCCCGGTCGAATCCTTCAGGGCGCCCGGGGCCTCGAGGTCGGGACCTGGTTCCCGGCGGAGGCGCGAGGGTGAAGGCCGACAAGCCAAAGAGGGCTCGCCAAGCCCAGAGAGGTCTGGCCTCGGCGCCGGCCGCCCGCCGGACCGACGCCCTGCGGGCCTTGTCGGCCGGCCTCGAGTCCGCCGGTGAGGCGCTCGACGCCGCCCAGGCGGAGGACTTCGAGCGCGCTCGGTCCGAGGCGCTGGCGCCGGCCTTGCTCCAGCGCCTCGGGCTGCCGACGTCCAAGCGTCAGGTACTGCAGGACGGCCTGCGCGACCTGCTCGAGGCCGACGATCCGGTGGGGCGGGTGCTTCAACGCACCGAGCTCGAGCCGGGTCTGGTCTTGAGCCGCGTCGGTCACCCGATCGGCGTGGTGCTGATCATATTCGAGAGCCGGCCCGACGCTGCGGTTCAGATCGGGAGCCTCGCCATCCGGAGCGGCAACGCCGTCCTCCTCAAGAGCGGCCGGGAGGCGCGCGGGAGCGTCGCCGTCCTGGTAGACGTCATGCGGGCGGCTCTGTCCTCTGCCGGCTTGGACCCCGACGCGATCCAGTCCGTCGATGACCGGGCCGAGGTCGCACGGATGCTGGCCATGGACGGGCACATCGATCTCGTCGTGCCCCGAGGTTCGGCCGAGCTGGTGCGGAGCATCCAGGCCCAGACGCGCATTCCGGTTCTCGGCCATGCCGACGGCGTGTGCCACGTGTACCTCGACGCCGCCGCCGAGCCCGCCATGGCCCAACGCATCGTGCTCGACGCCAAGTGCGACGCGCCCTCGGCGTGCAACGCCGTGGAGACGCTCCTCCTCCATCGGACTTTCCTTCGCCAGAGCCCGTCCCTCTTTCGAGCGCTGCGCGATGCAGGGGTCGAGATCCGCGGGGACCAGGACGTCTGCCGCCTCGTCCCAGAGGCGGTCCCGGCGAACGACTCCGACTTCGGCCACGAGTTTGGCGAGCTCGTCCTGTCGGCCAAGGTCGTCGGCGACGTGGACGCCGCCATCGAGCACATCCATCGGTACGGCAGCGGCCACACCGACGCCATCGTCACCGAAGACGCGGCGGCGGCGGAGCGCTTCCTGAGCCGGGTCGATTCGGCCTCGGTGTTTCACAACGCCAGCACCCGCTTCGCCGACGGCCAGCGCTTTGGGCTCGGGGCCGAGCTCGGGATCAGCACCGCCCGCATCCACGCTCGGGGCCCGGTCGGTATCGAAGGTCTCATGACCAGCCGGTGGATCCTGCGCGGCAGCGGCCAGGGGGCCTCGGACTTCGGCCCGGGGAAGAAGCGCTACTCCCACCGGCCGATCTGAGGCCGGTGGGTGCAGGAGCGGTCTTCAGTTCTCGCCGCTGGCTGCGATCAGATCGACGACGCCCTTGTATTTCTCTTCGAAGAGCTCGTTCACGCGCTCATTGTTCACGTCGGCGACGATGATCTGCCCGACTTCTTCTTTCACATCGCGGTAGATCCCGAGCTTCTTCATGCCCTGGGTCTGGTGATGGTTGTCCTGGGTCGGGGTCAGATAGTGGACCGAGTTGGCCTTGTAGCGATGAATCAAGAACAGGTGCATCAGCGTCATGAGGCGTTTCTGCCTCAGGTTCGGATCGAAAGTGTTCTGGTCGCGGACCGAGATGATGGCGTTGCGCCGCCGGTCCTGAATGGTCCCGAACACGATGTTCGCCACCCTGTCGTTCCCCCGCAGCACCGCCAGCTCGAGGACCTCGTAGCTGGTGTGGGGGAGAAGCTGGACATCGAACTCTTCGCCGATGTCGTGGCGCCGGCGCCAGTGGTCGAGCCACTCGAGGAGTACCGACTTCGGGACTTCGGTTTGGATGAGGTGCTGGAACTGGGTCGAGCCCTTGCCCATCGCCTTCGTGCTGGCGGTTCGTCCCGACGAGGCCATGAGCGCCGCGTCGAGCCGGGGGCCGCCGACGTGGGTCTGGGGGGTCCGATAGGGAGACTCGATGAGGCGAAGTTTTCGCTGGAGCTTGGCCAAGGCGAGCATGCCCTCCTGGTTGAGCGCGTTCGCGAACTCTTCGCCCGCCAGACCGTCGGCCTGGTGGCCGCCGTAGGTGATGAAGTTGAAGACGAAGCCGAGCTTGCCGAGCTCGACCGGGAACTGGCGCATCTCGTTCTCGCTCATCCCGGTAGTGTCCCAGTTGAAGGACGGTGACAGGTTGTAGGCCAGCATCTTGTTCGGGTGGACGGCGTGGATGGCGTCAGCGAACTGCTTGGCGTCCTTCAGGTCGGCGGTCTTGGTCTCCATCCACAAGATGTCGGCGAAGGGGGCCACGGCCAGAGACTTGGCGATGGCGTAGGGGATGCCGCTTCGGACCTGGTAGTAGCCTTCGGTGGTCTTGGCCGGCGCCGGATCCCAGTGCACGTCGAGGCCCATCGCCTTGGCCCGCTCTTGCACGTCGAAGTGAGAGGCCGTCTGGGCGAATGCGTTGAACTCGTCGATGCTGCTGGAGAAGGTCGTGCCCTCGTTCTCCTGGAACCGCATGGCCGAGGCTACCGCTTCTCCGAGGGTCTCGAGGCCGGCCGTCGCCTGCCAGGCGTCGAGGACGCGATCGGTGGCGGCGCCGACCAGCTTGGCGGTGCTGCCCCCACCGTCCCGGAGGTAGTCTTTGGCCAACTGGTCGACCTCGCGGTCGATGCCGACGCCCTCCATCCAGCCTCGAGCCTTGGCGAGCTCGGTGTCGGACAGCGTGTAGAGGAGGTGGCCCCGCACCTCGTCGACGCCGATCGCGTTCAGGCGCTGAAGCGTCGCGACGTACACCGCCTTGTAGCTCGGGATGCCGGGGGTGGTGGCGCCGAGGATGAAGGGGTGGTCGCGCTCGTCGGTGCGGCTCTCGACGTAGGTAGCGGCCTCGGCGTCGGTCCTGGCCACGATGAGGCCCGGCACGCCCATGATGTCGAGTTGGAGCCGAGCGGCGTTGAGGCGCCGGATCTGCTCGTCGACCGGGACCAGAACCTTGCCGCCCTGGTGACCGCACTTCTTTACGCCCGGCTTCTGGTCTTCGATGTGGTACCCGGGCACGCCCACTTCGACGAAGCGCCGGACGAGGTTTCGAACGTGGGCGTCGCCGCCGTGGCCAGTGTCGGCGTCGGCGATGATGAAGGGGCGATAGTCGACCTCGGTGGTGGCGTCGCGCTCCGCCTCCGTCATGCGAGAGCGGTGGAAAGCCTGGTTGCGGTCGGCGGTGAGGAGGGCGCGTACGATGGGGGCCGCTTCATCGGGGACCTGGCTCAGCGGGTAGCTCGCGAGGTCGGCGCCGGGATCTTCGGTGACCGAGCCCTTGGCCGAGGTCGCCCAACCGCCGAGATAGATGCCCTCGATGCCGAGGCGCCGCATGGTGACTGCCTGACCGGGAGAGTAGGGACCAAAGGTCGTGATCGCCTTCCTCTCGGCGAAGAGCGCACGCAGGCGCGTGTAGAATTGCTCGGCCGCCTCGCGCGCG
>CAYZFR010000059.1:0-19418 GCA_964477875.1 uncultured Myxococcales bacterium
CGGAGCCATCAAGCACATCGGCTACGACGACTCGGCGATGGGCTTCGACTACAAGTCCTGCGCCGTCCTGAACGCCCTCAACAAGCAGTCCCCCGACATCGCGCAGGGCGTGGACCGCGAGGGCGCCGGTGACCAAGGCATGATGTTCGGCTTCGCGGTCAAAGAGACCCCCGAGCTGATGCCGATGCCCATCCAGTACAGCCACCAGCTGATGCGCCGCCTCACCCAGGTCCGCAAGGATGGGACCCTGCCGTTCCTCCGCCCCGACAGCAAAGGCCAGGTCACGGTTCGCTACGAGAATGGCAAGCCGGTTGGCGTCACGACGGTGGTCATCTCGACCCAGCACACCGAGGAAGCCACCAACGAGCAGATCCACCAAGGAGTCATCGAAGAGGTGGTCAAGAAGGTCATCCCGGCCGACATGCTCTCGAAGGACGTGGTCTATCACATCAACCCGACCGGTCGATTCGTCGTCGGCGGACCACACGGTGACTGCGGCCTGACCGGTCGGAAGATCATCGTGGACACCTACGGAGGCATGGGCAGGCACGGTGGCGGTGCCTTCTCGGGCAAGGACCCGACCAAGGTCGATCGCTCCGCGGCCTACATGGCCCGCTACATCGCCAAGAACGTGGTCGCGGCCGACGCCGCCGATCGTTGCGAGGTCCAGCTCGCCTACGCCATCGGCGTTGCCAAGCCGGTGTCGATCCACGTCGACACCTTTGGCACGGGCAAGGTGCCGGAGACGAAGATCGAGAACGCCATCGACGAGGTGTTCGACACCACGCCGAAGGGCATCACCAAGTCCCTCGACCTGCTCAAGCCGGGCTACGCCCGGACCGCGGTCTACGGCCACTTCGGCAACCCCGAATTCAGCTGGGAGCGAACCGACAAGGTCGACGCCTTGAAGTCGGCCTTCGCGTAGACAGCTGTTCATCGCCCCCCTCCGCCGGGGGGCGATGGTCTTCCCTTTTCGGGCCTCGACTCGGCTCAGACGCGAAACAGCCGGGCGGCGTTGTCGCCCGTCTGGGCCCTGACCGTCTGCGGATCGGTCTGCCAGATCTCGGCGAGCTTTTCCGCCGTGTGGACCACGTGGGCGGGCTCGTTCCGCTTCCCGCGGTGGGGGACCGGGGCGAGATAGGGGCAGTCGGTTTCCACCAGGGTCATGTCCCGAGGGACCCAGGACGCGACCTCTCGAATCTCCCGAGATTTCTTGAAGGTCAGGATCCCCGAGAAGCTGATGACGAAGCCGAGGTCCAGGGCGCCCCGGGCCAGCTCCGCCGTGCCGCTGAAGCAGTGGATGATGCCGCCGACGTCCCCGGCGCCCTCCTCCTTCATGATGCGGAGGGTGTCGGCCTCGGCGTCCCGGGTGTGGATGACGATCGGCTTCTTCTTGGTCTTGGCGAGCTGGATGAAGGACCGAAAGGCGGACTGTTGGGCCTCTATGGGGCTGTTGTCGTAGTAGTAGTCGAGGCCCATCTCGCCGATGGCGACGACCTTGGGGTCGGCGGCTAGGGCCTCGATCTTCTGTAGGACCCGCTCGTCCACCACGTCGGCGTCGTGGGGGTGGATGCCGACGGTGGCGTACAGGTGCTCCCGGGATCGGGCGATCTCGAGCGCCTTTGGGTTGCTTTCGTAGCCATCCGAGGCGCCGATCAGGACGAGGTCCGTGATCCCGGCCTCGAAGGCCCGGTCCAGCACCGCCTCCCGGTCGTCGTCGAAGGCGGCGCCGTCCAGATGAGCGTGGCTGTCGAAGAAGCGCATGGCACCCGTCACGCTAGCGGCCCCATCACGTCGGGCAAGGAGTTTCGAGTCCGGGGCTCGAAAGGGTCCCAGAGCGTCCGATGTCTCGGACCGAGACATGCCGGCCACCAAGAAGCGGAAAAAGGCCAAGGCCCCGCCGCGGGCCCCTCTGCGGATGCCGGAGGACGTGAAGTCGGCCATCGCCCTCGCGACGGGAGGCGACTACGACGGGGCGGCCGTCCGGCTCCGGGACGTTCTGGAAAAACGTCCTCGAGATGCCCACGCCCACCAAGGGATGGCCATCGTCGCGCTGAACCTGGCCCAAAATCACGATGGCTTGAAGCTGGTGCAGAGTGCCATGACACTCGGCCTCGACTCGGCCGAGATCCATCGGCTGCGCGGCATCGCCCTCAACGAGCTCGGCGCCCACGCCGCCTCCGTCGAAGCTTTCGAGCGTAGCCTGGCCAGAGAGCCGGACAACTACCACTCGCGCTGCCACATCGCGAAGGTGCTCAACACCCTCCGCCGCTACGAGGAGGCCTTGGGGCACGCCGAGGCCGCGCTCCGCCAGCGCCCCGACGATCCGATGCCGGTCAACGAGCTCCTGGGAGCGGCTCGTCAGCTGGGCCTGTGGGACCGAGCCGAGCTGGCGCTGAAGACCATGATGCGGATCGCGGAGCGGGAGGTGGCCCAGGGTCGAATGAGCAGCCTCACCCCTTTTGCGGGGGTGGTGTGCGGTGTCCCGGCCGAGCTTCACAATCGAATCGCCCGGAGTTGGGCCCGCTTTCAGGGGACGAGCACGAAGTCCCAGCCCCGCCCGCCGGTCCGGCCGAAGGACGTCTTGCACGTCGCCTATCTTTCTCCGGACCTCAACGTCCATCCAGTCGGCATGCTTCTGGAGCCGGTGTTTCGATGGCATGATCGCGAACGGGTGACGGTCAGCGCGCTCTCCTTGAAGAACGCCTACGATCGGATCACCGAGCGCATCGAAGCCTCGGCCGACCACTTCGTGGCCGCTCACCGCATGGACGACAACGAGCTGGAGGCGTGGATCCGAGAGAATGAGGTCGACGTCCTGGTCGACTGCGCCGGCTACACGCTTCAGAACCGAAACGCGGTCTTGGTCCGCGAGCCCGCGCCCATCCGGGTGCACTATCTGGGCTACCCGGGGACCCTCGGGACACGGCTCGTCGACTACCACCTCACGGTAGAGGCTCGCGACCCCGTCGACACCGAGGCCTACGACGAAGCCCTTGTCTTCCTTCCCGGGAGCTTCGTGGCGCCGGACAGCTTGCCCCGGCCCGAGGTGCTCCCGACCCGGCTCAGCCACGGGCTGCCCGCCGACCGACGCCTGTTCGGATTCCTGGGCGTCCACTACCGGATCGAGCCTCGGGTGTGGGCGGCGTGGATGGAGATCCTGCGCGCCGCCCCGGAGGTGGATCTGGTCCTCATGGACGGCCCCGCTCGGCCCCGCTTGGAGACTCGGGCCCGAGAGGCAGGGTTCGCGGATCGGCTCCACTTCTTGCCCCACGCCCTTCTCTCCAAGACCTGGTCCCAGGTCATGCTCGATCTCTATCTCGACACCTTTGTGGTCACGGCGGGCACGGGGGGCATCATCACCGTTTACTCCGGCGTCCCGCTCCTGACGGTGAAGGGTCCCAAGCCCGAGTCCCGGACCGGAGCGGCGGTGGTGAGCGCGCTGGGGCGGCCGGACATGGCGGTAGACGACGAGGCGGCCTACGTGGCCCGGGCCATCGAGCTCGGTCGGGACGGGGCGTCCCTTCGGGCGCTGCGCCGGGACTTCGAGGCGCGGCGGGCCACCGCGCCGCTCTTCGACGCGCCCCGCTTCGCCCGGGATCTGGAGGATGCGTACCGGCAGATGTGGGACCGAGCGGTCGAGGGTCGGCCCTTCGAGAGCTTCCGGGTCAGGCCGAGCGAATGAGCGCTGCTTGGGCGGCTGGCGCTTCGGTCGCCCAGCGCCGCAGATCCTCGGCCCGCCCCATGGCTCGAAGCGCCTCCACCGCCGGACCCCACAGGTCTTCGTCCCGACCCTCCAGCGCGCGCCACAGGGCCGGCTCGGCCTCTTCCAGGCCCACGCGTCCGGCGAGATGGAAAGCGTAGGCCCGACGCTCGAAGCGGCCTTTCTCGCAGGCCCGACGAAGCCTCGGTCGGGCTTCGGCGTCCCCGAGAGCGACGAGGGCCGCGTCCAAGGCGTGGCGCTCCACCCAGCCCAGCCGCCACGAGCCGACCCAGCGCTTCAGGCCCGGGATTGCCGCCGGATCACCGAGTCGATGAAGACCCTCGATGGCGTCGGCCCGGCGCCGGCGATCGCTCAGGAAACCCATCAGGCTCGGGAGGGCCGCCGAACTCCCGAGGGCGCCGAGGGCGAAAGCCGCCTCGAAGCGGACCTCGGCCACCGAGTCCTGGAGAAGCGGCTCCAGCGCCGAGTCGCCCGCGCCCAGATCACCGAGGGCTGCCGCTGCTTCGGCCCGGACCTCCCAGGCCGGGTCCCGCAAGCGCGCCTCCAGCACCTCCGCGCTGGCTGCGACGGCCTCGGCCGGCGTCAGCAGGGCCAGGGCGGCGCTGGCGGTGGCCCGGACCCGCGCGTGGTCGTGTTCGGTGAGGTTCCGTGCCCGGGCCAGGACCGAGAAGGGCAAGGGCTGGCTTTCCGTCTCGCGCCAGTGGCCGAGCAGCTCCAGCGCCCCGCAGACCAGCTCCCGTTGATCCCGGGCCAGCAAGGCCACGACTTCGGTCACGCGACGCGCTCGGGTCTCGGCGTCGGCGTGCATCAGCTCCCTGAGCTCGGCCGGGCTCACTTGATCAGGCTGCCCGGTGGCGCGTCGCCGAGGACCGTCAAGAGCTGGATGTCGGAGCCCCCGGGACCCGCCGCCAGCACCATGCCCTCGCTGGTCCCGAAACGCATCTCGCGATGGGCGAGGTTGGCGACCACGACCACCCGCTTGCCGCTCAGCTCCTCGGGCTGATAGGCCTGGGCCAGGCCGGCGAAGATGCGCCGGGGCTGGGCCTCGCCCACGTCGACGCTCAGCTCCAGGAGCTTGTCCGCGCCCTCGACGGGCTTGGCCTCCTGCACCAGGCCGACCTTGAGGAGGACCTTGCTCAGGTCGTCGATGGAAATCTCGGCCGGCGGCGCCGGTTCTTCCCTCTTCTTCTTGGACTTCTTCTGGGTCGCCGCGGGGGCTTCGGGCGGCGCGTCCTTCGGTCGCCCCGCCTCGATGATCGCCTCCAGGCTCTTCGGATTCATGCGGTCGATCACCCGGGCCGGCGCCTCGATGGTGTGACCGGGCGCCAGATCATCGAAGCGCAGCGCTTCGTCGAAGTGGGCGGCCGTCTCGGGCAGGCCGAGGTTGCGGAGGATGGTGGCGCTCACGGTGGGGACGACCGGCTGAAGCAGGATCGCGGCGGTGCGGGCCAGGGCGAGACCGGTGCTCACGATCCGACGGGCCTCCTCCTCGTCCTCCTTGATGACCTTCCAGGGCTGGCGCTCCTGGAACAGACGGTTTCCGGCGCCAGCGACGTCGAGCGCCGCCCGCACCGCGGCTGCGAAGTCCCAGTCTCGATAGGCCGCTCGGGCCTGAGCGCTCTTCGCCTTGGCCATGGCCAGCAAGGGCGCGGCATCCTCGACCATGGGCCCGAAGCGTCCCCCCAGCTTGCCGTGAAGGAAGTTCGTCCCTCGGGAGGCGAGGTTGGCCAGGTTGTTCACCAGCTCGGCGTTGACCCGGGTCGTGAACTCTTCGGTCGCGAAGTCGAAGTCTTCGATGTCCGGTCCCAGCTTCGAGGCGTAGTACCAGCGCAGGTAGACCGGGTCGAGGTGGTCGGCGAAGGTTCGGGCGAGGATGAAGGTGCCTCGGGTCTTCGACATCTTCTGCTTGTCGAGCATGACCATGCCGTGGACCTGCACCCGGTCCGGCGTCCGCAGACCGGCTGCCTTCAGCATCGCGGGCCAAAACAAGGTGTGAAAATAGACGATGTCCTTGCCGATGACGTGGACGAGCTCCGCCGACTCCTCCCCCTTCCACAGCGCGTCCACTCGGGCCGGTGTACCCGCGTTCTGGGCCCATCGGTCCGTCGAGCCGATGTATCCGATCGGCGCGTCCATCCAGACATAGAAGTATTTGCCGGGGAGGCCGGGCACTTCGAAGCCGAAGTAGGGCTCGTCGCGGCTGATGCACCACGGCTGTAGTCCTCGCTCCAGCCAGCCCTCCACGAAGCGCCGCACCTCCGGCTGAAGATGCTCGGGTTCAACGACCCACGCCCGCAAGAAATCGGCGAAGCCATCCAGGCCCACGAAGACGTGCTCCGAGCTTCGCAGGACCGGCGTGCTGCCGGTGACCACGCTCTTTGGATTCTTCAGCTCGGTCGGTTCGTAGGTGCTCCCGCAGTTCTCGCACACGTCTCCATACTGGTCGCCGGCCCCGCAGACCGGACACTCGCCCTTCACGAAGCGGTCGGGGAGGAAGCGCTGAGCCTCTTCGTCGTACAGCTGCTCCAGGGGCTTGGTCCGAAGATGGCCGCCGTCTTCGAGTCCCCGATAGATGAAGTAGACCCACTTTTTGCTCTCGGGGGAGTGGGTGGTGTGAAAGACGGCGTGCTCGATGCCGAAGGCCTTCAGATCTCGTACGTGCTCATCGTAGAAGCGCTGCACGAACTGCTCGGGCGGGATGCCCTCCTTTCGCGCGTTGAGCTCGATCGGCGTGCCGTGGGTGTCTTCGGCGCACACATACATCACCTCCCGGCCCTCCATGCGCTGGGCCCGGGCGTATACGTCGGCCTGAATGGCCTCCAGCAGGTAGCCGATGTGGATGCTCCCGTTGGCGTAGGGGAGCGCGGCCGTGATCAGGAGCGGATCGGTCCGGTTCAGGGCCATCGTTCGGGGACCATACGCCCGGAGCCGCTCATGGCCAGGCACAATTGCTCCGCGATGAGAAGCGGGTTCAGGTTCATCGGGACCTCGAGCTGTAGCTGGGCTTCGTGCACTTGGCGGCTACGCCACAACAGCCAGGATGGGTTGCGCTGGGTGACGAGGCGCTCGAGGGCGTCGCGCCGGAAGGGGTGGACGAGAGCCTCGCTCTGGTCCCAGCTCAGCAGGAGCTGATCGCGAAGCCACAGCGCCCATCGCTCCAGGCGCGCGGCCAGCTCCTCGCGGTCGGCGGCCAAGTCCTGAGCGGCGGCGAGGGCGTCGGTCGCCGGGCACCCCGGCACCAATCGCCGGTCCAGCGCCTCCACCGCCTCCATGCGGACCTGCTCTTGGTCCAGGTCGAGAGCCCGGGCGCGGTTGAGAGCTCCGCCCGCCAGATGGGCGGCCCAGTGGGCGTCCTCGTCCGACATCCCCTCGCCGGCCAGGATCGCGGCGGCCTCGCGGGGGCTGAGGGGCCGAAAGCTCAGGGCCTGGCAGCGCGAGCGGACCGTGGGCAGGAGCATTCGGGGGCGCTCGACGAGCAGGACGAGGTGGGAGGCGCCCGGCGGCTCTTCCAGCGTCTTGAGGAGCGCGTTCTGGGCCTCGACCGTCATCCGATCGGCCTGCTCGATCACCACGAACTTGACCGAGCCCTCCAGCGGTCGCAGGCGGAGCACCCGCTCCACCTCTCGGACTTCGGCGACCTTCAGGGTTCGGCCCTCGGGCTTCAACCAGGTGAGATCCGCGTGTGTGCGCGCAGCGAACTTCGCGCAGGCCGGGCACGCACCGCAGGCGGCGTCGGGCGCGGGGGGCTGCAGGCATAGCCGGATCTGGGCGAGGCGCCCGGCGGCCTCCTGCAGGCCGGCGCCCTCGGGGCCCGAGAAGAGGAGGGCGTGGGCGAGGCGGCCGGTTCGGAGCCGGTCTCGCAGGCGTTCGCCGACGTCGGGAGGCAAGGCGCCGAGGTCGAGCACCCCTTGGAGCTAGTGGGGGTCCGAGGGCAGGTCAACGCTCTCCAACTCGCTGAGGCGACGGATGAAGTCGTTGGGGTCCACCCATCCCTTCGCGACGCAGAGCTCGAACAGGGCGCGCAGCATCTTGTCCGTGCCCTTTTGGGCCTCGATGATCTTCTCGAAGCCGTCGTCGGCCCCCTCGGCGCTCTGGGCCGGCGGAGGGCGTGCAGCGGCGCTCTGTTCGCTTTTGATCTGCTGGACGAGGGCTCGAAGCACGCTCGCCTCCACGAGGCCCGACTCCAGGAGGACCCGGGAGATCGAGCAGCCTGCCCGACTGCTTTCGTCGTGGGCCCAGCTCGCCTGCTCGGCGCTGAGCGTATCGCGGTGGACCAGTCGCATGAGGATGTCCTCGTCCATTCTCTCCCCCATACGCGAAAGCGCAGCGCGCTGGCGAGGCGCTCGGGGCATTCCGCGGCATCGGCCATGAGCCCGATTGGTTTTTTCAAATCAGGGGGCTAGCGTCCGCCCGTTGCTCGGGCCCCTGACCAGAGACCAGATCGAGTCGATCCTCTCGATGTATCGCCTCGACGCGCCGGACGCGTGGGCGTCGGAGCTGAAGGGCGGTGGAGAGGACGGCGCGCTGTACGAAGTGCGAATTCAGGACGCCGCCTACGTGCTTCGACTCCTGCAGCGCCGAACCGTCGACGAGATGACCTTCGAGAAGGATCTGCTCCTCCACTTGAATCGACTGGGATTTGCAGTCCCCCGTCTCCTTCAGAACATGGCGAAGGGTTCGTTCACGCCCTGGACCCGTCGCGGTCGCTACGTCTCGGTCTTCCGCTATCCCGAAGGCCGCGCCCTGGGCCGCTTCGAGATCCGGAGCCCCCACCTGCGTCGCCTGGGCGGATGGCTGGCCCGCTTCCACGAGGCGGCGTTGCCGATGGCCGATCGTCCCCGCGCCCGGGCTCGGACCACCCTCGATGGCAAGCTCGACCGGCTGAGCCGTGCCATCGAGCGAAAGCGCATGGCCCGGCGCCATGCCCCGATGGTGGAGGAGCTGCGGGCGGCGTCGGCGGCGCTTCCGCCTCGAGTTCCACTGCCCAATGGCCTCGTTCATGGACGGCTGGGTCTGGGCTCGTTGCGCTTTGCCCGCAACGGTCGCTTGAGTGGGGTGACCGACTTCGAGACCGCTCACCGTGGCGCGCTGATCACCGATCTGGCCCGCGTGATCACCGAGTGGTGCTGGTGTCCCGACGCCGAGGGAGATCAGGGGCCTTCGGGGACCTTTCGCCTCGAGCGACTGCAAGCTTTCCTGCGCAGCTACAACGAGACCCGGCCGCTGGTGCGGGAGGAGTGGTCGGCGCTCGAGCCCGAGATTCGCCGGACCTGCATTCACGAGGCCGCGGATCGCCTTCTTCAGCACGAGCTGCGACCCCGCAGTCCGGCCTATCGCGACCCGCGTCACTATGTGGCCCGCCTGCGCGCCGACCTCGACGGGCTGGGCCACCCCTCGTCTTGTGAGCGTGCCCCGACCGGGCTAGCCTCCCACCTCCAGTGACCGAGCCGCAGAAAGTCTTGGCCGTCGAGGACGACGCCGTCGATCGTCTCAGCGTCCAGCGAGGGCTCGAGCGGAACCGAGAGTTTCAGGTCATCACGTCCGAGGATCTGGCTTCGGCCTATCGCTTGGTCGACTCGGAGAACTTGACCGCCGCCGTCGTCGATTGGAGCCTCCCCGACGGAAACGCCCTCGACTTTCTCGCTCGCCTCGAGGGTCGAGCCATTCGCCTTCCGGTGGTGGTGCTCACCGGTCACGACGACGATCAGCGGGCACGGATCGCCCTCGAGAAGGGCGCCCAAGATTATCTCATCAAGGGTGAGTTCAAGCCCGACAGTCTCGTCCGCGCCATTCGCTACGCGGTGGAGAGAAAGCGCTCCGAGGAGTTGCGCACGCGCCTTCACCACGCGGATCGTCTGGTCGCACTCGGCAACTTGGCAGCAGGAATCTGTCACGAAATCAATAACCCGATGGCGTGGCTGCTCGCGAACATGGAGTTTCTGCGGGAACAGGTGCAGCGGCTGCCGGTCGGAGACAGCGAAGAGCTCATCCGCGACTGCCTGGAGATGATCGACGAGTCCGAGACCGGTCTTCGGCGCATCGCCCGCACCGCATCGGCGCTGCGAGAATATGCTCGCCTGAACTCCGACGTGGCAGAGGACGTCGACATCAACCGCGTGCTTCGGGACTCGACCCGGATCGCGGGGCATGACGCCCGGCACCGAGCCGAGTTCCAGCTGGAGCTCGGCGAAGGTTTGCCCCTTATTCGGGGAGACGCTGCGGCGCTACAGCAGGTGTTCATCAACCTCATCATCAACGCGACCCAGGCCCTGGACGAAGCTCGGGGGGAGCGTCCGATCATTCGGGCCTCGAGCGCGGTCCAGGGCGGGGAGTTGGTGGGCGCGGTCGAGGACTCGGGGCCCGGCATTCCCGAGTCACTGCGCAGCGAGATCTTCGCGCCTTTCTTCAGCACCAAGCACCGCCACCAAGGCACCGGTCTCGGGCTCCCCATCGCTCGAGACATCGCGATTCAGTTCGGCGGTACGCTCAGCGTCGGCGACTCCGAACTAGGAGGCGCTCGCTTCGAGGTCCGACTCCCGATCAAGGTGCCCTCGGCCGTCGAGCCCTCCTGGCCGGCGGAGGACCCCTCGCTCCCACGCCCGGTCGAAGGGGCCCGGGTGTTGGTGATCGACGACGAGCCCTCCATACTTCGGATGGTAAAGCGCTCGCTACGGGGTCATCGAGTCGACGTCGCAGAGACGGTCGAGGCGGGCCTCGCCCTGGTGTCATCGACCGACTACGACGCCATCCTGTGTGACTTGAACCTGCGCCCGGGCTCGGGGGCGGACTTTCATGACGCGCTGCTCGCGCAACGGCCCGAGATGCTGCGGCGCCTGACCTTCATGACCGGCGGGGCGGTCTCGCCGAGCCTTCGCCGCTTCGAAAAAGACGCCGACGTGAGCTGGCTTCGAAAGCCCTTCAGCCGTCGAGACCTGCTGGAGGTCGTGCAGCGAGTGCTCGGCCTCAAAGGCCCGCCGTCAGAAGCCAACGACCGTCTTCCTCCCGGCGGAAGCGAAGCCGAGTTCGGTCCGCCCTCGTTTCCCACTTGAGCCCGGACGGGTAATCGTTCTGAACGCGAATTTCGTAGAAGATGTCGGCGTAGGCCGTGTTCTCGTCGACCTCGATCATGTCGACTCGGACGTCGACCCGCATGCGCCGGGTACGGCTGAAGTTCTCGTGCAGCGTGTTCGAGAGCTGGCGGTAATCGTAGTCGTCGTCGTCGCTGCTGTTGCCGTTGCTCTCGTAGTAGACGGGGCTGACCAGGTCGAGGACTGCGTCGGCGTCGAGACTTTGGAGCGCGTCCCTGTACTCCTTGACGAGTTGCAGGATCTCTCGATTTTCCTTCGTGTCCTTGATCTCGGTGTCACCGATCGTGGAGTGGGCGCAGCCCACCAGCAAGGACAGGAGCAAAGCGCGCTTCACGGCGCTCTTGTGACATCGAATGGGATGTCTGGCCAGTTCCGCCTGAACTTCACCCGCCGCAGGGCACGGTCGCGCTCCGACTCGACCTCGAATGGCAGCGCCTCGCCCCGCAGACTGCCAAAATGGCGAAGCGCCGCTTCGTAGTCTCCCTCTTCCGCCGCCCAGCGCCCCAGCATCAGCTTTACCTCCCAGGCGAGGGGCGGCGGGAGCGCTTCGACGGCAGCCAGTTGACGACGAGCTTCGTCTCGCGGCGCTCGCCGGGCCCACAGATAGCGCAGCAGATCGAGCTCGGGGTGGGCCTCGACCAGCGACGGCAGGCGCGCGCTCGCTTCCCCGCCTTCGGTGCGTCCGAGCAGGTAGTCCCGCAGCCACGCTTCTCCGGACACGCTAGGGGGGTTCAGCACCCCCCTAGAAGCGAGGGCCGCGTGCCGCGCCGTCTGCAGGCGCAGCCCGTCGAAGCGGGTTTGGGCGTCGGCGAGCCGAGCGTAGGCCAGGGTCGCTTCGACGAGCCGCCCCTCGATCCAATCGACGCCAGCCAGGATCTCTCGGGCCTGGACGTGGGTCGCCTCGGCGGCGGTGCTGGTGAGGACGAAGCGAGCCAGCTCGCCGGCGAGCTCGGTTCGACCGGCCTTCAGCGTGGCTCGAGCCAGGCGCAGATGAGCACTCGGCTCGGGGTAATAGTCGAAGGCTTGGTCGAGGCGCAGCCGGGCGGTGACGAAGTCACCCCGGCGCTCGGCCTCGACCGCTTCGCGATGAAGCGCCGCCGTGACGTGCGGGCAGCTGCGACGGAAGATGCTGGGCCGCTGATGCCGGGCCTCGGCCGCCCGGCGCGCCATCGGGTCCAGCTGAACCGCCGCTTCCAGCCAGCGCCGCCATCCTTTCTCCCACCGCCGGAGCGCGTCCGGGGCGAAGCCTCCAGCGCCGTAGGCGCTTCGGATCACTTCCGGGCCGTGTTCGGCGCGCACCCAGCGAAGGAAGGAGCCGGCGACGGCGTAGGCCCGGGTCGAGGCGACGCTCCAGAAGCCGGTGGGGGACATGATCCGGGCCGGCGAGGGGGCGAGGCCGCGTTCGAGCAAGAAGGCGCTGGACTGGTGATGGTCGTAGGGCCCGACGTCCTCCTCCGTCGCTTCCGCCAAGCCCTCCACCAGGCCCATGTCGACCCAGAGGCCCCAGCGAGCAGGGACTCGGAGCAGACCGCGTCCCCACTGGGCGGCGAAGACGTGGGCGAGCTCGTGACCCAGGGTGGGGTGGGGGGTCCGGACTTCGTGGACGTGAAGCTCGAGCGCCCAGGGCCGGGCGATCTGGGTTCGGCTCGCCCCCATCAGTCGCCCTTTCTCGGCCGCGCTTCGGTGGACATAGCTTCGGATCCGGCCGTTGGGGGCTTCGCCGAACCAGGCTCGGAGGCGTTGCCAGTGGTACTCGTGGTCTCGGACGAGCGCCGCCACCTCTTCGTCCTTCGTCTCCCGCGGAAAGAAGATGTCGAAGTGAGGCGTTTGGGCGTGGCCGCCGAGGGCCCGCTGGATGCGCTCGGCGCTGGTCTCGAAGCCGAAGGCTTCGCCTCGACGGTGGAGCTGAAGCCCGGTCAACGCGAGGCCGATCGCGACCACCAGCGGCACCGTTCGGGCTCGGCCGCCTTCGAAGGCTCGGCCCAGGGCCACGAGGGCGAGGCTGTAGAGGACCCCGATGCCCCGATGGGCGACGAGGGCCGTGCTCGGCTGGACGAGCTCGTCGTACAGAGATCCGGGCCACCAGCCGAGGACAAGGCTGAAGGCGAAGATCTGGGGCTCGCGGTAGGCGTGGACGAGCGTCGCGGCCAGATCGAGGAGGACGATGGCGAGGGCCCCCAACCACCAGCGTCGGCCCAGCCCTCGCTGCAGCCACATGCCGAGGCTGATGCCGAGGGCGCCGACGGTCCCGGGGATGAGGAGGAAGAAGACGGCGCCCTCGCCGGGGTCGCAGGGCTGGCGCCACCACTCGACCAGCAAGCCCCCGGCGGCCAGGGCGGCCACGCCGACTCCGTGCAGGGCCAGAGCGCGGAGCCAGGCATCCAACCAGCCGAGCCGGGGCGTGAGTCGCTCCACCGCCGCCGCTCCCAGCGCCGGCCCGGTGGCGGCGGCGACCAGCCCTCCGGCGAAGGCGCGCTCGAAGCCAAAGTCCCGATATAGCGGCACGAAAGACAGACCCAGCGCCGCCAGCAGCCAGAGGGCCCCGACGGCGAGGACGCGGCGGTCCTCGAGGTAGTCGTTCCAGCTCGGCGGGCTCATGAGGTCTGGTCCGTCGCCGCCCGAGCACATATGGGCCGGGCATGCTTCGAGACTACTTTGGTGGAAAGCACGTCCTGGTCACCGGCGGCTCGAGCGGGATCGGCGAGGCCCTGGCCCGCCAGCTGGTCGATCTCGGCGCTTCGCTGACGCTCATCGCGCGGAGGGAAGGGCCGCTTGCAGACGTGAAGTCGGCCCTGGAGGGCCGAGGACCAAAGATCCGCACCCTGCCCCTCGACGTCGCGTCGCAGGCCGGCGTCGAGGCCGCGCTGCCGCCGCTGCTGGAGGCTCACCCGCCCGACATGCTCATCAACAACGCCGGCATCGCAACGCCGGGCCGCTTTCTGGAGCAGGACCCGGCCGAGTTCCGGCGCCACATGGACGTGAACTACTTCGGCATGGTCCATATGACCCGGGCCGTGGCGCCGCGGATGGTGGCGCGGGGCGGGGGCCACATCGCCAACGTCGGGTCGCTCCTGTCCGTCATGGGGATCTACGGGTACGCGGCTTACGCCGCCTCGAAGTTCGCTATGCAGGGTTTCACGGAGTGCGTCCGGGGGGAGCTCAAGGCCGCGGGGATCCGGGTGACCATGCTCCAGCCGCCGGACACCGATACGCCCCAGCACGCGGCCGAGCTGGCGATCATGCCCCCCGAGACCCGGGCCATCGCCGGCTCGGTGAAGATGCTCTCGGCCGAAGACGTGGCCCGGGCGCTCCTGGAGGGCATGGCGCGAAATCGCTTCGAGGTGATCCCGGGCCTGGAGGGCCGGGCGACGGTGGCGGCGCATCGGGTCTTGCCTGGCCTGGTCCGCTGGGTCTGCGACCGCTCGCAGCGCAAGGCCGAGAGGCCTCGACCGGGGTCGGGCGGAGGTCTAGCCTAGGATGCCGATGGGGCGCGAAGCCTGCTCGTGGATGGGGCTCCTGGTGCTCGCCGGCTGCGTCGGCGCGCCCGCGGGCTCGGGTGACTGCGGCGCAGGCGAGGATGCCATGCGTATACCGGTGAGGATTCAGGCCGAGGACGGGCCGGTGGTCATCGAGGCCGAGGTCGCGGACGACCCTGCCGAACGATCCAGGGGCCTGATGCATCGGACCTGTCTCGGCGACCGGCGGGGCATGCTGTTTCTCTTTCCCCGGGCCGCTCAGCAGGCTTTCTGGATGAAGAACACCCTCATCTCCCTCGACATGATCTTCATCCGCTCCGACCGGACCGTGCTCGGCGTGGTGGCGGAGGCGGAGCCCGAGACCCTGACCTCTAGGCGGGTGCCGGGGCGCTCTCAGTTCGTGCTCGAGATCGCAGGCGGTGAGGCGGCGCGGCTCGGTATCGAGGCGGGGCAGCGGGTGGAATTCATGGCCCCCGTCCCCGAGCGCTGACGGCTCAGCTTGCTTCTCCCCGGCTCTGTCTTCGTTTGGCTCGCCGCCGCAGCCACGGCGGCGCCCGAGCTTTGCTGGGTGGGCGCCGGACCGGTCCAATCCCTGGACGAAGCCGCGCCCGGTGTCCGCATCCGGAGCTGCCGGGGCTGCGAAGCGCCCCTCTGCGCCCGCTTGGCCGACGGCTTCCTGATCTTGACCCGAGACGACGGGCTCCGGCTCCAGCGAGAGGTGCCCGCCCCGACCCTGGAGGCCTTGGGGCCGGCCCGGGCCGCGGTCTATCTGCAGTCCTTGGTGCTCGAAGCGGATCTCTCGCCGCGACGTCCGCCGCCGCCTTCGCCCGCCCTGCCAACGCCGAGCCCACCACCCGAGCCGAAACCTGAATGGCGGGTCGGTCCCCTGTCGGCGAGCACCGCTTCGGCCATCGGGCTGCCCCTTCCCGTACGGAGCGACGTGGTGGTCCGGCGCTCGGGGCATTGGCGTCTCGGCACTTCGGCCGGCGCCCGCTGGCGGAGCCCCGGTCTGTTGGGGCCGGTGGTCGGCTTGGATCTGGCCTACCGATTCCTCCGGCTACACCTCCGGGGCGATCTGCCGAGCGAGGGGCGGGTCGGGGCCTTCGACACCCGGGTCTCGGGCTTCGGAGGCGGGCTCGGTATGGGATGGTCGGGCCGAAGTCCGGGATGGTCCTGGGGCTTCGAGGGCGGACTCCGCTGGGATTGGCTCCAGGCCCGCCTCGAGGACGCTCAGGGGCTGGCTCGGGGCCAAGGGGCCCTGGTCGGCCTGGGCGCCGGCCTTCACGGGGCCCTCTCCGTGCGTCGCCTGGAGCTTCAGGTCGGGGTCGGCGCCGACGCCTTTCCGGGCGGATTTCAGCTCCGAATCGACGGCGAGGACCCGGAGCTCCCGCGGCTCGATGCCTGGGGTTTGACCGCGCAATTCGGCGTTCGCTGGCGGCCCTGATCAGCTTCTTTACCAATGCACATGGGAAGGTTGTAGTGACCCAAGGTGGGGCTCCTCGAGGATTGTCAGGCGGGGAACGAAGCGGCGTGGCGCCGGTTCTTCCAGCGCTATGCGCGGGGCGTCTATCGATGGGCGGTCATGTTGGGGCTGCCCCCGGCCGAGGCCGAGGACGCAGCCCAAGAGGTGCTGGCGGTAGCGATCCGAAAGATCAAACAGTGCCGCGAAGAAGAGGGGCTGAAGCCCTGGTTGTTTCGGATCACCAAACACATCGTCGCCAACGCCCGCCGAAAAGCGTGGTTCCGGCGAGGGGTGCTGAAGGGTGAGGCTCCCGAGCCGGCCTTCGATACGGGGAGTCTCCCGAGTCGAGAGTCGGAAATCAGCGTTCGACATTGCTTGAACCGCTTGCCGGTCAAGCAGCGAGAGGTGCTCATCCTCTCGGACGTCGAGGGTCATACTCGGGAAGAAGTGGCCGGGATCCTCGGGATCCCGGCGGGAACGGTGGCGAGTCGACTTCGGCTCGCTCGACGCGGGTTTTTGAAGGAATGGGAGCGCAGCACATTCGTCGCTACGGGGAGCCCAACCCCCAACTCCAATCTCTGAAGGACGCCGGTCCTTCGGCGGAGGTGGAGGCTCGGATCGTCCGGGGAGCCCTCGCACGCGCGGCCCGCCCGGCGCGCCGGCCCCTCGTCCTCGGTCTGAGCGCGGCCGCGGCCTGCGGCGCTCTGCTCATCTGGGCGCTCCCGGGCGCTCGGCCCCCGAGCTACGAGGCGATGGTGGGGAGCCACGAGACCGCCGCCCAACCCATGGACCTGTACTTCGAACAACACTATGTGTCGGTTCGGCCCCGAACCCGTCTCGAAATCGAACCTGCAGCTGCTGGATCGGCCCGATTGCGGCTGGAAAGGGGCGAGGTCGATTGCCTCGTCGAGCCTTTGGCCGAGGGCGCCGACTTCGTCGTCCGCACGCCCCAGACCGAGGTGCGGGTGGTGGGCACCCAGTTTCATGTCGAGGTCCGGGGACCCTGTACGTCGGTCGCGGTCCGTCGGGGCGTCGTCGCCGTGGGCGACGAAAGGCTGGAGGCAGGCGCGTCGACCGAAGTGTGCGATCGGCCCCCGGCGGCGGACGCGACCGAGCTCGAGGCCCTCGGGGAAGACGAGCTGATGCGGCGCGCGATGGACGCCGTCGCGGGGGGCGATCACGCCGCGGCCGAGGCTTGGTTTCAGCGCTATCGCCGCGAGCACCCCGAGGGCGCCTACGTGGAGGACGCGCTGTTCCAAGAGGCCGTAGCCGCGTCCCGCCGGGGAGCCGAAGACCGTGTGCGCTCCCTGGTCCAACAGATGAAGGCGCGCTATCCCGAGTCGCCGCGGCTGAAGACCCTCGAAGAGCTGCTTCGGAAGTGACATCATCTCCGCATGAGGGTCTGGCCGCTGGTGCTGCTCGCAAGCTGCACGCTGGACCTGAAGCGGACGCCGGGAGCTGACGACGCCGGGCCCCCGGACCTCGACCTCCCCGAGCCCGTCATCCCCTGTAGCTTCGACCAAGGCAGCGTCGACAACGGCGCCTGCCCACCGGGGCAGGTCTGCGACGTCTTGGCGCGCCGCTGCGTGCCGGGGACCCCGTGTCTCGACGACGCCGACTGCGCGGTGTGTCGGGACGAAGGCTGCGGCCACGGCCTGCCCCTCGAGGCGTGGTGCGATCTCGGCCACGGCGATGAGGCCGGGACCGGCGTCTGCACCCGGAGCAGGGCGCCTTGCGAGCGCTGCCGGGCCGGAAGCGGGGACTGTGGTTTGGTCACGCTGGTGCCTGGCGGGCCGAAATATCCGGCCGAATGTGCCGAGATCGGCGATGGCTTCTACTGCACGCGCCCGTGCTTCGATCCGATCGACTGCAGCACCAGCTTCGTCCCCTTCCGGTGCATCGGTCCGGTGGGCCAGACGCCGGGCCGGTGCGAGCGGCGTCTGGGCTGCCCGGCCGCCGTCGACTTCTGTCCCCTGGAGCCGAACGCCACCGAGCCGCCCCGCCAGATCGGCGCCCTGCTCCCTTGCGAAGAAGGGCGCTGCGAGACCTCCCAGTGGGACGGCACCCTCGGGATTTGTCTGGGAGACTGCGGCGAGGACGCCGACTGCCCCCGGCCGGAGGACGATCCCGAAGCGACGATCTGCCAGGTCCGGAGCGGGCTGTGCGAGCGGCCCTGCCAGGTCGGCGAATGCACGGGGCCGGGGGAGCCGCCGCAGGTCTGCCAGGACGACGGGCGCTGCGGTCTTCCCTGTTGGATCCCGGGCGAGGACGAGCCGGACCTGTCGGCCGAGATCTTGGACGCCCGCTGTCGCGACCGGGGCTTGGGGGCCCGCTGCAACATCCCGGCGCCCTCTTCCGACCAGCCCGGCCGGGAGAGCTACGAGGGCTTCCCGGTCCTGGTCGGGCGCGAAGACTTCGCCTGCGTGCAGCGGGGCTGCACCCAGAACGATGACTGTTGGGCGACCTTCAGAGGAGCTCGACCGATCTGCGACCTCGCCCACCCGGTCGAAGACGAGGGCGCGGTCTTCAGCGTGTGTGTGGCTGGCTGCCAGAGCCAGAGCGACTGTCCACCGGACGAGAGCTGCCGCCTGGGACCCACGGACGAGCGACCCCCGCTCGCGGCCTGCGGCCAGCTCCTGGACCTCGACCCCCAGCGGCCCGATGCGGTCGGCGTATGCTGTCCCGTCGCCCCATGAGTCTGATGAGCTTCGGCCCCGGCGACGAGATCTTTCGGGGCGCCGTGTACGCCGTCACCCGCCTCATCCCGAAAGGACGGGTCGCCAGCTACGGGCAGGTCGCCACCTACGTCGTCTCGCCTCGCCACGCCCGGGCCGTCGGCACCGCCCTGAAGCACCTTCCGCCCGAGCTCCTGCACGAGGTCCCGTGGCAGCGGGTCATCAACGCTCAGGGCCGGATCTCTTTTCGTGGCGACGTGACGCGCCCCGTCGAGCAAGAGCGCTTGCTGAAGGAAGAGGGCGTCGAGTTCTCGCCCGCCGGGATCGTGGACTGGAAGCGCTTCCGCTGGGCGGGGCCGGGCGAAGACTTCATTCCGGTCTTGCTGCGGGACGGATGGACGCCGGACTGAGCCCTTGACCACTCACCGCAGAGATTGCGTTTCGACTTGGCTCTTGAATCCTTGACTGACGGCGGGCCGTCGGGGGGAGCGGGACGACGTCCTCGCTGCCGCGGACGCCGGCGGTGGGGCGGGCCTCAAGCGAGGGACGCCGTACCTCGCCCGAACAGACGCTCCACCCCGTCGAGGACTTCGTCGCAGGGGCGGGTCATGAACTCGGGAAGGCCGATCTCGACGTCCGCCTCGGGCACCCGGACTACGAGCCGAACCGGGCAGGGCCCGGCGTGTTGGGTCAAGAGGGCTTTCAAGGCACGGAGCCGGTCGGGATCGATGGCCGCTTCCTCTACCGACACCACCAGCGCCTTGGCTCGGGCCTCCCGGGCGTCGGCCAGCTTGCGGGCGCCGGTGCAGCGGAGTCGGAGCCGCTGCTCGCCGTTCTCGTCCCGGTCGATGGACACCGCGGCATCGAGGAGGACGGGGACTTCGGATCGGAGCACGTCTTCGGTCTCCGTAAAGACCCGGGCCGGCACCATGATCTCGGCCGCTCCGCTCCGGTCCTCGAAGCTCACGAAGGCCATCCGGCCGGTGCCGTCCC
>CAYZFR010000060.1:0-19402 GCA_964477875.1 uncultured Myxococcales bacterium
GAGATCGTCC
Source organism: uncultured Myxococcales bacterium (assembly GCA_964477875.1). Lineage (GTDB taxonomy): Bacteria > Myxococcota > Kuafuiibacteriia > Kuafuiibacteriales > Kuafuiibacteriaceae > Kuafuiihalomonas. The sequence continues at coordinate 11 of CAYZFR010000060.1, forward strand.
ACCGCGACGTCAATCCCTCCAACGTCCTGATCAGCCACACCGGCCACGTGAAGCTGACCGACTTCGGCGTGGTGCGCATGCGAGAGCGCGTGCAGAGCAAGACCGAGCCCGGCCTCGTGAAGGGCAAGTACGCCTACCTCGCGCCCGAGTACATCGCCGGCGGTCCCTGTAGCGTGAAGACGGATCTCTACGCCGCCGGGGTGATGCTGTTCGAGCTGCTGACCGGACGTGAGTGCTACACGGGCAAAAGCGCCTACGAGGTGATGTGGAAGATCGTGAACAAGGGCGTACCGCTGTACCGGCTCGACCGTGAGGGCGCGCCTGAAGATTTGCGGCGGATCGTGGAGCGCGCCACCGCCATGGATCCGGAGCAGCGCTACCGGTCGTCTCAGGACATGGCCAACGCCCTGGAGGCGTGGATGGTGCGGAACCGGCGCCACGCCACCCCTTGGGTGCTCTCGGTCTTCTTCGAGCGCCACGGACTGCTGCCCGGCGCCGACGAGCGCCCCCCCGCCATGCCGCCCCTTGCCAATTTGCAAGATGCCGTGCCTCCCGCAAAAAAGGGAGCCGAAGAAGCCGTGCCGCTCCGGGCGCCCCCCATGAGCCCGGTGGAGCTTCGAGAGCTGAGCGCGGCCACGACCGAAGACGTGGAGCCCTCACTGGCGGGCTCCGACGCCCCCGCGAAGGGCGCCAAAACACGGGGTTTCTCGATCTCCACCAATCGACCGGCCGGTGATCAGTGGCTGGACCCAACCCCGACGCCGGTCCAGGACGATCTGGAGATGCGGGACGAGATCGCCTTCAGCGAGCTGACCCCGATGCCCGACGTCGAGGGGCTACCCTTGGACGAGCGCCTTCCGGAACAGGTCCTCGGTGAAGACGGTTCGCCGGCTTCTGTTTCGAAGGACCTCGAAGCGCCGGAACCGGTGATCGAGACCGCCGAATCGGAGGCCGAACCGGACGAGATCGAAGTTCCGATGGAGACCGAGGACGACGGCCCGAGCGCCGACGAGCTCGCCGAGGGTCTCTCCTCGTCCGCCACCTCGTCGGCCGACCTTCCCCCGAGCGAAGACGACGGCGAGCTCGAGGATCTGTCCACCGTTCGGACCTCGGAGGGACCGGCCGATCTGTCGGCGGCCCCTACCCGGGACCTTGCCCCTTCGGATGCGGAGGCCCCCGCCGCCGAGCCTCGGGGCGCGCCGGTGGAATTCGACCCCGCCCATCCGCCCACCTCGGGCAAGCTGGAGGAGATCCCGGCCGTCGAGCTGATCGACGCCTACGCCGCGAACGAAGCTTCGGGGGTCCTCGAATTTCGGTGCGGCTTGATCTGGAAGCGCGTGCGCCTCGACCGGGGCAAGCCGACGGGCATCACCTCCAACATGGGCATGGAGCTGATCGGCGAGCACCTCGTAAAGGCCCGGATCATCTCCCGGGACGAGCTCGACGAGGCTCTCGAAGACTCGGAGCGCTCCGCCCGGTCCCTCACCCAGACTCTCCTCGACCAGGGCGCCCTCGACCGGGACCGGCTCGAGGTCGAGCTCGGCAACAATCTGTCGGCCCGGCTCAAAGAGGTACTCGACTGGCGTTGGGGCACCTTCGAGTACCACGACCGCCCCGTCCCCTCGGCCGAGATCCTGCCTCGAATGGACCTGCGGGCCCTTCTCGAGGCGGCTCGCCAAAAGCGCCATCAAGACCCCGAGGCGGGACGGGACGGCGAGAGCTCCGACGCCCTCAACCCCCACAAGCGCCTTCGAGAAGCGCTGCAGGTTGCTCGCTCCATCGCCAGCAGCTCGGGGAAGGGTCGGATCGATCGGCCCTGGCGCTCGGGCTCGGACCAGAACTGAGCGAGCTTCGTGATCGGGACACCCGCGCCCCCATCGACGATCAGGCCGATCTCAGGGCCTGCGTCCCGGAACGATGGCGATCGCCCGGCCCTTGCGCGCCGCGACCAGGAGCAAGGTCCCACCGTTGGCGTGGGAGGTGACGGTGTTGAGGTTGTCGATCCCCGGACAGCTGAAGCGCAGTTTCGTCTTCTCCGCCCCGCTTTGGACGAGCTGCACCGTGAGCTTGGTCTTGCCCTTCGTGAGCTGGATAGGCACATCGGCGCTCTGGCCGTCATCGAGGCGGAGACGGGCGTCCTTCAGGACCCTCGCCCGCTTGAAGGGGCTGTTGGCCAGGCTCTTGCGCACGTCTTCGCCCAGTCGCCCCTGAAGCCGCTCGTCCACGTCGAGGCTCGACGCCCGCTCCAAGGAGAGAACCACCACCCGAACGGGCGTCGCGGCCTCGGCCAGTCTTGGCGCGGTAAAGAAGATGCCCAGGGCCAGCAAAGCCAAGCTCCGTCGCATCGTCACTCCGACTCCATCCAAACCACGGTCACCCCTTCGTCGGCGAAGACCGTCGCCGTGCCTTCGACGCTGAGGCGTTCGACCACCACCCCCCGGGGTCTTTGACCGGCGCTGGGCAGCACCAGCAAAGCCGTCGCCGCCGCCAGGGCCAAGGGCGCAGGCGCGAGCCGGAGCCAGCTACGTCGCCACCACGCGGTCGGATTCATGCCGGAGCGAAACACCCGAGCCTCCACTTCGTCCCGGAAGCTCCCGGCCATCCGGGGCTCCAGCTCGACCAAGGACTGATCGACGTCGGCGGCCAGCTGCGCGATGGCCTGGCTCTCGATGGCTTGGCCTTCGGCCTGCCGCTCTTCCCGTTCGAGGCGCTCGAAGAGTTGAGTGGAGAAGGCCGTCCAGTGCGCTTCCCGCCGGGCGAGCTCGGCGTCCACTTCGTCCTGGAGGAGATGACGGGTCTCGGTGGTCCCACTCATGACTTGGGCTCCGACAGGCGCAGCACGCCGGGCACGCCGTCGCCCTCGGCGATGTAGGGGTGCAAGAGCTCCTGCAGATTTTGGCGGGCGTGGAACAAGCGGCTCATCACCGTCCCCTTTCGGATGCCGAGCACTTCGGCCATCTCCTCGTAGCTGAGACCCTCGATCTCACGAAGGACGATGATCGCTCGATGTTTCTCCGAGAGCTGATCCATCGCCGCGCGGAGCACTTGGGCCAGCTCGCCCCGGCCGAGGGCGTGGTCGGGGTCCGTACTTTGACCGGCGGGAAGCTCGGGGGCGGCGTCCATGGTCTCGGTGCGCTTCCGCTTGCGGGCGCGCACGTGGTCGATGGAGAGGTTCGTAGTGATCCGATAGAGCCAAGTGAAGAAGGAGGCTTCTCCATTGAAGGCCTCCAGGTTTCGGTAGGCCTTCACGAAGGCCTCCTGAGCGACGTCCCACGCGTCGTCCCGCTGCCGCACGATACCGAAGGCGAGGGCGTAGACCCGGCGCTGGTAGACTTCGACGAGCTGACCGAAGGCTCGGCGATCCCCTCGCTGGGCGGCTTCGACCCAGGCCTGGTCTCGCGCCCGTTCCCGCGCTCGTTCCTCCGTGCTCACGGTGCGTCGGACGCCTGGGGCGCCCCCGGTATTCATCGCCCCGTACAGAGGAGAGGCCGAGATCAGTCGGTAGGCCCGGACGGCCCATGCTACCCTGAGAGCTCATGTCGGCATCGGTCGAGCCGCTCCTAGCCCGGGTTCGCCAAACCACCCGCACCGCAGTGGCGCGGGGCCTGCTCGCCGGGGCAGCCGCCGGCGTGTGCCTCCTCCTCCTCCTCTCGGCGGGCGCGGTGGCCCTGGGCCTGGCCGACGCGGGCGTCGCCCTTCTCCAGGCCCTGGGCCTGGCCGTCATCTCGAGCGGCCTGGTGGTGGGCTGGCGATGGGGGGCCCGACGATTCGGCGAGTCCGTCGACACCGCGGCCCAGCTCGACGCTGCCATGGGCTCTTCCCTTCGTGACGCTGTCGAGTTGGAGCGAGACCGAGACCGCTTCGGAGCTTCCGCCGCTCTGACCGAGGCCGCCATCCGCCGCACCCTCGAGTCGGCGGAGCGAGACCGAATCGAGCAGCGCTGGGAAAGCCATCGCCTCGGCTTCGAGAAGCGAGCCTGGCTGGCCGCCGCCGCCGCCGCCGCTCTCTTGCTCCTGGCCTTCACCATCGACCCCCGAGGCGTGACCCAAGGTGCGTCGGCCTGGGCCTCGGTTCAGTCCTTCGAAGACCCGTTCGAGACGATTCCCCCCGAGCCCCGGCTCGGAGACTACTGGATCACCTACCGCTACCCCGACTACGCCGGCCAGCCGCCGCGCCGCATCCGAAGCACCGATGGACGCCTTCAGGCCCTCCCCGGCACCGAGGTCGAGATCGAGACCGAGGCCGCCGGCAACCTCCAGCAGGCGTCCTTGGCCCTGAGCCTTCAGGGCGACGGGGGTGAGGTGCAGCAGCAGGTGGCGGCCGAGGTGGACGGGCCGAGGCTTCGGGCCACCTTCGTGCTTCGCCGGCCGGGTCGGTACCGGATCAAGACCATCTCCGCCGACGGTGTGGTGGAGGAAGAGCGGCGCGGCCACTCGATCCGACTCGACATCGACGAGCCTCCTTCGGTTCGACTCATCCGACCCGAGGCCTCGCCGCTGGAGGTCGATGCGAAAGACCAGCTCGCGCTCGAATATTCGGCCAAGGACGACTTCGGCCTCGCCGAAGCCGTCTTCCGATGGCGCGTGCTTGGAACGGACCGGGAGGGGAGCATCGAGCTCGCCCGCTTCGCCGACCGCAAGCAAACCCACGAAAGCGACACCGTCGAGCTCAGCGAGCTCGAGCTGCAGCCCGGCGACCGCGTGGCCTACTCGGTCGAGGTCAGCGATACAGACCGGATCAGCGGGCCGAAGTTCGGCGGGAGCCGCACCCTGGAGCTTCGGGTCTATTCGCAGCGCGAACACCACCGAGAGGTGCTGGCGGCGCAGATGAAGGCGCTGGACGAGTTGGTCCACCTGCTGGCCGACCACCTCGAGCAGCCCTTTTCGATCCAGCGCTTCGAGAGCTCGCTGAGCTCGGCCGAGCGCCGGCTGGCCCGAGCCGGCACGGCCCGAGAGCTTCTGGTGTCGGCTGAGGAGGCCTCCCGGGAGGATCCCTTGGGTCGACCTCGACTCGCCGAGGCCTTCGCCCGCACGCGAGAGGGCCTGAGCGCCCGCAGCCAGCGCGGCGCCCAAGCGCTCCGGCTCGCCCGCCGCTCGCCCAAGCCTGCCTACGGCGAGCGGATCCAGGCGGTCGGCGAAGACACCACCGAGTTTCTGGAGCAAAACGCGGTCTACCTGGCCGACCTCCTCAACGACCAGCGGATGATCGACGCCGAGAACCTCGCCAAGACCCTTCGCGAAGAGCAGCAGAAGCTCAAGGAGCTGCTGGAGGCGTACAGAGCCGCGCCGAGCCAAGAGGCCAAGGCGGCCATTCGCACTTCCATCCAATCGATGCAGCGACGGATCCGAGAGATGATGCAGGAGATGGCCGCCCTTCAGTCCACCATCCCTACCGACTACATGAACCGAGACGCTCTCAACCAAGACTGGAAGGACCTGGACGCCCTTTCAAAGATGCTGGAGGACGGCGACTTGGACGACGCGATGGCTCGGGTGGACCAGATGCTGCAGCAGTCGGAGCGGATGCTCGCCCAGCTCCAGGAGGGGCGCCAGACCCTGGGCGCCCGTGAGTACTCGGAGATCGGTCAGCGCGCGGAGGAGATATGGCGGGACCTCGAGGACCTGACCATGCGCCAGGAGGAGCTGAGTCGCCGAACCGAGGAGGTTGCCCGGGCCGCGCGGGCGCGCCTGGACGCCAAGCTCGACGCGACCGACGGCTTCATCGAGCGGCAGATGGCCCGGCTCAAACGGGCCACCGATGCGCTGAAGGGCGGTCGAAACGCTGCCCCCTTGCCCGACGCCGACGGCTTCGAAGCCGGGCTCCAGCGGCTCGAAGACGCAAGGACCGCCCTGGAGGCAAAGGACTTCGGCGCCGCCCAGGACGTGCTGGAGCAAGGCGTCTCCGAGCTCGACCGCCTGGAGCGAGAGGCAGGACGTCGCCTCCAGCAGGTCCGTCGATTCGGGGAGCTGTTCGAAGGCTTCGAAGATCTGGAGCTGGTCGAAGACAGCCTGGAGCAAGCCCGACGGCCCACCGAGCAGGTGCTGAAGGACCTGAAGGAGCTCACGCCGAGCCCCGAGTCCGTGCTCTCGAGCGAGGAGCGCCAGCGGCTCCAAGGCATGGAGCAGAGGCAGGCCCAGCTCGGCCAAAGGGCCCAACAACTGGGGAAGCAGCTTTCGGAGCTGGGCGAGCAGCTCCCCATCGTTGGGGAAGAGGTGGGCGAGACGGTCCGCGAGGTCCAGCAGGCCATGGGCGAGGCCCAGGCTCGGCTCGGACAGTCGGACGCGCCCGGCGGTCTCAGCCAGGAGCGCCGGGCGCTGGAGGGTCTCCGGGGGCTGAAGGGCCAGCTGGAGCAAATGGGCCAGACCGGCGGCGGTGGCGGCGGGGGCGGGGTCCCGCTGCCCTTTGGAACCGGTCAGCAGCCTTCGAGCGGCGAAGGCGGGAGCGGGCGCGAAATGCAGAGCCGAGAGCAGGTGGAGATCCCGAAGCCGGAGGCCTTCGAGGCCCCGACAGAGTTTAGAGAGGAGCTGCTCGAAGCAGCCAAGAAAGGCACCGTGGAGGCCTACCGGGACGCGGTCCGCCGCTACTACGAGGAGCTGGTTCAATGATGGCCTGGGCGCCTCTTCTTTTGGCGCTCGGCCTCGGCCAGAGCCCCACCCACCCGAGCGTGGACGCGGTGTCGGGGGTCATGGACGCCCTCCAGAGCTGGCGCTTCGACGACGCCCGTCGCCGGGCGAGCGCCATCGTCGAGGCCCGTCCGGACGATCCCCTCAGCTTCGCTGCCCTGGCCGACGCCAAGCTGCACCACGGCGACTACATCGGAGCGGTGGAGCTGTACCGCCGGGCTCGAGAAGCCGGGGTGCCCGAGGTGCTGCTGCGCAACGAGTCCCTGGCCGCCGCGGCGGCGGCCGCCACCGAGGGCTACGAGGAAGTCGTGGGCGACGCCTTTGTGATCCGGCACGCGCCGGGCCGGGATGCGATCCTCGTCCCTTACGCGATGGACACCCTGAACGCGGCGCTGAAGGCCCAGGGGCGACTGCTCGGGTTCCGGCCCGAGGGCCGAGTGGTGGTCGAGTTCTATCCTTCGGCCAAGACCCTGGCCAAGGTGTCTTCACTGACCGAAGCCGACATCCAAAACAGCGGCACCATCGCCCTCTGCAAATGGAATCGCCTGATGGTGACCACCCCTCGAGCCGTCGCCTTCGGCTACGCGTGGCGCGACACCGTCTCCCACGAGCTCGTCCATCTGCTCATCGGTGGCGCTTCCAAGAACAACGCCCCCATCTGGCTGCACGAGGGTCTTGCCAAGTATCTGGAGACCGCCTGGCGCGGCGAGCCTGGCCAAGGGATCTCGGTGAGCCAGCAAAAGGCGCTGCGCGCCGCCGCCGAAGCCGGTGCGCTCATTCCCTTCGAGAAGATGCATCCTTCGATGGCCAAGCTGCCGACTCAGGAGCAGACGAGCCTCGCTTTCTCGGAGGTCTTCACCTTCATCGAGTTCTTGGTGGAGCGGAAGGGCTGGGCGGGGGTCCGGGCCGTCCTCGCCGCCCTCGCCCAGGGCGACTCCGACGTGGAGGCGATCGAGCGGGTTCACGGTCTGCCCTTCGAGGCCCTGGAGAAGCAGTGGCAGGCTCGCTTGCCGAGTCGACCGATCACGCGGCCTTCGGATGGCCGGCCCATCAAGGGCGCGCAGCCCATCCAGCTCAAGTCGAACGCCGACACCCCCGACGACGAGCTGGCGGGCCTGGACGAAGAGGCCCGCCGCTACGCCCGAGCCGCCGACCTTCTGTACGCTCGGGGCCGGATCGAAGCGGCGAAGAAGGAGCTCCAGAAAGCTCAGCTCCGGGCTCCCAGCCCCGAACTGGCCAGCAAGCTGGCCTTCGTCTCCCTACAGGCGGGGGACTTGGATGCGGCGGAGAAGGCGGCCCGAAGCGCCTCCCTCGACGCCCGCTCGGCCGGACCCCACGTGGTCCTGGCCCAGGTCCTGATCCAGAAGGGGGAACACGAAGAGGCGAAGCTCCCGCTGAAGCGGGCCATCGACATCAACCCCTTCGATCCACGGATCCACGAGGCGGTCCTCGCCATCGAACAGGAGGAGGACACGCCCCGAGCCCGGGCTGCCCGGACCGCTCTCGCGTTGATGTCGGCCCCGAGCCGCCCGGTCGCCGACGACCTCGGCACCGGCGCCAAGATCCGCATCGAGGGCCCACCCTTTCACCGGGTGGCCTTGGCTCGCCTGGACGAATCGGGGCAGGCCGGAGAGTGGACCGCCACCATGGCGCTGACGCCGACCCGTGACATCGACCTGCGGCCCGGTCGCTATCGACTCCGCCTCTACCCGCCCACTGGGCCCGCCACGACCCGAGAGATCCAGGTTCGGCCCGGGACGGAGGTGCAAGCCATCGTCACCGAGCCCGCCGGAAGCTGAACATCCACCATGAGCACCGAGACCACTCCCACCCTCGAAGCCTCCGACGAGGCTCTCCTCACCGAGTTGGCGGAGGCCGCCGACGGCGCCCGCGAGGGGATCAAGACCCGCATCATCGGGCAGCAGGAGGCGGTCGAGCACCTCCTCATCGCCCTCTTCGCCCGGGGCCACGCCCTCTTCGTCGGGGTCCCGGGCCTGGCCAAGACCCTGCTCATCTCGACCCTGGCCGAGGTCCTGGACCTTCGTTTCAATCGAATCCAATTCACCCCCGATCTCATGCCCTCGGACGTCACCGGGACCGACGTGCTGGACCAGGATCCCGACGGACGCCGCAGCTTCCGCTTCGTTCCCGGCCCGATCTTCGCCAATGTCCTGCTCGCCGACGAGATCAACCGGACGCCGCCCAAGACCCAGGCCGCCCTCCTCCAGGCGATGCAGGAGCAGCAGGTCACGGCTTCGGGCCACACCCATCGTCTGGAGCCGCCTTTTCACGTCTTCGCGACGCAAAACCCCATCGAGCAGGAGGGAACCTATCCTCTCCCCGAAGCCCAAATGGACCGCTTCATGTTCATGCTCGACGTCGGCTACCCGAGCCGAGACGAAGAGGTGGAGATCGTGCGGAGCACCACCGGTGACCCGGGCGACGCGCCCCCCAAAGTCCTGAGCCCGGAGAAGATCCTCCGCATGCAGCAGCTGGTCCGCCGAATTCCGGTCCCCGAGCACGTCGTCGGCACGGCAGTGGACCTGGTCCGCTCGACTCGGCCCCAGGGGGAGGGCAAGACGGCGGAGCGCATGAAGGAGTTCGTCTCCTACGGCGCTGGCCCTCGGGCCTCCCAGTACCTGGTGCTGGGGGCCAAGGCTCGGGCTGCGCTGGACGGACGGCCGGCGGCGACGGTCGAAGACGTCCGGGCGGTGGCGATCCCAGTTCTGAGCCACCGCGTGGTTACGAACTTCCATGCCGAAGCGAGCGGGGTCCGAGCCGGAGACCTCGTGAGGACGGCGCTGGAGAGCTTGTAGTGCCGGAGCTGCTCGACCCTTCCACCCTCAGCGATGTCGAGGCCTTCAGCTACCAGGCACGGATCCTCGCCGACTCGGTGGTCGCGGGCGTGCATCGCTCCCGTCACCACGGTACGAGCGCCGAATTCGCCGAGCACAAGGAGTACGCCCCCGGCGACAACCTCCGGGATCTCGACTGGCGAGCCTTCGCACGAAACGACCGGCACTACGTCAAGCGCTTCGAGGACGAATCGAATCTCCGGGCCCTGTGCGTGCTCGATACCTCGGGCTCGATGGGCTATCCGCTCGAGGCTGAGCGGCCGTCGAAGCTGCGTGCGGCGGCCCTCGCGGCCGCCGCCCTCTGCTATCTGCTCAATCGTCAGGGCGACGCGGTGGGCCTCGCCACCCACGACGACCAGCTCGTCCTCCGGGTGCCGAGTCGAGCCCGCCGAGGTCAGATCCAAGAGATCATGCAGATCCTGGCCGGCCTTCAGGCCAGCGGTCCCTCCCGACTCGGTCGGGTGCTCGATAGCCTGGCCGAGGGCCTGCGTCAGCGGTCGGTCGTGATCCTGTACTCGGACCTGCTCGACGGAGGCCTGGAGGCCCTCGACGCTCTCTCTCGGCTTCGGGCTCGCAAGCACGACGTCGCCCTTTTCCACGTCCTCGACCCCGACGAGCTCGAGTTTCCCTTCGAAGATACGACCCGCTTTCTGTCGATGGAAGACGATCGGGAGATCCAGATCGACGGACGCTCGGTACGAAGAGCGTATCTGGACGAGATGGAGCGCTTTCGCCAGCGAGCCGCGACCGCCTGCGCCAGCGCCCGGGTCGACTATCGTCTGCTTAGAAGCGACGAGCCGGTCGGTCCTCTTCTCGCCCGATTCCTCAACGAGCGGTCCGGGGCCCGAGCCATGGTCCGATGAGCTTCCTTCAGCCGTGGATGCTCTTCGGCCTGGCGGCGGCGGCCCTACCGATCATCATCCATCTCATCTTTCGCAGCCGCCCTCGCCGGCAGCCCTTTCCCGCCATCGAGCTGCTGCTTCGGTCGGTGGAGCGAATGGAGCGCCGGTGGCGACTTCGACGGCTCCTGCTGCTGGCCGCCCGCGTGCTCCTCCTGGCCGCCTTCGTGTTCGCCGCCAGCCGCCCCTTCGTCCCCGATCCCGCAGAAGGCGCCCAGGGGGCCCTCGCGCGCGGGCCCCAGCACGGCGTGATGGTGGTCGACGCCTCGATGTCGATGCGCGCGGTCTACGAGGGCACGACCGCCTTCGAACGGGCCATCGCCCGCGCGAAGCGAGACGCCGGCGACATGGGGCCCGAAGACCGCATGGGCGTGGTGGTGGCCGGCCTCGAGCCCTCGCTGAAGCTCCCTCCGAGCCCGCGGCGAGCCGACGTAGAGGCGGCGCTGAACACGCTCGAGGTGGGCTGGGGCCCTTCCGAGCTCGGGCGGGCGGTGACCGTCGCTGGTCGGGCCTTGGCCGATCCCACGGCGGAGGTGGGGAGGGTGCTGCGGGTGTACTCCGACTTCACGACCAGCTCCATCCGCGCCTCGGCCGTCCTGCCGTCGGGAGTCCGGATCGAGCTCATCGACGTGGTCCCGGAATCGGCCGAGCGATCGAATGTCGCCCTCACCGGTCTGGAATCGAGTCCAGCCCCCGAGCCTCGGGCGCTTCGGGTCCGCGTACTGGCCCGAAGCCACGACGAGGTGGGCCGTGAACCTCGAAGAGTCGAGCTGGCCCTCAGCGCGGCCGAGGAAGAGCTGGCCGCGAGCTGGATCGAGCTCATCCCGGGGACCATCGGCGAGCGGACCCTCAGCCCGACCTTCCCGTCGGCCGGCTTCATCCCCCTGAAGGCGCAGCTGCAGCCAGACCGACTCCGAGCCGACGACACCCGCTATGGCGTGGCCCGGGTCCAGGCCAGCGTCCGCAGTCTCTTGGTCGACGGCGCCCCCTCTGGGATCCCGAAGGACGACGAGGTGTTCTACCTGGACAGCGCACTTCGTGCGGGCGCCTCGGACCATCCGGCCCCGGTCATCGTGACGCCGGACGAGCTCCCCGATGTCCGCCTCGAGGACTTCGAGGTCGTGTTCCTGGTCGGGGTCCCAAGCTTGGACGAAGCCGTCGCCCAGTCGCTGCTCCGCTTCGTTCGCGATGGCGGAGGCCTGTTCGTGGCCGTGAGCGAAGCCATGGACATGGAAGCCTACAACGCGCTTCTGGGTCCTGCCCTCCCTCGACCGCTGCGCGGGCTCAAGCGCCTCGGCGACGCGCCCGGTTCCGGCAGCGCAGCCGGAATGGAGCTGGCCCGTCCCGACCATCCGATCCTGGAGGTCTTCCAAGGCGAAGGCCGGGAGGGCCTGGCTTCGGCTCGTACCTCGAGCTTCGTCCTCGTCGAGCCCTCCATCGAGGCCGGATCCGCCGACCTCCTGCGCTTCACGAACGGTCAGCCCGCCTTGATGGCCAAGAGCTTCGAGCGAGGTCGGGTCATGCTGCTCACCACCTCGCTCGACCGCGACATGACGGACCTGCCGATCCGCCCCGGCTTCGTCCCCCTACTGCGCCGCAGCATGCTGTGGCTGGCCCGTAGCCTCGACGAGCGCCGGCGCGAATCGGCGGTGCTCGGCCAGCCCCACCGGCTGTTCGTCGAGGCCGAGGTCGAAGCGATCACCGTGCGGCCGCCCGACGGGGAGCCGATTCGGTTGCAAAGAGCCCCCGGCGCCGAAGCCTTCGAGCTGCGTCCCGTCGGTCCACCGGGGATCCACGAGGTCGAAGTGCCTGGGCGCCCCGACCTGGACGGACTCGACTTCGCCGTCAACGTGAATGGGGCAGAATCCGACCTGCGCCGGCTACCGCCCGAAGAGGTCGAGTCCCTGCTGTCCGGCGATGCCCAGGACATCGAGGTGGCGGAGGTCGATGCCGACGCCCCGGGCTGGGATCCGAAGCAGACCGCCTCGCTCCTCCTCCTGGCGATGGTGCTCTTCTTCGCCGCCGAGGGCTTCCTCAGCTTCCGTCGTTGAGACGAGCCGTGAGGCGCCGGAGGGCCGCGGCGGGATCTCTACCCAAGCCGAGCCGGAACACCCGGCGGCCAGCGTCGTGCAGGGCCTGCAGGTCCCCCAGCTCCTGGGCTCTGAGCAGCCGTTCGAAGCCGTAGCCGCGCCCTGGCAACTCGACGTCGGCCGTGGGTTCGTCCCAAAGCTGCAGGAAGACCCCTGCTTCGGGCCCGCCCTTGTGCAGCTGACCGGTGGAGTGGAGGTAGCGGGGCCCAAAGCCGAAGGTGGTCACCGCCTCACATCGGCGCGCGAGGGCCTCTCGGAAGCCCTGTAGAGCATTCTTGGCATCCTCGCTCATGTCCACGAAGGCGTTGACGGCCAGGTAGCCCGGCGGTTTTACGCCCGCCGCCATCTCCACGAGGGTCTGGACCAGGTCCCCGCCCTGGCCGGTCCCGAAGCCTTCCAGCCGAAGCTCCCCTTCCTCGGCCAGAACGGTCGCACCCTCGGGGGTGGAAAGGGGGCCCTCGGTCTGGAGCAGGGCTTTGGTGATGGACTTCGACGCCTGGACGTCGGGCTGATCGAAGGGATCGATGCCGAGCCGATGACCGAGCACCGCCGTCGCGAACTCCCAGCGAAACATCTCTTGCACGACGTCGGCCGGCTCCGGGAGGTGGATCTCGATCCGGGGTCCAGGGGCCTGGGGCATGAGCTCGTCACCCACCGCGAAGGCGACGTGGAGTCGGTCCGGCCCGTCCGGCTCGGCCCGCCCCTGGACCACGACCAGCCCCTTTCCCTGCTTGCCCGTGCTCTCCATGACGAGCTGCTCCAGCCAGTCGGCGAAGGCCTCGGCCTTGGGGCTGCAGTGGAGGACGAGCTTGTTGCGCCCCGCGTCCGCGGCCACCGCCAGGGCCGCGGCGAGGCGGAGGCCGTCGTTGTCCCGGGCCCGTAGCTCGGGGCCACAGCTTCCGACCATCAGCCGGGCCCGCTCCAAGAGATCGGCGACATCGTGGCCCATCGCCGCCGCTGGAACGAGACCGAAGGGCGAGAGGGCGGAGAAGCGGCCCCCGATCTCCGGATCTCCGTGAATGATGGCGTAGAACTCCTCCAGCACCGCCCGCTGTTCCAGCGCCGTCCCCGGGTCGGTGATGGCGATGAAGCGGTCGCCGACGACCTCGTCCTCCTCCACCTTCACGTGGGCGGAGGTCACGTCGTGAAAGGCGACCACTTCCGCCGTCCCACCGCTCTTCGAAGCCACGATGAAGGCGGTCTCGCTCTCGTCCATCAGGTCGAGCGCCCGCTGGACCGTCGTGGGATGGGTCCCATCGAGGACGACGAGCTCGGGGGCCTGATCGACCGGAGGCAGCATGCGGCGAAGGACGTCCGGGGCCAGGCTCGAGCCCCCCATCCCCATCAAGACCACCGTCTCCACCCCGGCCTCGAGCAGGTCATCCTGCAGGTCCTCCAGCTCCTCGACCCGCTCTTCCATGTCCTCGACCGCGTCGAGCCAGCCCATGAAGCCGGCCGCCCGTTCGGCTCCTTCCTCGTCGGACGCAAAGAGCCGGCCGTCCCGGTCCCAGAGCCGGCGACCGACCTGGTCCCGGTCCAGCTCGTCGCACACCTCGTTCCATCGTGAGACGAGGTCACCGAGTTCCAGCCCCATCCGGGGACTTCGGCCCTCTAAAAAGGCGCGCCGTCGGGCGGCGACGGCGCCCATCAAGCGGTCGAAGGCGTCGGCGAACTGGATCACCCCCTTGCGCTCCAATTCGGCGCAGACATCGGGAAGGTCGATGCCCAGCCCGGGCAGCCGGTCGAGCACGGCCGCGCCGTCGCTCTTCAGGCCCGGCCCTGGGGTGCCGTGGTCATTGAAGGCCCGGTAGGTCGCGGCGGGCACGGTGTTGACCGTATCGGGGCCCACCAGCCGCTCCACGTACATGGTATCCGGGTAGTCCGGGTTCTTGGTGGAGGTGCTCGCCCACAGCAGGCGCTGGGGCTTGGCGCCGGCCTCGACCAGGCTCCGATGCTCCGGAGTCTGGATGGCGGCCCGGTAGAAGGCGTGGGCCCGCTCGGCATTGGCGATCGCGACCTCGCCCATGAGGTCGGACTCCTTCTCGGCCAGGAGCGGGTCGACGGCCCCATCGATGCGGCTGACGAAGAAGCTGGCCACGCTCGCCACGTGGTCGACCGCAAGCCCCGCCGACAGCCGGCGCTGGAGAGCGCGCTGGTGGGCGTGGAAGACCGCCTGGTAGCGCTCGACCGAGAACAGGAGGGTTACGTTGATGTTGAGGCCATCGGCGAGAAGCTGCTCGATGGCCTGAAGTCCCGGCTCCGTCCCCGGGACCTTCACCATCAAATTGGCCCGATCCACCGCGGCCCAGAGGCGGTGGGCCTCTTCGATGGTGCCCAGGGTGTCGTAGGCCAGATGGGGCGAGACCTCGAGGCTCACATAGCCATCGAGGCCCTGGGAGCTGTGGTAGAGCTCGCGAAAAACATCGCAGGCCCACTGGATGTCCTCGATGGCCAAGGCCTCGAAGACCTCGCCGGGGGCGGCGCCCGCCCGAACCAGGGCCGCCATGGCCGGCCCGTAGTCGTCGGACTCGCCCATCGCCTTCTCAAAAATGGAAGGGTTGCTCGTGACACCTCGCAAGCCTTCCTGCGCCACCATCTCGTAAAGGCGCCCACTCCAGATCATCCGGCGCTCGATGAAATCGAACCAAATGCTCTGTCCGAACTCCCGCACTGCCTCCGTCGGCTTCATGCCCCGGACTTTCGAGCCGGGACCCCGACACGTCAACGCATCGTATTGGGGTCCCCTCCGGGGCAGCCCATGGTAAGACGGGACTGTGAGCGGGGAGGTCGTCAATCTCCGGGCGGGCCGAGGGGATGCCGACTACAACGCTCAGATCCTCAAGCCTCTGCTTTGGTACCTGGAGGACGTCGTCGGAAACGGCGCCCCGGAGGAGTGCCTGCGCGCCGCGGCGCTCAACCGCGAGGCGGTCACCGCTCGCCGCCCGGGCTGGATGTCCTTCGACCAGTTCGATCGGTTCCTCCAGGCGATGTCCCGCTTTGTCCCCGACGATGGCGACTTCGAGCGAGCCGCCGTCCACCGGCTCCCCGAAGTCTATGGGCCTCTCCGTTTCGTGCTCTGGGCCACGACGCCTCAAAAGGTGCTCGAGATGGGCGCGCGGCACATGCACCTGATGAGCTCGGTCTCGAGCTGGGAGATCGTGAGCAGCACCCCGACCCACATCCACGCGCGCTATCGCTCCGACCGACCGGAGACCCGCCGCATGTGTTTATCGCGGCTGGCGCAGACCCGGGCGTTGCCCAAGCTTTGGAACCTGCCCGAAGCCCAAATGGACGTCACGGCGCTGTTGGCCGACGGCGCCGAATACGACGAGATCAAAGTCCGGCTGTATGCCCGAGCGACCTGGATGCCGACGCTGCTCGGCGGGCTCCTCGGTCTGGGTTGTGCTCTCCTCGCGTCCTTGGGCAACCCGGTTCCCTGGCTGTTCGTCAGCTTCACGACGGCTGGCGCCGCCATCGGCTCGGGCTGGGAAAACCGGCGAACCTACCGAAGGAACCTCGGCTTCGGTGAGGACGTCACCGGGGCCCTCCGCGAAGTAGCCCGCCACGAAACCGAGGCGCGTCTCGAACTTCAGGCCATGCATCAGCGACAGCGAGAGTGGGCGCGCTTGATGGAGGAGCAGGTTCGGGACCGAACCGCGATCCTCCAGCAGGTGGTCGAAGACATCCGCGGCCTGCAGGAAGACCGAGAGGTGACGCTCCGCGGCGTGACCCACGACCTTCGAAACCCGCTGTCGATCATCCAGTGCGGCCTCGACGCCATGGAAGAGGGGGTCGCCGACCACAGCGACTTCGACGACATGCGCCAAGCCGTCGACCGTATGGACACCATGCTCGGCGCTCTGATCCGCTCCGCCTCTTCGGAGCTGTCACTCCTCGAGGTGAAACCGGAGCGCGTCGAGGTACCACCGCTCGTCGAACGCGTGCGCCGTCGTCTCAAGGCCCTCACCCACGGCCGACCGGTTCGCGTGAGCGTATTTCGAACCCGCGAAGCACCAGAGCAGGTCAGCTGCGATCCGCTTCTCATGGACCGGGTCCTCGACAACGTCCTCTCGAACGCTGCCAAGTACACCGAGTCGGGATCGATCATCGTCGAGATCGGCGGAACGCCGGGCTTTTTGACCGTCAAGGTCTCGGACAGCGGGAAGGGGATCGCGGAGCGCGACATCGAGAAGATCTTTCGGGCCGAAGCGACCCCGAACCACATGCGCGGTCCCCGCAGCTTTGGGGTCGGCCTGTCGGTGGTGGTCCAGCTCCTCGACCAGATCGGCGGGCGACTGGAGGTCATGTCTCGCCTTGGGCGCGGGACGACTTTCTGGGCCCACTTTCCGGAGGCGCTTCGACTGCGGGTGGCCGAGCCGAACGAGCACGCTTTCGACCGCGTAGTGACGATTCGCAATCCAAATTGACATATTGGAATCTCGACTCTGCCCTTCATTGAATCGAATCTGTAAGCGCGTTCGATCACATTTCCGATTGGGTGGGAGTCGAGGCATGGGTGGAGCATGGCACAAGCACCCATTCTCTCGCCCAACTTCCAACCACGACCCCAACGGGTGGTGGACGTCTTCCTCCAGTACCTCTCTGCAGAGCGATGCAAGTTGGTCTTCGGAATTCCCGGAGGTCTACTTCATCCCTTCTTCGAGGCGGTGGAGCAGAGCGAGGACTTCCAACTCGTCGTCAGCAAGCACGAAGAGGGCGCGGCCTTCATGGCCGACGGCTACGCCCGAACGTCTCGTCGCTTGGCGGTCTGCGCAGGCACTTCCGGCCCGGGTGCGACGAACATGCTGACCGGCGTCGCATGTGCGCACGCGGACGGGGTTCCCATGCTCATCGTGACTGGCCAAGCCAACAGCCGCTTCCTCGGCAAGGGGGCGGCTCAGGAAACTCAGCGGGAGGACATCGACATCGTCGGCATGTTCGCCCCTGTCACCAAATACTCCGTGATGGTGACGCACGCCGCGGATCTCGGTCACCACCTGCGGCGGGCCCTGCGCCTGGCGCTCAGCGGCCGGCCCGGCCCCGTCCACCTCAACGTGCCCGTCGACATCTGGGAGCACGCGGCGGACGAGGCTTGGTTCGATCCGTCGACCTATCGCCCGTCCACCCAGATGTTCGACCGCCTCGCGGTGCAGCGAGCAGCCGAGCAGCTGGTGGAGGCCCAGCGACCCATCCTGCTGGCCGGGTCAGGGGTAGGGACGGCGGGGGCGGAGGAACACCTTCGCACCCTGGCCGAGCTGCTGCCGGCCGCCGTCGCCACCAGCCCGCGGGCCAAGGGCCTCTTCCCCGAGAACCATCCTCTGTCCTTGGGGGTCCTGGGCTTCGCCGGACACGCCGCGGCCCGGGAGGCCATCCTCGGCCCGGACTGCGACGTCTTGATGACCGTGGGCGCCTCCCTGAACGAGACCACGACCTTCAACTGGCATCCCGGGCTGCGGCCGAGCCGGGCGCTGCTGCAGCTCGACGTGGACCCTGATCGGATCGGACGAAACTACCCCGTCGACGTACCCATGGTCGGCGACGCCCAGACCATCCTGATGGAGCTCGTCTACCACGTGCATCGCCTCATTCGGGACGGCCGCAACCCCGCCTCTCGCTGGGCGGGCGGGAGCCTTCGACGCCGCTCCGATGAAGAGCATGCGCAGCGTCGCTCCGACGCCGCCCCGGTGACGCCTCAGCGATGGCGCGCCGACATGCAATCTGTCCTGCCGGACGACGCGATCATCTTCAGTGACATCGGCGGCCACATGCTGTTCAACCTGCACGAGATCGAGATCCGAGACCGGCAGCGTTTCGTCCTCAACCTCGGCTTCGGCTCCATGGGGCACGGCACCGTCGCCCCCATCGGGGCGGCCCTCGCTCATCCGGGCCGGGCGGTGATCGCGATCGTCGGTGATGGCTGCTTCACGATGAACGGGATGGATCTGCTCACCGCCGCCGAATACGGGGTGCGGGTCATCTGGATCGTCGAGAACAACAACATGCACGGCATCACCTGGCATGGCTCTCAGATGGTCGGGAAGGGCATGCCGATGGAGGCCGTCCGTTACCGGCGTCCGATCGAGATCGCGGGCATCGCCCGAGCCATGGGGCTGATGGCGGAGGTCGTCGATCGGCCGGGTCAAATGCAGCTTGCCCTGCAGGACGCCCTGGAGCGCAACGGCCCCAGCCTGATCGAGGTCCGGGTCGATGGCCGGGTTCCGCCGCCCCTCGGTGACCGAGCGAAGACCATCGCAGGGTTCACGAAGTGAGCTTCAGAGGACCGATCGAAGACGGCCAGTGGCCGGATCGCTGGACGGCCCGGGTGGTGCGTCCAGGACCCGAGCCCCGGATCCGTGGCTACGCCGTGGACGAGGATCTAGCGCTCCACTACGGGTGGACCGAACGGACCTTCCTCACCCACCGAGGCCGCTTCCCGACCGGCGAAGAGAACCAGGACCTCGAGCGTAGTCTTGCCTTCGCATCGGCGGCCACGGTGGACGAAGGCCCGACGGCGGCGGCCAGCGTCGCTCGGCTGGCCGGCGCTCGTCCGGCTGGCTTCATGGTGAGCGTGATGAGCGTCCTCGCCGAGGAGGCCCAGTCCCTGGTGGTCGAAGGCGCGGAGGGCGAGGGCCCCCTCTTCGACCCGGACCGCGTTCGGCACTTCGTGGAGGGCTTGTCGAACGAGCGGCAGCAGCGGATCGAGGAGCGGCGGCGCCTTCCGGTGGCGCTCCGGGGTTGTTGGAGCGCCCTCGGCTTTGGCAAGCCCGAGGCCTGGGTGGAGCTGTGGTGTCTGAGCCGGCTGCCGGCGGTACTCGCGGAGGCCTTCGCCGTGCGTCCAGGCTCCTTTCGCCAGGTGCCGATGCGCCTGCCCGACTTCGCATACGAGGAGCCGAGCCGATGAGGCCGGTGATCCCGACCCGGGTCG
>CAYZFR010000061.1:0-19192 GCA_964477875.1 uncultured Myxococcales bacterium
TGGGAGACATCGACCCGGACGAGTCCGCTGGTGCTCGGCCCCGGGTCGAGCAGCCCGCTGAACACGAAAGAGGTGTCGTCCCAGCTCCCGGGCCCGGCGAGCAGGCCATAGACGCCGACGTAGTGGCGAGAAACGGTGAAGGGCGTGAAGCCCGGCAGCGGTCGGTCGCTGGGCAGGTCCGCCCCCAAAACCCGAAGGGCATCGGGGCTGAAGCTCGAGAGGATCAAATAGGGATAGAGCTCGCGGTCCCGATAGCCGGCGTCGTTGAAGAAGTACTCGAAGCCGACCACCAGGGTGTCGTCGTCTTCGTTCAGACGAAAGGTCGTGTCCGCCCCGAAGGTGGCTTGGACCAGGACGCGATCTTCGCGGTCCAGGGCGTCCGGCGCGACCAGCGGCGGCGACGAGAAGTCACCCTCGAAGAAGACGGTGCGGTCGCCGTAGGTGAGGGCGACCTCGGAGCGCAGCTCGAAGCGCCCCACGCCTGCCGACACGTCCAGTCCAGCCCGAAAGCCCCGGTCCCTCTGGTAGGCGAAAGAGCTGGCGAGCTCCGCCGTCGCCACCGCCCACTCGGCCCGGAAGGCCCCCGCCAGCCGGTCCAGTCGGTTGGCATCCTCGACGTCGAGGATGGCGTACAGATTTACGCCGGCTTCTTCGAGGGGAAGATGGAACTTCACGAGGCCGATGCCGACCCGCTGGTCGAACAGCGCCACCGGGTTCAGGCGCCGTCGGTTTACGAAGTCGGTGGGATTGAAGAAGCGGCTCGAGCCCCAGCGCAGGCGCTGCTGCCCCGCCGTCACGTAGACGGTGCGCGCGATGTCGAACTTGATCCAGAGCTGGTCGAGGAGGGCATTGGTCCCCGAGATCCCAAAGCCGAAGAGGTTGGTGCTCGTGCCGGCCACCGCCGCGTCCTGAGTTTGGGAGGCCGTGAAGTCGGTCTGGATCCGACCTTGGGCGAAGGCACGCACCCGCCCCGAGGGCCGGGCGTCGGCGTACAGCTCGAGGAAGGATGGCGCGCCGATCCCCACCTCCTCCGCCGGCTGATCCAACAGACCGTTCGCCTGCACCTGCAGGAGCAGCCGACCGCCCAGACTCAAGACGTCCTCTCGCGCCGCCAGCTCGTCCCGCATTCGATCGAGGAGGCCGACTCCAGGAGCCTGCGGCGGCGAGCGAACCTGAGCATCGAGCTCCGTCGCGGAGGGGGCGCGAGGTCTTGGGGCGGTGGTCGTTCCGGGCGGGCCCGCGGTCGAAGTCCCGGCTCGGGGCGAGGCCTCCGCCGAGGTCCGAGTCTCGGTGGGCGCACCGAAGAACAAGGCTTCTCTCGCCGCCTCTTCGGCGCGCTGCGCGTCGTCGATGGCCCGCCCCACGCCGGTGGTGGAGGTATCGGCCGTCACTTCGGCCGAAGCAGCCGTCTGACCGAGGAGGCCAGCCGCCAAGAGGGCGAGCCCTGCCGCGCCGCTCACGCTCCCAGGCTCACCGACTCTTACTCTCGAGCCAAGCCTTGGTGAAGATGTTCGGGTCGAGCTGGTCGAGATCGACCTTGGTCACCACCATGGTGGTACGGTTGCCCTTCTCCACCTCGTCGAACACCCGGATCTCCTCCGGGATGTACACGTAGCCGTCCTTGCTGGTGCTGAACACCTTCCGCCAGCGCGGGTAGTAGGTGGTCCGCATCAGTCGTCCCGACAGCGCGAAGTCCTGGCGCTTGAGGAGGTTCTCCGAGTCTTGGTCCACCCACAGATGCAGGATGGGATAGGCGACGTCGGCATCCTCACGGGCCTCGAGAACCAAGTGGTGCGTGTTCAGCGCCCCGAGCTTCTCGCTGCCGGCGTAGCTGGCCACGTACTCTTCGGCCAACCGGCTCTCGTCAAAGTCGGCGCGCCGGGTGTCGGTGCCCATGATCCGCTCCCGCTCCGTGCGGCGCTCCCACTTCCCCACCGTCGGGTCGTACAGGAACAAATTCTCGTCTAGCCGCAAGTAGCCTTTCCCGGCCTCGGACTTGGGCTTGAGGAACATGATGAGCAGCTTGTCGTCTTCGTCTCGCCGGTAGACCACCGACTGGTAGACGAGATCGTTCTTGCCTCGCTCTTTTTGTTCGATGAGGGCGAGGGCCTTGAAGTCCCCCGCCGCCTGCTGGCGCTCGTCGAGCTGCTCCACGAGGCTCTGGGCCTCGGGGTCGGTCATGCCCGCGAAGAGAAGCGCGGTAAGAGCCATTGTCGTCGTCATGATCATCCTACGTGATGGATCGCCGTCACCGGCTGAAGGCGGGCGGCCCGCAGGGCCGGAAGAAAGGCGGCCCCCACAGCCAGGCCCGTAAACGTCGCCACCGCCAGCCCCAGCTGACGCGGACGAACCACCATGTGGAGGCTTTCGCTCATCAAGATGGCCTGGACCGCGTCGCTGGGAATGGTCGGCGCCCACAGGTCGAGCCCGAACGCGACCAGGCCTCCTGCCGCCGCCCCCACCCCCGTCGCGAGAAGCCCGAGGAGCAGCGCCTCCAGCATGAACATGCCCATCACCGACCGGCGACCCATGCCGATGGCGCGCAGAGTACCGATCTCGGCCGTGCGCTCTCGGACGCTGATCCCCATGCTGTTCATGACCCCGATCCCGATCAACACCACCAATATGCTGACGAGCGCGAAAGAGACGGTGTCGACCGCGGTGAGGACCCAGGTCAGGATCAGGACTTCGTCCCGCCACGTCGTGAGGTCGAGCTTTTGGCCCGTCCAGCCCGAGCCCTGAAGCGGCCCGAACTTCGTGAAGAAGGGCGCCGCCTCGTGCTCCATCACCTCGTAGTCTTCCTCGAGGAGCCGCTGGCGGAGCTGGGCCATCACCTCGGGCGAGCGGCCGTAGTCGTCGAGGTAGATCTGCACCACCCCCGTCACATCCTCACCCAGGTGGTAGAGCTCCCGAACGACGTCCTCGTGAACGAAGATACTGAAGTTGCTCAAGAAGCCGATGTCGTGGGCGATGGCCACCACCTCGATCTCGGTGGAGTTACGTCGGCCTTGCAGCGTCTCGGCGATGGCGGTCAGCGAATCGCCGACCTGGATGCCGAGACGCTTGGCCTGGGCGGCGAACAGGAGCGCGGTGTTCGGCTTGGCCAGATCTTCCAGGCGGCCTTCGATCTCGTCCGCCCCGCCCTCGACGTAGGCCGAGCGGGGCGCGAGGCGGATCGCCTCCACGAAGGGCTGCTCTTCTTCGACGTCGATCCCGGTCATGCCGACCTGGATCGAAGTGCTGGGGCTGATGATGCGGCCGAAGCCCCGCGTGCGATCCACGACCCGGGCGTCGGGGAGCTCTTCTTCGACCAGGGACCGCAGCGCGGCCGCGTCTTTGACCGCCGGAGCCACCGCGGAGGGCTTGGCCTTGAAAAAGCCCCCGAGGTTCACGTGGCCGGTGGAGAGGATGGTGGCGGAGCGGATCATGGTGTCGGTGATCCCGGAAGACAGGGCGAGGAGCAGGACCAGGAGCATGGTCACCATGGCGAGGGCCAGGGCCAAAACTCCAGTCCGCCGGCGCGCCTGAACCAAGTTGCGAAAGGCGATGGTGAAGAACACGGCTCAGTCTCCGTCCTGCATGGCCTCGACCGGCTGCACCCGGGCCGCCAGCCATGCCGGGTAGAGCGAAGAGACGGTGGCGACCAGGGCCACCGAGGCGATGGACCACAAGACGTGGGAGACGCCGAAGCTGGGGAAGAGCCGCGGTCCACCGAATAGAAAAAAGAGCACCTGGTGCCAGGCCGGGATCCCGACCTGCCCGAGCACGAGCAGGATGCCGGCCCCGACCGCGGCGCCGGCCAGGCCCGCCACCAAAGACATGCTCAAGGTTTCGGTCAGGAACATCACCAGCACCGTCCCGCGCTGGGCGCCGATCGCACGCAGGGTGCCGATCTCGGGGATGCGCTCCAGGGTGGCGGTGACGGTGCTGTTGTTGATGATGACGAGGGCGGCGGCGAAGATGATGGCGAGGGCGATGTAGAGGACGAGCCGGATCACGATGATGAACTGGCCGACCAGGCCCGAGGCCTCTTGCCAGCTCACGACCTGGAGCGGGAGGCCGGCCTCGTCGAGGGCCCGCTGGACTCGCGTCTTGGCGCTGGCGATGGGGACATCGTCGCCGAGGACGACCGCCATGTTGAGCGCCATGCCCTGCTGAAGATCCTGCTCCGAGAAAGAGGCGTCCAAGACGCGCCCCGAGCGGTCCCGGATCCCTTCGAAGTCGACGCCTGCGAACTCGTCGAAGCCTCCCAGACCTTCGACCTCGGGGCCGTTCTCCACCACCACTTCGTTTCCGGTAGCGAAGAGCGTGCTCTCGGCGGAGGAGCGGTTCACGTCCTCGACCCCAGCCGTCCTCCGGATCGCGTCGAGCTCCCGCGCCTTGGCCGGTGTCATGAGGCCGTAGAGCTCCCGAAAGGTCATCAGGTCCATCAGGTTGTGCCCGCCCGCGAGGTCCGATTCGTCGAGGCCCCGGAAGCGGAAGACGCCGTACATTTGCACGTTGATGGCCTTGAGGAAGCCGGAGCGGGTGTAGGCCCGGATGGTGACGGTGTCGCCAACGTCAATGGCGTACAGATCGATCCGGGGGGCGACGTGGGCGTAGAACCAGTCGTAGCGCTCCTGGACGTTCTCGTCGCTGACGGTCAGGAGCGCCGGAAGGAGCGCCTCCAGGAGAGGTTGGACCTCGGGCAGATAGGCCGCCAGCTCCTCCTGCAGCTCGGCGCGCTCCTTGCGGTCCAGCTGCTGGGTGATTCGGCGCCACTGGGTCGGCATGCGGCGAGCGATGGTGCGGAGCAGGCCGTCGGCTTCGACGCTGATCTCCTGCTCCACTGCCATCCGGTGCACCCGATCGAAGTAGCGGGCCACCTCGTGCTTGATCCGCTGCTCGTAGAACTTCTGGTTCATCATCAGGCCCCGGGTGAGGGGCGGGACCTGCTCGCCCTTCAGGAGCTCGAAGCGCTCGAAGTGCTCGACGAACTTCGGAATGTCGGTGCCGACGTAGCGGAGAAAGATGAGCTCCCCTTCGGTGGCCAGAGGCGCGACTTTGGTGTCCAGGTATTCGAGCTGGCCGAGGGGGTCGTCCTCGTAGGCGGCCCAAAACTCGTCCTGGAGGGCCCGTTCGGCGTCGGCGATCGAGGCGTTCAGCTCCGCCGGGTCGTCGACGATCTGGCGCCGGCGGCGCAGCTCCTCCACCGTGCCGCGGATCAGATCGCGGACCTGGCGGGCCAAGACCCGAGCCTCGCCGGCGTCGTCCTCGTAGTAGGCGTCCCTGAGCCGGGCCAGGCTCGCTTCCAGCTCGCCGTCCTGGGTGATGGTGGCAAAGTCGATCCCCATGGGGACCGCGGCCCGTACCCCTTCCACCGACGAGACCGCCTCCACCGCCCGGTCGACTCTGTCGATGCGACCGATCTCGTCGATGCCCATGAAGCCCGAACCGAACAAGGCAAGGTCGTCTCGTCCGTCCTTGGCGTAGACCTGCAGCTCGCCGGCCATGCTCTCGGTGATGGAGGCCTCGGTGGAGCTTTCGATGCTGTCGAGGAGCGAAAGTCCCAAGAGGACGAGGGCCGTGCCGAGGGCGAGGATCGAGCCCACGAGGAGACTGCGAGTGCCGTGGCTGGTCAGGTTGCGGAGAGCAATGCCGAGCACCAGGCCCTGCCGGGCTAGAAAGTCTCGCATCAGGAGGCCTCCCGGACCGGGGCCGGCTCCGTGCCGCCGGCGCCCTCCACCGGCTGGTCGGACTCGACCCGCCCATCGATGAGGCGCACCACCCGGCGAGCTTGCGCCATCACGCTCGGGTCATGGGTCGAAAAGATGAAGGTGGTGTCGGCGTCGCGATTGAGCGCCTTCATCAGCTCGATGATCGAGGCGCCGGTCTTGGAGTCCAGGTTGGCGGTGGGCTCGTCGGCGAGGACGATGGCGGGACGTGTGACCAGGGCCCGGGCGATGGCCACCCGCTGTCGCTGACCGCCGGACAGCTCGTTGGGACGCTGTCGGATCTGAGGGGTCAAGCCGACCTCATCGACGATGGCTTCGACCCGCCGCCGACGCTCGCTGACTCGCAATCCGCCCTGCAGGAGCAACGGGAGCTCGACGTTCTGGAACAGGTCGAGGACCGGGACCAGGTTGAAGCTCTGAAAGATGAAGCCCAGCTTGCGAAGTCGAAGCTTGGTGAGCTCGGAGTCGCCGGCGTCCTTGACCGACTGTCCATCGATGCGGACGTCGCCTCGGGTGGGCACGTCGACGCAGCCGATCAGGTTAAGGGCCGTGGTTTTCCCGGATCCGGAGGGCCCGGCAATGGACAGGAACTCTCCGCGCTGGATGGTGAGATCAACGCCGACCAGGGCCTGAACCCGGGTATTTCCGAGAGGGTATTCCTTCCCGACCGCTTCGAGTTCGACGATGGGCGTCATGGGGTGATTGTCGAGGCGCCCGCCAGTGGGTCAAGCGGTGCCCAACCTTCGACCATGCGATCGTTTACTGACGCCGGCGCCTCCACGTTTCGGCGATCCTCGGGCTGGTCTACCTGGTCCACTTCGTGCTCTTTCTTTTCACTGAGACCTTGTGATCGCGAGAACCTGCCGGTGCCCCCAACGCGCGGGCGGCCCCGCATGTTCCAACCGGAGCTTCGAGCCATGAGCATGATTTCCCGCCCCCTCCTCGTCCTCGCCTGTGCCCTGTGGGTCGCGCCGGCCTGGGCCCAAGAGGACCAAGAGCGCACCCCGGCCGAGAGCGAAGAGGCCGCCGGCGACGAGGAGAACGAAGAGACCTCGGAGGAGGAAGACGAAGAAGACGGAGCGGCGGTGACGGAGGAAGACGAGGAAGTCGACGCTCTGATCGAGACCGAGGGCGAGGAGACGCCCGACGTCCCTGGCGCGGCGCGTGACCCAGGCGAAGCCCTGAGCCAGGAAGAGCTGGGAAGCCGAAGCAAGAGCGAAGAGTCCACCCAGTCGGCCGCCGCCCTCGGCGCAGGTTCGGCGATGGTCTCCCAGGACGAAGCCGCCAAGCCATGGACCATCTCCGGAACGGCCGGCTTCAACCTCGGCTCCAGCGTCCTGTCCAGCCGGGTGGACGACACCCTCCTCACCTTCAGCGGCTCGGCTTTCGGCCTCTACAAGCTGGCGAACGTGCTCGAGGGCCGCGTCGATGCCTACGGCGCCTTCAGCTTCAACCAGACCATCGATCCATCGGTCACCGGCGGTCCGCTGGGCGGCGCGTCCGAGCGTCCTTTTATCTTCAACGACGTCACCCTCGGCGCCCTCGGACGCTCGCTCTTCGTCGAAGACAACACGGGGCTGATCTTCGGCTACAACACCCTGTTTCGGCTCCCGACCTCTCCGCTGGCCCAAATCCAGGACCGGAAGCTGCGCTGGGACAACTCGGTCAACATGACCAAGCCCTTTTCAAACGTCGGACCGGGCACGGTCGTGCTGGGCTTGAGCGAGACCTTCCGCTACGACTTCAGCCCTCGCAACCCGACCTTCGACGAGGGCGAATTTCGATCCCTGGTCGAAAACGCATGCCGCTCCGAGAACCTCCGCGCCGACGGGACCTGCGCGAGCAGCATCCAGAACCTCGATTTCGGTCTCATCACCACCGCCAGCGCCCGCTACCTGATGAACTTCGGGTTGAACTTCAGCGTCCGGGCATCACTGTTCTACCAGTTCTTTCATCGCCTCGACCCGGTGTGCTCGACCCAGGAACTGGAGGCCGGCGTTCCCTGCGAGGATGTGGTGGGCGGCGGCAGCCCGAACGCGACCGACATTCGTCCAAGGTCGGCGATCTGGTTCACCAGCGTCAGCCTCGGCTACGTCATTACGCCGAACTTGAACGTGAGCCTCGGGATCAGCACCATCGCTCCCCTGGTCCAGCAAAGCGGCGACAACTCCCGGGCCCCGGGCAACCCGTTCTTCACCAACTTCGCCGAGAACAACTCGACCAACTTCTTCCTGTCGATGACAGGCACGTTTTAGCGCAGCTCACCAGCCGAAGGACTGGCCAGCGAACCAGCTGGCCGCTCCAATCCCCGCCAGCGCGACAGCGGCCAGGATACCGCCCATGACCCGCCGCCAGGCGCTCGGGGGGCGCGGGGCGTTGAAGCTTGCGACCGGATCCACTTCGATGGTGGAGGCCGGCAGCTGCGGCACCGAGGTCGTGAGCTCCCGCCCCTCGGAGAAAACCAGAGGCTGCGCGCCAATGCGGTGCCGCTGGAGCCGCTCGTCGACCGGAGAGCTCGGGGTCTCGTCGGCCTGAAGGCTCACGATCTTGGCCACCGCTTCGTCGCTGATCGAGCGTCCGCCCTGGGCCAGCGCCCGACCCAGGGAGCGGGCAAAGACGGAGGCGCTGGGAAAGCGGTCCTTCGGGTCCACGGACAGGGCGCGCTCGAGCGTGATCTCGAGGGCGGTCGACTTGAATGGGAGGATTCGAGCCAAGGGAGGCCGGTCTCGGTCGATGATCGCCTGGGCCAGAGCGCGAGGAGATCCGGCTTCGAACAATCGGCGACCGCTCAACAGCTCGATCAGGATCACCGCAACCCCGTACTGGTCCGAAGCCGGGACCGCGCTCCCGTTGATCTGCTCGGGGGCCAGGTAGGCCAGACGAGCGCCGAGATCGCTCATCGCATCCAAGCCTCGCCCGGCAAAGTGGGCCAGACGGACTACGCCAGTGCTGCTCGCGTAGACGTTCTCGGGGCAGACCGACTGATGAACAAGGGACCAGCCGTCGAGGTCGGTCTGGCCGTGGGCGTGCTCCAGACCGCTCAGCAAACGCACGCCGATGGTGCACACGGCGTCGAAGGGAAGACCGATCCCCCGGGTCCGGGCCTGCTGTAGGACGCGACTGAGCCGAGGGCCGTCGACGCCGTCGAAGGCCACCGAGGGAAAGCCGTCGACCTCGGGCCGGGCGAAGGCCCGGAGGATGTGGGGATGGTGAAGCCGGAGCGCGAGCTCCGCTTCGGCCTCGAAGCTCTTCGCGAAGCCGGGGTCTTCTTGCCCGGCGCGTCGGAGCACCTTGAGCAGGACCTGCCGCCGAGGTCCGGGCGTGAGGTCGTCGGCCAGGTAGATGGCCACTTGCTCGGTGGCCCGTTCGACCCGTCGGATTCGGTAGTCGCCGAAGATTCGTCCGACGTAGCCGTTGGCACCGGCGACGACGTCGCGGGTGGGCGAGAAGGCGGTCTGCTTGGGAGCACGTCTCATCGAAATCGAGGCCCGCGGGGGGTGGGACCAGACTACGATCGGAGGAAGGGCGGATACACGGCACCCATGTGGGTCCAGGTGAGCAACTCAGCCGCTCCAGGTGGCGGCATCGCGCCCCGAGAGGGCGGACTTGATCGCTTTGTTCATGCGCCGGCCGGCGAACTCGGCCGAGGCGGCGTCCAGCTCTTCGATTCGAGCCTGGATGGCGCTGGCGTCTTCGGCCTCCACCGCGTCGCGCAGGGCCTGGACCCCCTGATCGAGCTGTTGGCGCTCGCCGGGGTCGAGGAGCTCGCCGTCTCGTTCCTTGGCCGCCTGCAGCGCGACCAAGATCCGGTCCGCTTCGACCTTGGCCTCGGCCAGGACCTTGGTCTTCACGTCCTCCTCGGCGTGCTCGAAGGACTCCATGATCATCCGCTCCACCTCGACGTCATCGAGACCATAGGAGGGCTTGACCTCGATGGACGCGGTCGTGCCGGTCTCCTTCTCTTCGGCCGAGGCATGAAGGATCCCGTCGGCGTCGACGCTGAAGGTGACCTGGATCCGGGCCATGCCCGCGCCCAAGGGCGGGATGCCCGACAGCGTGAAGCTGGCCAGGGAGCGGCAGTCCTTGGCCATCTCGCGCTCGCCCTGGACGACGTGCAGCTTCAGGCCGGTCTGGCCATCGGCGTAGGTGGTGAACTCCTGAGCCGCCTCGGCCGGGATGGTCTGGTTGCGATGGAGGATCTTCGCCGTCGCGCCTCCCATCGTCTCCACGCCCAGCGAGAGCGGGAGGACGTCCAAGAGCACGACGTCGCTTCGGGGGCCGTTGCCGCCCAGCAGATCGGCCTGCACCGCCGCTCCCATCGCGACCACCTCGTCGGGGTCCAGATCGGCGAGCGGCTCCTGCCCGAAGATCTCGGCCACGAAGCGCCGGACGGCGGGTACCCGGGTCGAGCCTCCGACGAGGACCACGCCGTCGAGTTCTTCACCGTCCAGACCCGCGTCCTTGAGGACCCGGCGGATCGGCGCTTTGGTTCGGGTGAGGATGGGCAGGATCAGCTCATCGAAGCCTTCCCGCGTCAGATCGTAGGAGTGACCGCCGATGGCGAGATCGATGACATCGGCGGTGGTCAGGGCTTCCTTGGCCCGCCGCGCCTCGGCCAAGGCTTCCGCCGCCAGCTCCGGCGGCGCCTGGGTCGGATCCACGCCGCCCTGGCGGAGGAAATGCTCTGCCACCGCCCGATCGAAGTCGTCTCCACCCAGCCGGCTGTCGCCCCCGGTGGTGAGAACATGGAAGACGCCCTCTGACAGGCGAAGGAGAGAGATGTCGAAGGTCCCCCCGCCCATGTCGAAGACGGCGAACATTCCTTCTTTGTTCTTGTCGAGCCCGTAGGCGAGAGCGGCCGCGGTCGGCTCGTTGAGGAGACGAAGGACCTTGAGCCCGGCGATCCGGGCCGCGTCCTTGGTCGCCTGGCGCTGGGCATCGTCGAAGTAGGCCGGCACCGTGATCACGGCGCCGTCCAGCTCACCGCCCAGCTCGCCGGCGGCGCGTTCCTTGAGGGCGCGGAGAATGGAGGCCGAGACCTCGATCGGCGTCACCCGCTCACCGTCACCGAGGTCGAAGTAGACCACCGGCCCGTCGGCACCCGGCGTGAAGCGGTAGGGAGAAAGCTCCTCCTGCGCTTGGGCCTCCGCGTGGCTGCGACCCATGAAGCGCTTGGCGGAGGCGATGGTCCGACGGGGCCGACTTCCGGCCTGACGCTTGGCTTCGTGTCCGACCTCGACTCGTCGCTCGGGGCCTGCCCAGACCACGGAGGGCATCGCCCCCCGGCCCTCTGCGTCTCGAATCACCCGAGGGGCCCCGTCGTCGACGGTCGCCACCAGGGAGAAGGTGGTCCCGAGGTCGATCCCCACGACGCGGCCGGCGCAGGCTTCTTTGCTGTCTCCTATCTGTAGCAATGCCATGTCAGCTCTCTCTTTCGATCCGCTCGTCCACCAGCTCCAGGAGCCGCTCGAAGTAGCGAACCTTCTCCAAGTTCTTCACGACCTCGTCCCGCTCGTGTTCTCCATCATCGAAGTGCTCGGCCGCGAACTCCAACAGTCCGCGGATCTCCGCCTTCAGCTCGGCCTCTTTGGTCTCGAGCTCCGGAAGCGCCATCCCTTCGAAGGACTCTCGAAGCTCCATCAGCTCCATCAAAAGAGCGGGGTCCTGAGTCCGTGATGCGTCCTCGTCGATGACGTGCCCTGCTGCTTCCAGCATGTACGCCGCCCGCCGTCGCGGATCCTTCAGGAGCGTGTAGGCCTCATTGACCAAATTCGTGTGCTTGAGCGCGAGCAGCTTTTGCTCGTCGGAAGCACCGGAATGGCGGTCGGGATGAACCCGTCGCGACCGCTCCCGAAAGGCCTTATCCAGGTCCTTGCGCTCCTGGCGCATTTGGCGCGGGAGCCCGAGGACCTCGAAGGGATCGGTGGTCGACACGGGCTGAAGGACGCCGCATTCCGAACAAGCCGGACCGGCGACCTCCGCCCCGCAGGCGGAGCAAGTGGACATGATCAGCGCGGGGTAAAGGACTCGCCGCAGCCGCAGCCCTTTGCCGCCTGAGGATTGATGAACTTGAAGCCCGACTCCATGAGCCCCGTCACGTAGTCGAGGGTGGCTCCCTGAAGAAACAGGAGACTCTTCGGGTCGACGTAGACCTCCACGCCGTCCCGTTCGATGGTCTTGTCGCTCCCCTTCGGCGCGCTCTCGACGTCGAGAAAGTATTGAAGCCCACTGCAGCCGCCGCCGCGTACGCCGACCCGAAGGCCGGCGCTGTCGGGCGCGTCGTGCTCGCGAAGGTACTTCGAGATGGCAGCCGCCGCCGAGGAGGTTACATCGAGGGTCCCCGTGGCCTCGGGGCGCTTTTGGAGGACGTTCAGGCCAGCCATGGGCTCAGTCCTTCTTCTCCTTCTTGTTTCGCCAGTCGGCCACCGCTGCCTTGATCGCATCCTCGGCCAGGACCGAGCAGTGGACCTTCACCGGCGGCAGCGCGAGCTCCTCGACGATAGAGGTGTTCTGAAGCTGTTCGGCATAGTCCAGCGACTTGCCCTTCACCCACTCGGTGACGAGGGACGAGGAGGCGATCGCAGACCCGCAGCCGAAGGTCTTGAACCTGGCATCTTCGATGATGCCGTCCGCGTTGACCTTGATTTGGAGCCGCATCACGTCGCCGCATGCGGGCGCGCCGACCAGCCCGGTGCCGACGGTCTCGTCCTGCTCGTCCATCGAGCCGACGTTTCGGGGGTTCTCGTAGTGGTCAATGACCTTGTCGTTGTACGCCATGATTCAAATCCTTTCGGGGCTCAATGAGCCGCCCATTCGATGCTGTTGAGGTCGATCCCCTTCATGTGCATCTCATACAGAGGGGACATGTCGCGCAGTTTCTTTACGCGACTGATTACGAGGTCGGCCACATAGTCGACCTCTTCTTCCGTCGTGAACCGCCCCATTCCGAAGCGGATCGAGCTGTGAGCGAGATCGTCCCCCACCCCGAGGGCCCGGAGGACATAGCTCGGCTCCAGCGACGAGCTGGTGCAGGCCGAGCCCGAAGAGACCGCCACGTCTTTGATGGCCATCATCATCGCCTCGCCCTCTACGAACGCGAAGGAGATGTTGATGTTACCCGGCAGCCGATGCTGCGGGTGGCCGTTGACGTGGACGTCGGTGAGCTCGCCGCTGATCTTCTCCCAGAAGCGATTCCGTAGGCCGATGAGGCGCTTGGACTCGGTCTCCATCTCCTGCTCGCAGAGCTCGGCCGCTTTGCCAAGCCCGACGATGCCGGACACGTTGAGGGTGCCGCTGCGCATGCCGCGCTCGTGGCCGCCGCCGTCGATGACCGCCTCCAGCCGCACCCTCGGCTTGCGGCGCCTGACGTAAAGCGCGCCCACCCCTTTGGGTCCGTACATCTTGTGGCCCGAGATGCAGAGGAGGTCGATCTTCATCTCGTTGACGTCGATCGGCACCTTGCCCACCGCCTGGACGGCGTCGGTGTGGAAGAGCACGCCCTTGGAGCGGCAGAGCTCGCCGATCTCCTTCACGGGCTGGATGACGCCGATCTCGTTGTTGGCGAACATGATGGACACCAAGATGGTGTCGTCGGTGATCGACGCCTCGAGCTGATCGAGGCTCACGAGACCGTTCTGGTCCACGTCGAGATAAGTCACCCGATAGCCTTCGCGCTCCAGGCGCTTGGCGCTGTCCAAGACCGCCTTGTGCTCGGTGCGGACGGTGATGATGTGGTCACCCCGCCCCGAGAAGTGGGCGTCGGCGCCTTCCTTGGCCACCGCCTCGAAGTCGATGGAGCCGAATTTCGGCGGAAGCACGGCCTCGGCATTCTCCATCGTGCCATCGACCTTGGCGCGAGCGATGGCCTCGACCATCAGCTTCTCGGCCTTGGTGATGCCGTACATGTGGGCGACGCCTTTGAGAGCCAAGTTGTCGCCTTCGGTCGCGCCGCTGGTGAAGATGACCTCCGAGGGCGTAGCGCCGATCAGCTGGGCGATCTGTTCGCGGGCCTTCTCGACCGCCTCTTCGGCCGCCCAGCCGAAGGCGTGGGAGCGGCTGGCGGCGTTGCCGTATTGATCCGTTTCGAAGGGCGCCATGGCTTCCCGAACCCGGGGGTCCATCGGCGTCGTCGAGTTGTTGTCCATGTAGATGGGTAGTTGAACGTTCATGATGTCATCCTTGCCCTTTGTGATGGATGCCCGAGATGAGGACGGGCTCCGAAGTGGCGTGCTGCTGACCGCAGCTCTTGCAGCCGGCGACGTCGGATTCGCTGCTGCAGTCACCGCAAATGTCGAGGTAGGTGAGGCCGTCCCGGAGCTCCTCCCGAAGCGCCGACAGCTCTTTGAGCTGGCGCTCGACCCCCTGCATCTTTTCGATGAAGAGTCTCCGCACATGGCTCATGGCCCGAGGCCCGGACTGGGCACCTTCGAGCTCTTGCAGGAAATCCCGAATCTCCGGCAGGGATAGCCCCAGGAGCTGAAGCCGATCGATCCACCGGAGCCGAAGGAGGGCATCGCTGGCGTAGAGCCGGTGACCGCCGTCCGTCCGGACCGCCGGCCCCAGAAGCCCCATCTCTTCGTACAGGCGCAAGGCCCGGGGGCTCTTCCCGACGCGGCGCGCTAAGTCCCCGATTTTCAGGGTGGCCGTCGCCGGGACGGGCTCTGTGACCGTGATTGCACTCACTTCAAAACCTCACGCTTACGTCAGCGTTAGGTTTATGGACCTCCGGAACCCACGGGTCAAGCAGCAACGCTCACTGATTTCCGAGACGCTCTCCTCTGTAGCGGGAGGCTCGGATGTCCTCCCACCAAGGGCGGTGCTCGACATACCAGTCGACGGTTCGGGCCATTCCGGACTCGAAGGTCTCGACCGGTGTCCAGCCCAAGGTCCGCTCGATCTTGGAGGCGTCGATGGCGTAACGCCGGTCGTGGCCCGGGCGGTCCTTGACGAACTGAATGAGTTCTCGGCGCGGGCGCTCTGCTGGCACGCGCTCGTCGAGGAGATCGCAGAGGGTGTGGACCACCTCCAGGTTGTTGCGCTCGTTGTGGCCGCCGACGTTGTACACCTCGCCGGGCTCGCCCTGGGTGAGCACGAGATGCAGAGCGCGTGCGTGGTCCTCGACGTGCAGCCAGTCCCGAACGTTGTCGCCGGCGCCGTAGACCGGGAGCGGCTTCCCCAGCAGGCCGTTGATGATCATCAAAGGGATGAGCTTCTCTGGAAACTGGTAGGGCCCATAGTTGTTGGAGCAGTTGCTGGTGACGGTGGGGAGCCCAAAGGTGTGATACCACGCCCGCACGAGGTGGTCTGAAGAGGCCTTGGAGGCCGAATAGGGCGAGTTCGGCGCATAGGGCGTGCTCTCGGTGAACAGTCCGGTCGAGCCTAAGGAACCGTACACCTCGTCGGTCGAGATGTGATGGAATCGAAAGCTTCCTCGGCGCGCCTCGTCCATGCTTCGCCAGTGACGGAGCGCCGCTTCCAACATCGCATAGGTGCCGACTACGTTCGTCTGAATGAAGTCGGCGGGACTGTCGATGCTTCGGTCCACGTGGGACTCGGCGGCCAGGTGCATGACGGCGTCCACATCGTGCTGTTCGAAGACGCGCTGCACCTCCGGCCCGTCGCAGACGTCGACCTTCTCGAAGGCGTAGCGCGGGTGCCCCTCGACCGCGTCGAGGGCCCCGGGCGTCGCCGCATAGGTCATCTTGTCGACGTTGACGACCGAGGCCTCGGTCTGGCCGATGAGGTGGCGAATGACGGCGGAGCCGATGAAGCCGCATCCGCCCGTCACCAGAATCTTCATGGCAGAGGCCTACCGGCCCGCCGAATGCGGCACAAGGCGGTCCGGTGAACGAGCGCTTGGACGAGGTGGCCGCCGTCGCCCACGCAGCGGGCGCGCTCATCGCCACGCACTACCGAGCCGGCCCCGTCGAGGCCGATACCAAGGCCGACGGGACGCTGGTGACGGCGGCCGACGTCGACGCCGACGCACTGATCCGTGCGCGCCTCCCGTCGGTGCACACCTGTCCCATCTTGTCCGAGGAGGCCGCCATCGCACCCTGGTCCGAGCGAAGAAAGTGGTCCCGATTCTGGCTCGTGGACCCCTTGGACGGGACCCGGGACTTCGTCCGCCGAACCGGCGACTTCTGCGTCTGCATCGGTCTGATCGACGAGGGCGAGCCCGTGCTGGGCGTCGTGCACGCCCCGATGCTGGACACGACCTGGATGTCGGTGAAGGACGGCCCCGTGATCCGCTGGCGCGGATCGGAGCGAAGGACCCTCCCGCCGGCGGCGCCGGCGGATCCTCCTCGGGTCGCGCTGGCCTCGCGCTTTCATCGCGAGGGGGGCGGCACCGACCGCTACCTGCAAACGCTCGGGATCGAGCGGGTGGAGAAGTTCGGGTCCGCTATCAAGTTCGGGAAGATGGCCGAGTCGATGGCCGACGTGTACGTCCGGCTCGGTCCCACCATGGAGTGGGACGTGGGGGCGGGTGAGTGCATCATCCGCTCGGCTGGGCTCGAGATCGTGGTGCCGGGCAGCGGAGCGCGGATCGCCTACAACAAGAGAGAGCTCCGGAATCCGTCCTTTATCGTTCGCGCTCCCTCTTCGTCGCCGCCGCCCGCGCCTGACGCAGCCTAGCCTGCAGCGCCTTCACTTCCTCCCATCGGGACACCAGACCCGGCTGCGACGCCAGCCGCTCGAGATCGGCCTCTGCCGCGTCGAGGCGACCGAGCTCGAGAGCGCACTCGGCCCGAAAGCGGAGCGCCTCCTGGGTGTAGAGACTCGGCACGCCGAAGACGAGCGCTTGCCCGTAGTGTTCGATGGCGGCTTCACAGTCGCCCAGCCGCGTCCGGTGAAGGGTGCCGAGCATGAAGTGGGTCGTACGTACCCGCTCTGGGTTCGGGTGTTCCAGAAGATGTTCGCAGGCTTCGATGGCGGCAGAGGGCCGTCGGCCGGCGATGCGGCTTTCGCAGGCAAGACGCCAGGCGGAGAGGGACTGGACCTTGGTCTCGGCGAGACCCAGGGCCCGGATGGCGATGGCGTCGGCCTCCTCGTGTCGCCCGTCGGCGTGGGCGCCAAAGCCCTCCAGGAGCAGTGCGGCGAAGGGATCGGAGGGGGACCGCCGGGTGACGGTGGTCTCGCCCCAGGCGACCGTCGAAGTTGGGGCGGACGGCTGCGCGGCCTGTCGGGCCCGCGCAGCCGCAGCTCGGGCTCGGATGGGCCGCGGCCGGGCCGGCGGGGCTTTGACCGGCGCTTCGGGCGCCGCCACCTGCTCTTCGAAGCCGAGCCAGGCCTCGGTTTCCGAGGGCGCCGGGGAGACCAGACATTGGGGAGGCGACGGGGAGGCCGGCGCCATGTTCTTCTGGAGGAGGGCCGACGAGGCCGAAGGCGACGAATCCTGCCGCGGGGCGCTGGCCGCGAAGACCCCCGCCCCCATGACCAGGGCCAGGCCCGCCGCCGCCCAGGCGAGGCGACGCTCTCGCTGGCCAGGCGAAGGAGCCGCTTCCACCTCCAGCCGCCGGAGGAGCGCCGACTCGACGCGACGAGCCGTGAACTCGTCGAGCGCAGGGGTCTGGAGGAGGCCCAGCATGGCCCGGGCTCGGTCCAGCCGAGCCCGACAGGCCGCGCAGCCCGCCAGGTGGCTGCTTTCAAAGCCTGCAGGGTTTTCACCGGCGGCGAGAGCCCCCGCGCGCTCCGGGCTCAGGTGCGGGTCGTCGTGCAGCACCAGGTATGGGTGCCTCGGTGCGGGCCCGACGTTCAGTCCCTCTCCAAGCGAGAAAGCGCAAGTTGAATTGCGAATGCTTCGCTGCCCCTCGACGTTTCGGTCGACTCGAACCTCTGCTAGAAAACCGAGGAGGCGGCGCATGGCGTTCCCACAACCCTTCGGTCGCTACGTGCTCGAGAAGAGCCTCTCCCGGGGGGGAATGGGCGACGTCTTCCTCGCCGTTGCCCGCGGCGTGAACCAGCGCTGCGTCATCAAGACCATCCGAACCGATCTGGACGGCGACGACGAGTTCGTCGGCCGCTTCACCGACGAGGCGAAGATCATGGTCCGGATGCAGCACGAGAACATCATTCGCGTGTTCGACTGTGGCAAGTTTCGCGAGACCTACTACATCGCGATGGAGTACGTGCCCGGCTTCGATCTGGGCGACGTCCTCGACCGGGCCTACGAGCGTCGCGAGCCGCTCCCGCTCCCGATCGGCCTCTACGTGGCCGAGATGGTGCTGTCCGGCCTCGACCACGTCCACAACCTCACCGACGAGCGAGGACGGCACATGGGCCTCGTCCATAGGGACGTCTCACCCCAAAACATCCTCGTCGGCGGCGACGGCGGGATCCGGCTCATCGACTTCGGCCTCGCCCGCTCCGCCCTCTTGCCGAGCCGAACGGTCGGCGCCCTGGCGGTGGGCAAGTTCGGCTACATGAGCCCCGAGCAGGCGCGACACGAGACCATCGATGGCCGAGCCGACCTCTACGCTACCGGCGTCATGCTCTTCGAAGTCTTCACCGGAGAGCGGCTCGTCGACGAGACGGACCAGAAGACGCTCTGGAAGCGCGTCCTGGATCCCAAGCACCGCAATCCTCGCTCCGTCATCCCCGACCTGCCGCCTTCGGTGGACGGACTCCTGGCCACCGCCACCGCGACCGATCCCGACGAGCGCTTCCCGACTGCTCTCGCCATGCGGGACGCGGTCCGAGCGATCCAGCGTGAGATCGGGAGCCTGCACACCGGCCGGCAGATGTTGGTCGAGCACCTTCGGACCCTCTATCCGCTCTCTCAGGGTCTGCCGCCGATCCCCTCCGAGCTGCCGGAAATGACCGACGACATCTCCCTGATCATCGCGACCTCCCGGGAGAAGCAGCGTTCGGTCTTCGGCCGAGGCGAGCTGCCGGTCGAGCGCACCATGTCGGTCGACCTCTCGGTCCACCCGCGGGTCGTCTCGGATCTGGAACGTGGGACCTGGACCGACTTCGAGGAGCCGACCCTCGTCTCGCGCCAGATACCCGCCGAGCCCCCCACCGAAACCGATGGCTCGGGCGACGCGAAAGGGCCACCCCCATTGCCGCCCAGCTCGGGCCCCACCCAAACCGGCGTCCGCGCCCGCGGCCGGCGACCGGACGCGCTCCTAAAGAGCGCCGCCGGGCCGGGACCCGGCCGGCCAGCCCCGATGATCGGTCCCGCAACCGCCGCGCCCCGCTCCGGCCGGGTCATAAGGGAGCGTCGGGCCAACCCCACGCCTTTAAAGGTCTCCGCCACCCCCAGCCCCCCGACGCCCACCTCCCAAGGCATCAGCCCGCTCGTCGCCGCGCTCGTGGGCGCCGCCCTCGGCTTCGCCATCTACGGCATCTGGTGGGTGACGTACTAAGGGGGTCGGGTCAGAACAAAGACAGCTGCTCGGGGCGAACCAGGTCGTGGACGCGGAGGCCCTTCTTGCGCAGGTCCTCGGCAAGCTCTTCGGCCTGGGTCGTGAGGTACA